>JAWAEV010000001.1:0-100457 GCA_038891095.1 Candidatus Altarchaeota archaeon
ATAGTCCCAAACACCATTTGCATTTGCATCATTGAACTTGAAGATTTTTAAGTAGCCACATTGTAATGGCATAGTTGTTGTGGTTGTTGGTCTGTAAGTTGTTGTTGTAGTGATAGGACACATTCTTAAATCAACATAATGTGTCTGTGAGCATGAGCAATAAAAGCTTTCACTTGCAGATGTGTAACCTGCTTTGCTTCCATAAACTGTTCTATAGCCAATAGGAACATTGTAGAATGTTGTATAGCCTGTTGATGAGCTATAAGCTGTTTGACCATTAAGATTCAGAGTTACCCCTGAAATTTGCTGGTATGTGTAACAATCTAAAACTCTAACATTCACTGTGCAGTATTGCGGTGGCATAGTTGTTGTGGTTGTTGGTCTGTAAGTTGTTGTTGTAGTGATAGGACACATTCTTAAATCAACGTAATGTGTCTGTGAGCATGAGCAATAAAAGCTTTCACTTGCAGATGTGTAACCTGCTTTGCTTCCATAAACTGTTCTATAGCCAACAGGAACATTGTAGAATGTTGTATAGCCTGTTGATGAGCTATAAGCTGTTTGACCATTAAGATGCAGAGTTACCCCTGAAATTTGCTGGTATGTGTAACAATCTAAAACTCTAACATTCACTGTGCAGTATTGCGGTGGCATAGTTGTTGTGGTTGTTGGTCTGTAAGTTGTTGTTCCATAGCAAGAGCCTGTACAACTATTTGATGGATACAACGTATATCCCCAAGAACCAGTATTAGTATTGCATGTTTTATATCCATAACTACCAGTTGAAGCACATATCTCACCAGTAGGACAACAATTGCTGTAGCAGTATGTTCCATCAGAGTATCTACAACCAAGCGCTTCTACACTAAACACCTGAAAAACAATGACTAAATATAGAAAAAAAACAAAAAAAATTAATTTTTTAGTATTTATTTTAGTATTTACGCCTCTTATTATATTCATTTTTCAATATTATTTATAGTTTTGTTTGTTTTCCATTTATATATCTATTAGTATTTTGTTATGCTAATTATTCGCATTCTATATATAAAAATTAAATAGTATTCATTTTATTTCAAAAATTAAATTAACAATTTTTAAAGATAGAACTATGAAGTTTAGTAGACTTTATGTGGATAAAAGTAAATAACTGTGATTAAAATCAGCAGTATTTCGTAACACGAATATTTTTTAACTTGAAAAGTCATTCAGATTTATTGAGAAAATCATCACTTAATCACATAATCTCATAAATTTTCATCAAAGCTCAAAGAAATTTTTCTCATTTCCTTTGGTAAATTTCTCATTAATATTAAAATTTTATTTTCTCAGTATTATGCTGCGAATACAAACATTTATATGCCTATTGAATACAAAAATATCAGGATTTGCACAACACTTGAATATAAAAAAGTAGCTCATTAGTAGTAGTTAGTAGAGGCAATAGATGAACTGATTGTAAGATCCTATGCCATTAATAAAAATGTGAAGATATACTCCATATTAAGCCTACTGAAATTGTTTAAACTTTGAGAGGCGAGAATTACCTATGAATAAGATTAAAGAATACTTCCAAAAAGTCTTCTGATAGAGCGATTTGGAGTTTAAAAAATTTGCTAATAGAATGGAAAAATCTCTATGAACTATGAAAAACATTAAAAGAAGGTTTTTAGCAGTAAAATTTTGTTTTTGCAAAAATAAGAGCAGCATGTCTCATAGGATTTAAAGAAATTTTTATTCTGTGATATGCCAAGCATATGAATGAAAAATTAGGATGGCAGATATATTAGGCTTAGGGACATAATATTTATTGTTAAATTATCCAACAAAATAATATGGGCACATTAGAATATTTATTTCCATTTGAAGATATACGTAGGGGTCAGAGAGAATTTTTACAAGATGTTAGAAAAGCTATTGAAAACAAAAAGCACTTGATTGCTCATGCACCAACAGGCATTGGAAAAACAGCAGCTGTTCTTAGCTCCTCTCTTGAATATTCACTAAAAAAAGGGAGGAACATTTTCTTTCTTACACCAAAACATACACAGCATAAGATAGTAATTGATACAATAAAAAAGATAAAGAATAAATTTGGGGTAAAAATAACTGCTGTTGATTTTATCGGAAAACAATGGATGTGCCCATATCCAAATGTCAGAGAGCTTTCATCAAGAGATTTTAACGAATTTTGCAAAGCACAAAAAAAAGATGAAAAATGTAAATTTTACAAAAATTCGCATAAAAGAGAACTTTCAGGTAATGCAAAAAGAATCATAGAAAAAATTCAAATAGAGGCTCCTCATTCTGAGGAGATAAAAGAAATCTGTGAGAAAAATTTATTTTGTCCATATGAAATTTGTATAAAAGCAGGTAAGAATGCAGATGTTATAATTTGTGATTACTTCCATATCTTTTCTACAAAAGTTAGAAAAGCTTTCCTTTCGAAATTAGAAAAGAGTCTTGAGAATAGCATCATAATAATTGATGAAGCACATAATTTGCCCGATAGGATAAGAGAGATTCTTTCATACTCAATTAGTAAATTTATGATAAAACGAGCAATTAAAGAGGCAAAATTTTTAAAATATGAAACACTTGTTGAAGCATTAAATGATATAGCCTCTGTGTTAAAAGAATTATGCAAAGATTTAGAAAAAAATGGAGAAAAATTTGTTAAGAGAGAAGACTTTATAGAGAAAATTGAGAAAAAAACAGAACTTAGCTATGACGAAATTCAAGATATGTTAGATTCTACTGCTGATGAAATTTTAAGCATGCCAAAGAGATATAGATCTTATTCGAAAATGATAGCAAATTTTCTTGAAAATTGGAAAAAAGAGGATAGAGGCTATGCAAGAATTTTAAATAACAATGAAAATGTAAAAATCTTCTATAAATGTTTAGATCCGGGAATTTCTGCAAAAGAAATTTTTGATGAAGTTCACTCTGCAATTCTCATGAGTGGGACTCTTATGCCATTAGAAATGTATGCAAAAGTTCTTGATTTGGATGAAGAAAGAATTTTAATGAGAGAGTATGAATCGCCATTTCCAAAAGAGAACAGGCTTACTCTTCTTGTGCCGAAATTGACAACGCAATACAAAAAAAGATCTGAGGTAATGTATAATGCATATGCTAAAAAAATTTCTTCTATCCTTATGCACATTCCAAAAAATGTTGCAATTTTCTTTCCTTCATATGAGATGATGAACGCCATTATTAAAAATTTAAAAAATTTGAAGAAGGAAATTCTAATTGAGGGAAAAGAAATGAAAAAAGAGGACAGAATTAATATTTTCAATAAACTTAAAGTGCTTAGAAATGGAGAAGGTGGAATTTTAGCAGGTGTGCAAGCAGGCTCTTTTTCAGAGGGTTTAGACTATGAGAATAATCTTCTTGATGCGGTTATAATTGTTGGCTTGCCACTTGAAATTCCAAATTTAGAAGTTAAAGCACTGATTGAATACTATGATTTTAAATTCAATAGAGGTTGGGATTATGGCTACATTTACCCTGCAATGAATAGAGCTTTGCAAGCTGCAGGTCGCTGTATAAGAAGTGAAACAGATAGAGGAGCAATAATTTTCATGGATGAAAGATTTCGCTGGAGAAACTACTCAAAGTGTTTTCCGAAAGATTTTTCTGTGGTAGTGACTGAAATGCCTGAAAAGTATGTTGATAAATTCTTCAGTAAATAACAAAATAGTTTTTTCTTTTTGGAATGCGCTCTTTCTTTTGGGAAAAGAAAAGGGTTTATGCAAAGTGTTTTCCGAAAGATTTTTCTGTGGTAGTGACTGAAATGCCTGAAAAGTATGTTATATAATAAATTTCTTAATAATAAATTTCTTAAAGATGAAAATTAAATGTATAAGAGAATGAAAATTAAAACAAAAATAATTTCATTCACAATTGTTTTTTTTCTTTTAGTAAACTTAATCTCAGCTCAAAGTTTGGAAAATAGAGTAAAGCACGTTTTAGGTGTGCTTAAAGACAGAATAAATGAAGTTGTGAGTTTGATCTTTTGTTTAATTTGGTGGATTATCGCTGCTTTGGCTGCATTGCTAATTGTCTGGAATGCTGTAGTATACATCACATCAGAAGATTTCAAAGCGAGGATTATTGTAAGAAGAAGAATAATTCAAATAATTATCGGATTAGTAATTGTCTTAATTGCTTGTCCTCTAGTGAATTTCCTGATTAAAGGAACGAAAGTGAGTGAATTTAGGTGTGAATGTATCCCAGGTAATGAAACTATAAAAACAACTACAACAACCATCGCAACTACTCCAATAATTACGATGAGGACAACAACAAAAACAACAACTACAACTTTAACTACATCAACTACTATCTTAACTACCACTGCGATTTCAACTACAACCACAATTCAGTCGGAAAGTATAGCAAAAATTAGAGCAAAAGAGGAAGCAGATTGGATTGTTAGCAAATGCAAACGCCCAAGTGGTGCATTGTCAATTGCTCCTGATGGTGGAATAAATCCATACTTTGCAAACCTTGCAGCTCAAGCTTTATTAGAGGTAGATGAGAGTTATAAAAAAGATGTTAAGGATTATATATTATGGTATATTGCTCACCTTAACAAACCAGACAATTTAGGAGTTTATGGAACAATATATGACTACTCTGTTGTTGATGGTGTTGAAAAACCACTAGAGAATTATGATTCATCTGACTCCTATGCAGCAACATTTCTTTCACTTGTAAGGAGATACTATGATAAAAGCGGAGATTCGAACTTTATAAAAAACAATTTAAATAACTTAAAACTAATCGCAGGAGCTATGAATGCTACGCTCCAAGAAGACGGGTTAACATGGGCTAAGAAGAATTATCAAATAAAGTTTTTAATGGATAATATTGAGGTGTGGCAAGGTTATAGAGATTTTGCTTATTTACTTGATGTTATAGGGGATATAGATGCTGAAAAGTATAGGGAAAAAGAAGGAAAAGTTAGAGAAGGAATAGAAAATCAGTTGTGGAATGAGAAAAACCAGGAGTATAAACCATATGTTGGAGGAAAAACAAACTGGAATAAATTTTATCCTGATGCATCTGCCAATTTATGGCCAATAATTTTTGATCTACCAGAAGCAAAAGCAAGACAAAGTATTTTATGGCAGAAATTCATTTCTCACAATCCTAAATGGAAAACAAATCAAGCAGATGCTTTCCCATGGACAGTAAATAACATTGCTGCATTAAAGGCAGGTGACAAAGAAACAGCAAAGGAATTCGATGCAAACACTAGGAAGAAATTTTTGCCTGAAAGAAAATGGCCATGGAATATAAATGACGCAGGGTGGTATATACGCTATACTCTTCTTTTAGAAGATTAACAAAGCAGGCATTTATTTATTAAATTAGGAATATTTGGGAGGTAGTAAACATATGCGATATACTCTCTACAGATTGAATATGCTCGTCACTAAGTGTTATATCTTGCCGATTAATCAACTTTAATTCTACTGTTTAATATTGCAATGATAAGTCACCAAACTAAACCTTACTCAGATGAAGAAATTTTTCAAGAGATGCATCCATTAGTTAGAGAATGGTTTCAGAAGAAATTTAAGGAATTTGCATTACCGCAAAAATTTGCAATTCTTAACATTCACAGAAGGGAGAATACCCTTGTTTCAGCTCCAACTGGCTCAGGAAAAACTTTGACTGCTTTCTTGTCTATAATAAATGAACTTGTAAAACTTTCTGGGAATAATAATCTTGAGGATAAAGTTTACTGCGTTTATGTCTCACCATTAAAAGCTCTGAATAACGATATTGAAAAAAATTTAAATTCTCCATTAAAGGAAATTGAAAATTTAGCAGGAAAAAATTTAGGAATAAGGGTTATGGTTAGAACTGGTGATACATCAACATCAACAAAAGCAAGAATGCTTTCCAAGCCACCGCATATATTAATAACAACTCCAGAAACATTAGCAATAATTTTAAATGCACCAAAATTCAGAAAATTTTTAAAAGATGTAAAATGGGTCATTGTTGATGAAATTCATTCTTTAGCTGAAAACAAAAGAGGAGTTCATTTAACTTTATCTTTAGAAAGACTTCAAAATTTAGCTGGTAGATTTACAAGAATTGGCCTTTCTGCTACAATTTCTCCCCTTGAAGAAGTTGCAAAATTTTTAGTTGGTTATGAAAATTCAGAGCTGAGAGATTGTAAAGTTGTAGATGTGCAATTTATAAAAAAACTTGATATGAAGGTCCTCACACCTGTGCCAAATTTGATGAAAACGACACAAAAGGAATTGCACGATTCTCTTTATAATTTACTTTATGAATTAATTTCACAGCATAAAACGACTTTGATTTTCACTAACACAAGAAGTGGCACTGAAAGAGTTATCCATAATTTAAAGGAAAAATTTCCAAAGGAGTATAATGAAGCAACTATAGGAGCACATCATTCTTCACTTTCAAAAGGTCATCGCTTGGATATTGAGAATAGACTAAAAAATGGTGAGCTAAGATGTGTGGTTTCTTCTACATCCTTAGAATTAGGAATTGATATTGGCTACATAGACTTAGTTATTCTTTTAGGTTCTCCTAAATCTGTTGCAAGAGCATTACAAAGAGTTGGACGCTCAGGTCATAAATTGCATGATACTGCAAAAGGAAGAATTATAGTTCTTGACAGAGATGACCTAATTGAATGCTCTGTTCTTTTGAAAAATGCACTTGAAGGTAAAATTGATAAGGTGCACATACCAAAAAATTGTTTAGATGTTTTAGCTCAGCATTTGTATGGAATTGCAATTGAAGAAAAGCAGAATATTGATAATATTTATGCTCTTATAAGGAGGAGCTATTGCTATAAAGATCTTGAATTTAGTGACTATGAAGCAGTACTTGATTATCTTTCTGGGAAATATGTTGAATTGGAGCAAAGAAATGTATATGCAAAAATTTGGATTGATAAAGAAGCAAGAACATTTGGAAGAAGAAGTAAATTAGCAAGAGTGTTGTATTCAACAAATGTAGGTACAATTCCAGATGAGTCTTATATAACAGTAAAAAAACAAGATATAAAAGTTGGTACTATAGAAGAGGACTTTCTTGAAAGATTAAAGAAAGGGGATATTTTTGTTTTAGGTGGCAGATGCTATAAATTTCTCTATTCAAGAGGACAAACTGCTCATGTTATGCCTTATGAGGGTGTGCCCACAGTGCCATCATGGTTTTCAGAGCAACTACCTTTGAGTTTTGACTTGGCTATAGAAATTGGGAAGTTTAGAAAACTTATTGAAGAAAAATTAGAAAAAAATGAAAAGAAAGAGCAAATTGTAAATTTTATTCTCAAGTACCTTTATGTTGATAAGAATTCTGCAAATTCAATTTTTGAATACATAAGAGAGCAGTTTCTTTATGCAAAAATACCAACTGATAAAAAAATTGTGATTGAATTCTACCAAGGTTTTAAAAGAAAGTATGTGATATTTCATACAATTTATGGCAGGAGAGTTAATGATGCACTTTCAAGAGCGATAGCTTATTTGATATCAAAAAGACAACAGAGGGATGTTATGGTATCTCTCAGCGACAATGGTTTCTATCTATATTCAAGTAAGGGGGAAATTCAAGTTTTACAGGCAATAGAAGACCTTAAAAAATTTTCTTTGAAGGAAATTGCAACAAAAGCAATTGAAAAAACAGAAGTTCTTGAAAGAAGGTTTAGGCATTGTGCAACTCGCGCTTTAATGATACTACGCTCATACAAAGGAAAAAGAAAGTCAGTCGGTAAACAACAAGTTGGCTCAAAAATGCTTCTGAATTTTATTAGAAAATTTCAGGAGGAATTTCCAATTTTGAAAGAAGCTCGTAGGGAGGTTTTAGAGGATCTAATGGATATTGAAAATGCTGAAAAAATTGCAGAGATGATAAAAAAAGGTGAAATAAAAATAGAAACAATTTCGACAGATATACCATCGCCATTTGCTTTGAATTTAATTGCTCAAGGTTATATGGATGTGATTAAAATGGAAGATCGTCTAGAATTCATTAGAAGAATGCATGAAGCAGTTCTAAAGAGAATTGAAAGTAGGCAAGATTTTTAGCCAAGTGTTGCTGAGTTTCAAAAACGCAAAATGTAATTTACTATGTGAGTTAAAAAACTGTCGCATCCACAATAACAATCATAATAGCGAATTTTGGAGCAATCATAATAATGCCCAAAAAATAAGATTACAAATTAATGGAGAACTATTGAATAGAATAGCTAATATTAGAAGGGTTGCTAAAATTAAGATTGAAAAGATAACTATCCTCATTTTTTGTACCTTATTATAAGCTGTGTATTGTAACATATAAATTCAAACTTTAACTCCCTCCTTTTTAAATCTCTCGAGAAGTGCACTCAAAAATTCTGAGATAATTTCATCTTTTTTATGAATTTCTAAAATCCAAAAACGGACACTAAATGTTATTTTTGAATCTGAGATTTCTGAGATTAAAACTCTTGGCTTGAAAATTTCCATATTTAAGGGCTTATCTGCAAAAATTTTTTTAATATGTGGTAATTGTAGTATTCTCTCTATAGAGGATTTTCCTTTTTTAGTTGTAGTTGAGAGTATACTTCTATTTTCATTTGCAACTTCTAAAATAATTTCCCTGACTTTTCCATATTCTGGGGTATAGGGAATTTTTATTTGTATTGGCACTTCTGTAAAACCTGCCTTTGTGTAGTTTATTATCTTTGAGGATAAAAGTGCTGAATTTGGAATATAGACCAATTTACCATCCATGTCCCTTATAGTTGTGCTCGTAAGGGTTATGTCTTTAACTCTGCCTATCCCTGTATCTGGAACTCCACCAACCTTAACCCAATCCTCAATTTGTATTTGTCCTTGAAATGAAATTAAAATTCCTGCAATCACGTTTTGTATTATCTGCTGTGAAGAAAATGCAATTGCGATACCAATAATTCCTAATGAAGCCACAAGAGCAGTTAAATCTAAACCAAGCTCATAGTATATACCATAATACAATCCCGCAAAGATAAAAAAATATTGTAAAATTCTTGCGACAATTTTTGAATTTCTAATTGATATCCTTTCATCAAAAAATCTTCTCGCGAGAAAGTTAACTAAATTTCCGAAAATAAGCGTGATTATGAATGTAAAAAGGAATAACAGAAAATTTTCTATTGTTACATTACCTATGAGAATTTTACTTTCTGCCATTTTATTTGTTTGCTACTGAGATGCTAACCATTAAATCCATTTCTTTTTCTTGAAATATGATATCATAATAATTGCCACACTTAACATAATAATTAAAACCAAAGGATAACCAAACTCCCACTCAAGCTCAGGCATATATTTAAAATTCATTCCATAAATTCCTGCAATAAAGGTAAGTGGAATAAAAACTGTTGCAATTATTGTTAGAACTTTCATCACTTCATTAAGTTTGTTACTAATGCTTGAAAGATATATGTCAATCATGCCAGAAAGCATTTCTCTAAAAGTTTCTATTGTGTCAATGATTTGGATTATATGATCGTAAAGATCTCTGAGATAAATACGAGTTTGTTTATGAATAACATTTGATGTGCTTCTTTCAACTCCATTCACAACTTCTCTTAAGGGCCACACACTTTTTCTCAGTAAGAGCATTTCTCTTTTTAAATTATAAACTTTCTTTAATGTATTTGTTGAGGGGTTAGTTATTATCTCATCTTCAAGTTCTTCTATAATCCCACCAATATTTTCCAAAATTATAAAATAATTATCGACTATTACATCTATTAAAGAGTAGAATAGGTAGTCAGCACCCATATTTCTAATGTTGCTTTTCTCTTTTTTGAGTCTTTCTCTCACAGGATTAAAAACATCTCCAACACTCTCTTGAAATGTAATAAGAAAATTTTGGCCTAAAATTAAACTAACCTGTTCTGATTTTATTCTATTTTCATCTCCATAAGATAACATTCTTAAAACAGTGTAGATATAATTACCAAAGTCCTCTATTTTTGGTCTCTGATCCGTTGTTAGTATGTCCTCAAGTATTAGTTGGTGAATACCAAATTCTTCTCCTATTCTTTTTATTATACCAACATTACTTAAACCATCGATATTTATCCATTTTATTTTATGTGACTCACTAATTTTAAAGCAATCTTCTATGTTCTCTATTCTTTTCTCATGAAAATTTTTCTCATCATATTCAATAAGGGTTATCCTTACTTCTTCAATTTTTTTCTTTCCTATATGGATTAAAGCACCTGGTGCCAATCCAATTTTTTTAGCTCTTGTTATTTGCTTTTCCATTATTAATTTATTAATTCAAGGAAGATAATAAGGGAACAAAAATGTAAAGATATGAAATGAAATATAAGATGCCAACCAACACAAAAAATAAAAAAAAGGAAATATTTCCTGGAGTTGAAATTCATGGATTAACACTCTACTTAAAAAAAGAAAAAGTTCTTGTAATAGGAGACTTACATCTGGGCTATGAAGAAGAACTCAATTCTTTAGGTTTCCTTGTACCTAAATTTCAATACAGGGAGATTATCACATATCTAAAAAAAATTTTTTCTAAAATTCCTTCTCTTGAGAAAATTGTTATTAATGGTGATTTAAAGCACGAATTTGGTAGGATTTCCAAACAAGAATGGAACGAAGTCCTTTCTTTTTTAGATTTTTTGAAAAGTAATGTTAACGAAATTTTTTTGATAAAGGGAAATCACGACACAATTCTCGGACCTTTAGCTGAAAGAAAAGAATTAAAAGTTTTGGAATATTTCTATATTGCTAATGAGAAAATTTATATTTGCCATGGACATAAAATCCCTGATGATGAAAATTTTGAAAGATCTAAGGTTGTTATTATTGCGCATGATCATCCTGCTCTTGGTTTGAGGGAAGGCCTCAGAGTTGAGAAAGTTAAATGCTTTCTGAAAGGAATGTGGAACGAAAAAATTCTAATTCAAATTCCTTCTTTAAATTTTGTTGTTGAAGGTTCAGATATCTCTCAAGAAAAAATGCTCTCACCATTTATGAATGAGATAGAAAATTTTGACATATATTGTATAGAAAGAGAGAATTTATTCTACTTTGGTAAAGTAAAACATATCTATAAACATTAAAGCCCAATTATACTTTCCAACGGAAGCACAACAAAAAGAATTAGATTATTTCTTTTTGTGTCTCATCTTTTTTCTTCTTTTCTTAAGTTTATGCTTCCGCATCTTTTGTATTTTTCTTTTTCTACCGCATGGCATAATTTATTTTAGGAAATTTATAAATAAAAATATATTGTTTTTTTAGATGAAATTACAATTAGTTTACATATGAAAAAAAATTTGCTCGCGCTTGGAATTTTTTACTTTGCATTCCTTCTAATTTTTTCAATTTTTGTTTTTGGAATAGAAGAAGAGCAGTTCAATGAGAAATGGAATTACACCACTGGTGGTATGATAACAGATCTATGCATTGGTGATTTTGATAACGATGGTAAAAAAGAAATTGCTACAGTAAAATCAATTGAGACATTAGTTGGCTCCGGTGGAGATTTTAGAATAGTGAACTCAACTGGGAATTTAATTTGGAAAAAAGATATTGGATGTAAAATTTATTCAATCTTTTGTGAAGATATAGATAACGATGGCTATGATGAAATTCTTGTTGGCTCATGCACTCATTTGCATGTTTTCAATTATACTCAAGAAAAAGAATGGCAATTTTTCACTGATCATGGTGCTGTGAAGATAATTTTTCCTTTTGATTTTGATAATGATGGAAAAAAGGAGTTATTGATTGCTACTACTGACCCAATGTCGAAAAGAAATAACAACATTTACCTCGTAGATAACAGAGGACAGTTAATATGGAAAAAAAATTTACCTTCTTCTCCAAATTCAATAGATGTCAAGGATATAAATTCTGATGGTTTAAAGGATATCATTGTAGCTTCTGGCATTTCATCTATTGGAATTTCTGCATACAAAGGTTGGATTACGGTTTATAATGAAAACGGCACTTTACAATGGGAAGTGAGAATTAAAAATGGTGCAGAAAGTGTAAAAATTACCGAAATAAATAGGGATAAAAAACCTGAGATAATTGTTGGGTCACTTTATACAATTTACTTGTTTGATAGTAATGGAAATGAAAAAAAGCAGTATAATATAAGTGGTCATGCATATGCCTTAGAAGTAATTAATGCCAAAGATGAAATTCTCTTGATCGTAGGAACAAATGATCTAATTGCATTAGATTCGAATTTCAAATTTAAGTGGAGTTATAATACTGCTGATGAGGTATATGACATAAAAATTTTTGATATAGACAATGATGGAAATGAAGAAATTTTTGCCGTTTCTGATAGAGTTTACTTGCTAAGCAATGGAGGTAAATTACTCTGGCAATCTCCAAAAGCAGCGGGGGTGAAAAAAATTGTAATTGATGATTTAGAAAATGATAAGTACAATGAGATAATTTTTGGCACTCTTGACGGGAAGATTTATGTATATGAAACAAAAGGGAATGTAAAGGGGAAACTTGCTGAAGAGAATTTCTTAAAGGCAGAAAAGGCATTTAACGCTGGTAATTATGATAACTCAACCAACTATGCAAAAATTGCTAAGAAACTATATGAAGAGTTGAATATGAATTCTAAAGCAAAAGAGTGTGATGAGCTGATTAAAAAAATAAATGCAATTATCTCAGAAGATTTAAGAAATAAAAAAGAGGCAGATGAAAATTACAACAAATCAATGAATTTTTTTATGAATGAAAATTTCAGTTCTGCATTAACTTTCGCCAGAAAGGCAAAATTGTTGTATTCTGGAATAAAAAAGAAAACTCCAGAAATTGAGAAAAACATTGAAAATTGTGATATCATTGTTAAGAATTCTATCGATGGTTTAAAGTTAAGGGCTGCTTTATTATATGAAAATGCTACATATTTATACGGAACTAAAAATTATGGACTTTCTTTGAATTTATCAAGAGAGATTTTAGATATTGGAATACTACTCAAAGACAAGAATATTAGCTTAAAAGCAAATTTAATGATCGCAAATTCTCTGTGCAAAATTTCTGAAATAGAATATAGAGAGAGTAGAATAGAGAGTGCAGTGTTAAATGCAAAAGAGGCGATTGAAATTTACAATGAGTTAGGGAATGAAACAGCAGGTAATGAAATTTTAGAATGCTCCAAAATTCTTGAGAAAATTGAAAAAAAACAAAGCTATGCAGAAAAACCAAAGGAAGTTAACATGAGTAATATTACAATAATTCTCATTGTTTTAATTTTAGCAATATTTTTAGCTGTGTTTTTCATTAGAAAAAAACATTATATAGTTAGTAAAGATACTACTAAAACTGAAGTCGAAAATAAAGTTGAAGCCGTGGAAATAAAAACAATAGATGAACTAAAAGAAAAATCCGAAAAGAAGGAACTTGAACCAATAAAAAAAGATAAGTTTAAAGGTATTGGAAGATCTCTAAAGCCTTTAAAGTTATAATAAAAATTTTCTTTTCTGATGTTTTAGCAATGATGGCTCATATTTCAAAAGCAATTCTTCTTCTTTTATTTTTTCAAGTTTTCTTATTTCTTTTTGTTTTATCTCTGAGAAAAGATATTTATTTCTCTCATAAATTTCCAAAAGTTCTGATGTTCTCTCACCACTTTGCATCTCTGGAAATATAACAAAATCTGCTCCTTTCTCATAAAGCTCAAGAGCATTATCAATTGACTCTGCTCTCACAACAAAAAATGCACCTGAATTTAGCTCTCTAACTTTTTTCAATAGCATTAAGTTATCATCATGTGTAGGAATTGTTGATATCACTAACTCAGCGCCCTTTAGATTTACCCTTTCTAAAATTTCTAAGTCTTCGATGTCACCGTAAATACAATTTATCCCTTGGGTTAGCAATTTCTTTATTATGTCAGGATTATAATCAACTACTAAAAATTTCTTTTTTAGTCTCATTAAAGTTTTCACAATCATATAACCAGTACGATGACACCCAAAAACAATAGTATGATTTTTTAGAGATTCTGAGATTGATTCAAAATCTTTTTTCTTTGGAATTTTGTTAGAGAAACCAAGAAAAGGAACAAAAATGCGATATAATTTTGATGAATGTATTATCATATATGAACTTATCGTCAATGTAATCAATGTCACCCAAGCTATCGAAGAGAGAATATCTTTTTGAATATGCCCAAGTGAAAGTCCTTCTGAAACTAATACCAATGAAAATTCAGATACTTGAGCAACAGAAATTGCAGTTAGAAAAGATGTTCTCTTGCTATATCCTAAAAGAGAGGCAATTAAGAACATTATGATTACATTTCCGATTAAAACAAAAAGTGAAAATATAATTACTTCTTCTATAACTAAAGGTTTTATCGAATCATGAATTGTTGCTGAAACTTGCATACCTAAAGAGGCAAAAAAAATTGTTGCAAAGAAATCTCTCATTGATCTGACTCTACTAACAATTTCTAAATTATATGGAAATGATGCCAATGATAAACCAGCAAGAAATGCTCCTATGCTGATAGAAAAGCCAAGAAGATATGAGATAAAAGAGAAGACAAAACAAACTGACAAAGCAAATAAAAATAAAAGCTCTAACGACCTTGAGCTGAATCCTATCAATGGTGGTAAAATAAATCTGCCTATAACTACTGAAATTGAAAAAAATCCAAATCCTTTTACTACAGAGAGTAGCAATGGCACTATAGAAAAATTTCCTAAATTTGGCAATGCTGCCAATACAACTATTGTTATAACATCCTGAACTAAAAGAATCCCTAAGACAATTTTTCCATGCAAAGTTTGTAACTCATTTATATCAGAAAGTAATTTCACTACAACAGTTGTCGAACTTATTGTTAATGCAAAGCTAACATAAAATGCTTCTATTTGAGATAAACCAAAAAGAGAGGATAATAAAAAACCGAAAATAAAGGTAAATAAAATTTGTCCTATTCCACAGGATATTGAAACCCTTCCAACATTCTTTAGCTTTTTAATATCTAACTCCAAACCAACAAAAAATAGAAGAAATGCTATGCCAAGTTCAGCAAAAATTTTTATAATTTCTTCATTTGTAACTAATCTCAATCCAAAAGGACCAACAACTATGCCTGCAATGACATATGCAACTACTAAAGGCTGCTTGAGTATCTTAGCAAAAAAAGCAAATAATGTTGATGAAAATATTATTATGCCTAAATCAAATAACAAAAGCATCCCTTGAGCTTCCATTCTTTTTATTGGGCTTTACAAATGAAAAATTTTTGCTTTTAAATTTTTTGTGTCAAGTAATGCTACTGTTTTATTTCCTGTTAAATATCCGCATGTTTCACCGGGATTTATTATAAGTTTTTTCTTCTCTGCTTTAATTTCTGCCTTATGAGAATGTCCAAGAATTATTATGTCATATTTATTATACTTTATCAACGCTTTTGAGATTTCATCATCAGTACCATGATACAAAGCAATAAATTTTCCATTTTGCTCCAATTCATGAAAATCCTTTAGCTCACATCCAATTTTTTTATAAACTTCAGCTAAGTGAACTCTATCACCATCATTATTGCCAAAAACTCCTATAAGCTTTGAATTCAAATTTTTAAATTCTTTTGCTGTAAATGGTGCTACATAGTCTCCAGCATGTAAAACAACTGAAACATTCTGTCTATTAAAAAAATTTACTGCCTTTTTTATTGCATCTAAATTGTCGTGAGTGTCAGATAATATGCCGATCATTCTTCTTAGATAATTCTCAGATAATTATCTTCTTTACTACTTTAAATACTTTAGAAGAAAGGAAAATTGAAACAGCAAAACAAAAAGCAAAATAAGAAAAAATTAAAAGAAAAACCGTTAGCTAAACTAACGGTTTTTAGACTAAAAAGAAATATTTATTTCTTAACTTTTTCAACCTTCACTTTCTTAACATTTGCTTCCCAGATTTCATCTGGCATCCAAGATGGAGCGTTTTCTGGCTTTTTAACCTTCTTTCGAGAGCCCTTAAACACATGAATTCTCCACATTCCGTCTTTTTTTCTACCATGCTCCCTTAACCTAATGTCTGTATATCCTCTTCTAGCTGCTTTTAAAGCTGCATTTCTTGGTGCTGTCCCTGTAAAAACAGCCACCTCCTTATTCCCCTCCAAAAGGGAATAATATTTTTTCTTTCCTTTCTTTGCCATTTTTCACCACTCTTTTCTTTTATTTATTTTTATTTTTTATCATACATATATAAGAAAAAGGAGTATAAAAATAGGCCAACTGTAGGAACACATAAATGTAAGTTTAAATTTTTGTCATGTTATATTGATAAAGTTCACAAAAATAAAATTTAAATAGAAATGTGAAATTAACATAAAAGTATAGAAACACTGTGGTTTTAACTTATTTTATAAAATTTTATGGATATAGAAAAAATAGTTAATTGGATAAGGGAACAAGTTAAAAATGCAAACTCAAAAGGTGTTGTATTAGGCTTATCTGGCGGCATAGATTCTTCAGTCACTGCTGTTCTCTGCAAAAAGGCCTTTCCTAAAAATACTTTGGCTTTGATAATGCCATGTTTCAGTAACAAAAAAGATATTGAAGATGCAAAATTGATTGCAAAGAAATTTAAAATTAAATATAAAAAAATTGATTTGGGTTCCACTCTTGAAAAGTTGCTTTATGATATTGATAAAAAGAGATATAACGAAAAATGTGAGAAAAATTTAGAAATTGCAAATATGAAAGCAAGATTAAGAATGCTAACTCTTTACTATTTTGCAAATAAGCTGAACTATTTAGTTGTGGGATGTGGAAATAAATCTGAAATCAAAATTGGTTATTTTACAAAATATGGTGATAGTGCTTGTGATATCATGCCAATAGGAAATTTTCTTAAGAGAGATGTAAAAAAAATTGCAAAAGAAATTGGAATTCCAAAAGAAATAATTGAAAAACCGCCAAGTGCGGGCTTATGGAAAGAACAGACTGATGAAAAAGAACTTGGGATTTCTTATGATGAGTTAGACACTGTAATAGAAAAAATTGAAAAAAATGATCTTGAGTGTGTGAATAAAAAAATTCTTAAAAAAGTTCAAGACATGATAAAAAAATCTGAACATAAAAGGAGGATGCCAAAAATTTTTCTAAGATGAAAATTCTCGTGACTGGTGGCGCTGGATTTATTGGCTCGCAAATTGTTGATAAATTAGTTGAATTAGGAAACTATGTTGTGATTATCGACAATCTCTCAACAGGAAAAAAAGAAAATTTAAACAAGAAGGCAAAATTCTATAAAGCTGATATTTGCTCAGAAAAAATTTTCGAGATATTTAAAAAGGAAAATTTTGATGTTGTAATTCATCAGGCTGCTCAAACAAGTGTTATTTGCTCAGAAAAGAATCCAGAATTTGATGCAAAAGTTAATGTTCTTGGCACAATAAATCTTCTTGAATGCTGCAGAAAATTCTCTGTTGAAAAATTTTTATATGCCTCATCAGCTGCGATTTATGGAAACCCAAAATATTTTCCAATTGATGAAGCACACCCAAAAGAACCAATTTCAGTTTATGGTATGAACAAATATGTTGCGGAACTTTACTTAAAATTTTATAATTCAATTTATGGGATTAGATATATTTCCTTGAGATATTCAAATGTATATGGTCCAAGACAAAACTATGAGAACGAAAGCGGTGTTGTTACAATTTTTTTGAATAAACTTATTAATGGAGAAAAACCAACTATTTATGGCAATGGTTCTCAAACGAGAGATTTCATCTATATTGATGATGTTGTAAATGCAAATATTTTGGCTATTGGAAAAAAAATTTCTGGAGAGTTTAACATTTCCACAAATAAGGAAACAAGTATTATAGCTCTATACAAAAAAATACAAAAAATTTTAGGGATAGATATCTCTCCAAAATATGCAAAAGGAAGAAATGTGGAAATTTTCAGAAGCGTTCTTGATAATAGAAAAGCGATTAAGGAACTTGGATGGAAACCAAAAATTTCAATTGAGGAAGGGTTAAGAAGAACAATAGGTTATATGAAAAAATGCTAAGACTATTTATTTTGTTGTAATAAAAAACTTATGAAAAATCTCAATTTTAAATTTCAAAATCAAATTTCTTACTATGAAAATTCTCGTGACTGGTGGCGCTGGATTTATTGGCTCGCATGTTTGCGAGTTTTATGCAAATTCTAACAAAGAGAATGAGATCATTTGCTATGACAACCTTTCTAGAGGAACATTACTTAGAAAAAAAATTTCTCAAAGATATAACTTGAATTTTTTGAAAAATTTTTCTAATGTTAAATTTGTTAGAGGAGATATAAGAAAATTTGAAAATTTAAAGAAAGTTATGAGAGATGCTGAACTTGTGATTCATGCTGCTGCTCAAACTGCTGTTACATCATCAGTTGAAAATCCAAGGACTGATTTTGAAATAAATGCTTTAGGAACATTTAATGTCTTAGAAGCTGCGAGGCTCTCAAATAATGATCCGGTTGTGATATATTGTTCAACTAACAAAGTCTATGGTGAAAATGTAAATTCAATCAAAGTGAATGAGCTGGAAAAAAGGTACGAATTTTCTGATAAAAATTTTTCTGAAGGAATTCCTGAGAACTTTCCGATAGATGCTAAAGGACATTCACCTTATGGTGTTTCGAAGTTAGCAGGAGACCAATATTGTAGAGACTATTTTGAGGTCTATGGCTTAAAAACTCTTGTATTTAGAATGAGTTGTATTTATGGCACTCGCCAGTTTGGAGTTGAGGATCAAGGATGGATTGCACATTTTATAATCTCTTCTATTTTTGAGAGACCTTTAACAATTTATGGTAACGGCAAGCAAGTTAGAGATGTTCTGTATGTCACAGACTTAGTAGAAGCATTCCACTTAGGTTATGAGAATATAAACAAATTTAGTGGAGAAGTTTATAATATTGGCGGAGGTAAAACTAACACGCTATCGATCTTAGAACTTATCGAAATTTTAAGAGAATATAACCTAAATCCAAATTATAAATTTTCTTCTTGGAGGCCTTCAGACCAGAAAGTTTTCATTTCAGATATTTCAAAAGCAAAAAAAGAACTTTCATGGAAACCAAAGATTTCAGCCAAGAGAGGGATTAAATTTTTATTTGAATGGGTCAAAGAAAATAAAAATGTCTTCTAAAATTTCTGTTATAATTCCTGCATACAATGAAGAGGAGAGTGTTGGAGAAACTATAAAAAGAATCCAAGAAGTGAACTCTGAATATGAGATCATCGTTGTGGATGATGGTTCTAGAGATAAAACAATAGAGATAGCAAAAAATTCTGGAGCAAAAGTTTTTAAATTTAAAAAAAATCAAGGAAAAGGTGCAGCTTTTAGGAAAGGAATTCAAGAATCTTCTGGAGATATTATAGTTCAAATAGATGCTGATTCACAATTTTTGCCAGAGGAGATTCCAAAATTAATTAAACCTTTGATTGAAGGAGAAGCTGATATAACATTTGGTTCTCGTTTTTTACCAGGTTCAAGTGTTGAAAAAGGCTCCTTAAGCTTTCGAAACAGAATTGCCAATATAGTAGATTCTTTTCTTGCAAGTTTTTTTTCAGGAATAAAAATCACAGATGTTCAAGCAGGATTTAAAGCTTTTACAAGGGATGCTTTAGAAAAGATAAATTTTCAAGAAAATTCCTTTGCTTATGAGCCAGAAATTGCAATTTTAGCTGGAAAGAGAAAACTTAGAGTGAAGGAAGTGCCTGTGAGTTATAAAGTTAGAAAAGGCGGAATGTCAAACATAAAATTCTTAAGAGACATTTACTTGATAATAAAAACTATGATGAAAACATGGTTGTTGAGATGAAAATTTTATATTTGCAAGAGAATGTTCCAAAAAACTTCAAGTTTTATTCATAAGATAGAAAATTATAGATATCTGAATTTAAGTACTTTAATCATTGTATACCTTTTAACTCAATATTTCTTGTCTTCGTCATAAATCAAGTCAGCTGGAATAACTCTAGCTTATTATGTTATGCCTCAGATTGTAAACAACATTGGCGTAACTCGCAATTTGTAGTTCATGGTTTAAACCCATACAAAGTTTGGAAAGAAGAGGGGATAAATTTACCTTTGCCTTATAGAGCAGATCATCCACCTTTTCTTTATGTTTTAATGCCTATTTTTGTCTGGATTTGGAACAATATTTGGGCCATTATACTTATATTCTTCTTTTTTGATTTCTTAAATTTAATTTTAATTTATTCTTTAGCAAAATTTAAAAAAATTTCCTCTTTACTTTATGTATTTTCTCCATCATTGTTTCGTGGTTTATTATTCTTAGAAGTTGAGATATTTACTATAGCATTTATATTAGCAAGTATTTATTTTTTCTACAGAAAAAGATATTTCCTCTCTACAATAATGTTAGCCCTCTCATTTAATCTACAAATTTTTCCAATAGTTTTGTTTCCAGTCTTGTTGCTCAATATGAATTTAATGAGAGAAAATGAAAATAAATTTTTTCCTAAAGTTGATTATAAAAAAATATTTAGATACTTAATAATTTTTATCTTAACTTCAGTTATATGCCATCTCTTTTTCTTTCCAGAATGGAAAATTTTTTATGAATATAGAACTTTTGAGTATACCTTATCACAAAAAGGTACAGGAATTTGGGTGTTATTACAATTGTCACCTTCTAAATTTTATCTACCTATTTTAATCATTTCATTAGTCATCTTTTATTTTTTTACTTATATTAAAAATTTAAATATAGAATCAGGTTATTTTCTTGGGAGTTTACTTTTCATTAGTTTGTTCCCAAAATTCTCAGTTGATCATTTTATTATCATTTCCACATTATTTCTGATTTGGACACAATGGAGTAAAGCAGATGTATTTTTTTGGATTTTTTTCACGGTCGGAATATTCTTAGAATTTCTTAGTCTTTCAACAATAGGTATTGTTGATAAATTTACAGGAACGCTAATATCTCTTTCAATTTTAATTGGATTTTATTTTGTTGTAATAAAAAACTTATGAAAAATCTCAATTTTAAATTTCAAAATCAAATTTCTTACTATGAAAATTCTCGTGACTGGTGGCGCTGGATTTATAGGATCTTTTTTAGTTGATAAACTGATTGATAAAGGTCATGAAGTTAGGATTTTTGATAATTTAGAAGAGCAGGTACATCAAGGAAAAATTCCTGATTACTTGAATAAAAAAGCTGAATTTATTAAAGGTGATGTTCTTGAGTATAATGCTTTAAAGGAAGCAATTAAAGATTGCGAAGTTATTTTTCATGAAGCTGCGATGGTTGGAGTTGGTCAATCTCAATACCAACCAAAAAAATATGTTGATGCTAACATTAGCGGAACTGCGAATTTATTAGATATTCTTGTAAATGAAGAGCATAATGTGAAAAAATTGATTGTTGCATCATCAATGTCAATCTATGGTGAGGGTAGCTATGAATGTGAAAATTGCGGCGTTATTGCTCCTGAATTAAGAAGTGAGGAACAAATGAAAAAAAATGATTGGGAAGTTCATTGCCCGAAATGCAAAAAAATTTTAAAGCCAATTCCGACAAATGAAGAAAAACCTTTACAAAGTAACTCAATCTATGCAATAACTAAAAAAACTCAAGAAGAAATGTGCCTTAATATTGGTAAAACTTATTCTTTGCCAGTAGTTGCTCTTCGCTATTTTAATGTATTTGGTCCAAGGCAAAGTTTAAGTAACCCCTACACAGGAGTTGTTGCAATTTTCCTTAGCAGAATAAAAAACAATAATCCACCATTAATTTTTGAGGATGGTCTACAAAGTAGAGATTTCATTTCTGTGCATGATATTGTTGAAGCAAATATTTTAGCAATGGAAAAAAATTCGGCAAATTATGAGAGCTTTAATGTTGGTTCTGGAAAAAGGATAACAATACTTGAAATAGCAAATATGTTAATTAAACTCCAAAATTCAAATGTTAAGCCAGAAGTAGTTGGAAAATTTAGAAAAGGGGATGTAAGACATTGCTTTGCAGATATTTCTAAAATTCAGAGAAAACTTGGTTTCAAGCCAAAATTTTCTTTTATTGATGGAATAAAAGAGCTGATATCATGGAGTGAAAAAGTGAAAGCGTATGATATGGTTGAGAAGGCAACTCAGGAACTGAAAGAAAAAGGATTACTTTCATAGTTTACTTTCAACTCTTTTCATAAGTAAATTTGTAATGCGTAGAGAAATTTCTCTTGGAAATTTTAACTTTCTCAAAATAGCAGAGATTATTAAAACATCCTCTATCTTAAGCGCTTTAAATAACAGCAGAAATATTGAATAGGATAATGCCAAAAAAATTCCTGATGTTGTAAGAGAGAGTAAAGAATCCTGAATTAACTTCTTTGTTATTAGAACTATTGGTAAAGTTAAAAAAGCTGAAATTAAAACTTTCGATACTCTAGAAGAGGAAATTTTTATTTTTATTATTTTTTTAGTTTCAGAATATGAAAGCAAAAGCATTAATAAAGAGGATAACACTGTGGCAATTGCAGCACCCTCAATTTTTAATATAGGTATTAATAGTAGATTCGCAATTACATTAAAAACAGAGGCTATTCCTTTGATAGATGCAACTTTTTTTGGATTTCCAGAAGAGCTCAATATTGTTGTGAATAAACTATCTATTCCATATAAAAACATTGAAAATGCCATTATTTGAAATGCCAAAGCACCTTCTTCATATTCTCCTCTAAATAAAACAACTAAAATTTCTCTTGGAAAAGAGATAAAAACGGTGAAAATAGGTATAAAAAAAAGAAAGAAATTCTCCAAGAGATACGAGGATAATTTAGCTGCACCTTCTAAGTCTTTTCTACCGAAATGTTCTGTAATTATCGGAGTAAAAATTGCAAGAAATGCTCCAAAGAAAATTAGCTCTACAGCAGCAGTTAGATTTGCAATGTAGTAAACTCCCAAAGCAGAAAAACCAACAAAAATTCTTATCATGAACATATCTGCCCAGCCAAGAATATTATCTGCTGTTGAAGTCAATGAAAGTGGAAGTCCAAATTTAAAAAATTTTTTTGTTAAATCAAAACTAAACTTTCCATCAAGTCCAAATTTTTTTAGAACATAAATAGCAGATAACAAAGTTGGGAGTAGAACTGACATAGTTAAGACGAAAACAACATTTTGTATTGAAATAGAAATTCCAAAGATGATAAGGAGTGCAATAAAAATTGGTCTAAAAATTTCTAAAAGCAATCCAAATAACCTTGATATATGAGGCCTTCTAAAGCCAGAAATAACAGAATTGAAAAAAAGGTAAAAAGAAAAAACTATAAAAAGAAAACAAACAAGTAAAAATTCTTCTCTCTTCAATGAAAGAAAATTTGGAAAGAAGTTATTTAAGAATAAAAAAATGGATAAAGATGGAAGAATTAGAAGTATTACTAAAATTATACCTGTATATAAAGAAGAATTAACCTTTTCTTTATCACCTCTGCCACGATAGAATGCAATATATCTAGAAACAGAAGCAGGTATGCCAAAGAGTAGTATATGAGCAGAGAAGGTTACAATCCCCCAAGCTAATGTGAAAATTCCATAGTTTTCAGTTGAGATGTATTTTGTTAGAATCATATTAAACAGCCAACCAGCAAATTTACCAAGAATACTAAGAGATAGTATAAAAATTCCTGTTTTCAATATAATCTTGTTTAACTTTTCGAAATTTTCTTGTGGCATATCTTAATATTTTATCTAACAGGATATAAATTAATTATGCCGAGAATTTCTGTAATAATTCCAGCATACAATGAAGAGAAATACATTTCAAGATGTTTAGATTCCTTATTGAAGCAAACTTATGAAGATTTTGAGATTATAGCGATAGATGATGGTAGTAAAGATAAAACCTCAGAGATCCTGAAAAGTTATGAAAAAAAATACAAAAAAATAAAGGTTTTGTCTCAAGAGCATAAAGGTCCTGGAGAAGCCAGAAATTTTGGAGCAAAAAAAGCGATTGGTGAGATTCTCATTTTTGTTGATGCTGATATGGAGTTTGATAAGGATTATGTGAAAAATTTAACAAAACCGATATTAGAAGGAAAGTGCATAGGAACAACACATGCTTATGAATATGTAGCTAATAAAGAGAATATCTGGGCAAGATGCTGGGGAACGGCGAACAGAAGTAAAATAGATGAAAATGCTGTTGAATCCAGATTTTTCAGAGCAATATTAAAGGAGGAATTATCAAATGTTGGTTTCTTTGAGCCAAGAACAGGATATTTTGACGATTCTAACACTTTTAAGAAAATTAACAAAAAAGGATTAGTTGTGAGAGATGCTATCTGCTATCATTACAATCCTTCTTCTTTAGCCGAAGTTTTTTTTCATTCTGCTTGGATTGGCGGTTCTGTGCTCATTGAGTTAAAAAACAATCTGAGAAGACTTAAAAAACCCAAGTTTTTTTTACCAGTTGTGACAATGTCGTTTCTATTGATTTTTGGCATTTTTTTTAAACAGAAATTGTTAGAAATACTTCTAATTTCATCTTTTTTGATGATAATGCTACTGACGCTAAACAGAGTAGTTAAAGAAAAATATGTAAATTATCTGCTATTCTTACCAATTTTTTACATTGTAAAATTTTTCGGGTTGATTTATGGTGCTATAAGACAGATTCCAAACATAATCATTAAAAAAATTCATGGTTTAGAGCTTGTATATAAATACTAAAATGCCAAAATTATCAGTAGTTATATTAAATTGGAATGGAAGCCATTATACTATTCCATGTATAAAATCCTTGCTAAATTCCTCATTTCAAGATTTTGAAATTGTACTAGTGGACAATGGCTCTGAGAGAAAGGATATTAAAGCTATAGAAAATGAATTTGAAGGAAATGAAAAAATAAAAATTATAAAGAATAGTGAGAACAAAGGCTTTGCTGAAGGCAATAATATCGGCGTAAGAAATTCCTCTCCTGAAAGTAAATATGTTCTACTGCTGAATAATGATGCTGTTGTAAAGAAAGATTACCTAAAGGAGATGGTTGAAGCAATTGAAAGTAATAGTAGCATAGGAGCAGTTGGCATTGGTTATAGACCAAATTCAAAAGATGTGTTGCTGCATACTCTCTCTTTAGTTGGCTTTGATGTTGTTTATTATAACGAAAAATTTGTAAATGAGGGCATTTATCCAAAATTATATATCTCTGGAGCAAGATTTATGTTCAATAAATCTCTTATCAAAGAACCTTTTGATCCAGAGTATTTTATTTATTGCGAAGATGTCTATTTAGGTTGGTTAATTTGGCTTAAAGGTTATAAAGTAATTGCAAAACATACAAAAAATCCTGAAGCAAGAATGATTCACTATGGTGAGCATGTATTGCAAAAGAAAAAATCTTCTTTTTCAGTTTTCTTAGGAACAAGAAATAGACTTCTTAACATTTTTCTTTTCTATGAATTAAGAACTTTAATAAAATTATTGCCACTAATCTTCATAGCATATTTTATATATTTAATTTCAGAACCAAAATTCATTCTAACAAGAATGAAAGCATATCTTTGGTTCCCTACTAACTTTAAAAAAATTTTAGAAAAAAGAAAAAAAATTCAAATGCAAAGAAAAGTTCCTGATGAGGAAATTATAAAAGTGATGAGTTGTAAATTCAAAAGCTATTATGATGTGAAAAATCCTTTTTTTAGAGGAGTTATAACGTTGATAAATAAAGTTTTTTATGTGTATTGCAAAATGGTTAATTTAAAAACAATAGATATGATTATTTTTTAGCATAGACAATATATCCAAGAACATATTCATTAGAGGGTCTATCTAATTTTTTTATTATTGCGTTAAATCTTTGTAAAACTCTTAGGATGCCCCTCGCTATAAGGTTCCAAACTACTGCTAATCTGCCCCCATGTGCTTCAACTTTAACTCCCTTGAAATTTCTAAATAACAACTTCAAAGAATCTTCAGTAAAGCGCCAATAATCATGAGAACAAGGGTGTATAGGATATAAGAACGGTACGCTCACTATGCAAATTCCATTAAATTTTAAAACTCTATAAATCTCGTCTACAACTTTTTTTGGATCTTCTACATGTTCTAAAACTTCAGTGCAGATTACAGAATTAAATGTTTCGTCTCTAAATGGCAGAGTGTGAGCATCCCCAACAATATCTGGTTTAGAATTTTTACATATATCTATACATATGTATTGATTCTTAATGATGGTCCCATATGTTGCAGTGTTTTTTCCAGCACCTATATTCAGTGTTGGATATTCCAAATTTTTTATTAAATCGCTTATTTTTTCATTTATGTATGCCCTAGGCAAGGAGTAATAACCCATTTTACTTTTAACTTTTTTTTACACCATAGGCAATTAGATGAACCGCTTTCTTTGGTGAACATTCTTTTGTTATTGCTCGCCCTATCTTTGATATGATAGGATAATTCTGATATTTCACAAACTTAAGATATAAGGGGACATATCTTACATACCCAATAATTTTTATATCACTAAAATATTTACCTAATATTTCTCTCAATTGTTGCTCTGAGTAGTGTCTGTAGTGTTTTTTATTAACTCTAATTTTATTACTTACTGTTGAGAGGATAACTAAGCCATTTGGCTTGAGAACCTTTTTTATTTCTCTTAAAGTCTGTTCTTCTTTGTCTTTCTTTAGGTGCTCTATTGTATCTATAAGTGTAACAACGTCAAAATAACTCGCTTTAAATCCTAATCGATAAGAGTCCATTCTTACAAACTTTGCATTAGGTACTAGGACTTTAGCAAACCTTAATGCTCTCTCAGAGTAATCTACACCATAAACCTCGGCACCTTCCTTCGCTAAGAACGAAGTAAATCTACCATCACCGCATCCAATATCTAAAATTTTTTTAGATTTTAGGTTACCAATAATGCGTATTACTATCTGTACTTTTAATAAATATTGCAAATTTGCAACTCCTCCTAACAACCAATGATATGGGCGATCGTACTCTTCTTCCTGTAGTTTCTCTTTATAATCCATTTTAATTTAAAGCACGCTCTCAAAAAAATCAAATATTTCCCTTGTCACAATTTTCCAATCATATCTTTTTGCTGTTTTTTTTGCAGTTTTACCTAATTCCCTTCTCAATTTTTCTGATTCTATTAATTTAGATACTGCATTGACAATCTCATCCGAACTATATCTCGGGATTATCAACGCGTCCTTATTATTTGTAAGATACTCCTCAACGCCTATTATGTCTGAAATAATTATTGGTAAACCAGAAGCCATTGCCTCTAGAATAGTATTTGGAAAACCCTCATTCAATGAGGGATATAAATACAGATCTGATGCTGCATAATATTTTGGGATATGCTCCCTTGGAACATTCCCCACACTTATAATATAGTTAGAATACTTATGCGGTAATTTGAGGTTATATTGCATTTGTCCAACGATCATAAATCTGACATCCGGATGTATTTTAAATATCTCAGGCAATGCTTCTTCTATAAAGCCTGCCCCTTTTACAATAGAAAAACCACCAATAAATGATATAATAGTCTTATCATTAAAATTATATTTTTCTCGAATTATTGAGCCATCTGAAGATTGAAATTTTTTTATATCTACTCCTGTACAGGGTATATGAACTGGCTTATTCTCTATACTATATTCCTTTTTAAATTCCTGCCATAACCCCTTAGACTGACACAAAAATCCATTAGCATTTTTAATACACTTTGCCTCCAATAGATACTGCGGATAAAATTTTACATAGGTCGCTATTCTCTTCATAAGACTAGGATAAAGCCGATTCCACATTTCTACTTCCAGAGAGATTGGAGTACTTCCAGATCTATATACTAATTTGTGACCTAATCCGGCATATGCACCAAATGATATCCCTAAAACTAAATCAAAATTTAATTCTTTCTTTAGTTTTTTTAGTAATTTCTGTGCTCTAATCCCAAAGCTTCTATATTCTATAACTCTGCGAAAAGTTTTAGAATGAATTATCGGAATTCTATAAATCTCCACATCATTAACAACTTCTCTTTCAGGTTCATTTTTTTCTTTAGAAGTAATTACTACTATATCATGCCCTTGAGTAAGAGCATTTTTAGAAAATTCTGAGATAAAGTTTGGTATGCCTCCCATACCCTCCCTAAAATACGGAAATGTTATAATAACATTCATACTATTCAAATCTTTGTTAGTAAATTCTCCTTACTTAACACTGTAACCTCTCTTAACAAGTTCTATAGTAATATTTGAACCTATGAAACCTGCACCACAAGTTACAAGAACTTTACTCATTTTGGCATTATTCTTCTATACTCCTCTAAAATCTCTCTCCCAATTTTTTCAGGAGAAAATTCATTTTTGATTTTCTCCTTACAGTTTTTGCTCATCTCCTTATAAACATTAGAATTTTCAAGAATATATCTAATAGCTCTCGCTAATTCATCAATTTCAAGATTTTTTAATAAAATTCCATTTTTCCCATCTTCAACAATCTCGGGATTTCCACCAACATTACTTGCTATTATAGGAATTCCATAACTACATGCCTCAAGTAGCATCCTTGAGAGAGGTTCATAAAAAGTACACGGCAATACTACTAAATTTGTAATTGAATAATACTCCTTCATATACTCTGGTTTAACAAAGCCAACAAATTTTACTTTATCTTCCAATTTATATTCCTCTACTATTTTTTCTAAAGATCTATAATAAGGGGTTTTAAGTTTAGAGTAACTCCCTCTTCCTACCACTAAAAATACAGAGTCATCTATATATTTCATCGCTTTTATTACTATATGAACGCCCTTCTCTTGAGTTACTCTACCTGCGTAGAGGATAATTTGCTTATTTTTGGATATACCTAATTTTTCTTTTAGATTTGTTTTTACTTTTTCTTGAAGAGGAATAGGGTTGTGTATAATCTTAAGTTTATTCTCATTAAATCCATTTTCAATAAAAAGTTTTTTTATTGCTTCACTAACTGGGAATAATTTATCTACTTTTTTAGTAAAGAATTTTCGCTCTTTCATATGAAGGACACCATAGATAAACTTTATGAAACCGACCAGATATTTAATAAGCCCTATTCCTTTTTCTTTTTTTATAACACAACGGAGCATTTTTTTGGAAGAGCATTTTGTACATGAATTTCCTTTGTAATCAACACAATTGCCCGTATAGCAAATCCAAGGACTATTTACAGTCGCAAAACATGGAATTCCTCTTATTTTTAAAATCAATGAAGTTATGATGATTGATTCCATATTGAGAAGATGCACTACATCTGGCCTAATTTGCTTAATAAATTTATTTGTATGATACGCTATTTGCAGGTACATAAATTCAAGATTGCAGATATGAGATATAAAAGGAAGATCAATATAAATTAGAGGGATACGAAAAATTTTTATACCATCCATCTCCTCTTCTTTATATTCTTTAGTGGTAAATGTTAACACAAAAACTTCCTGACCCAAATCTCTTAAAGCTTTTGTAATATAATACGCAGAAATTTGTCCTCCACCAGTTATATCAGGATAAAACCTTCTTGATATGAATAGAATTTTCAATTTTCTGCCTTTCTTTTTTTGCAATTAAAATTTTATTGGAAATGTTAATATTAAATCCCTCTCTTTTTAATATGTCAATGATATCTTCAAGATAGATTAAATTTGACCATTCAAGTATTACCTTTTGTGTTTTTTTTAAAATTTCGTTTGATCCTCTGAGGACATTTAACTCTGCCCCTTCAACATCTATATTTTTAGTAAATCTATAATTGGTTCTTTTTCCAATGCCTCATTCAAAGTTATAAGTTCGATATTTTCAAAACCATTTCCTGGCAATTTTTTAATTATAGAATGAGTTTCTGAGCCCCCTAAATAAAGTTTTACTTTCCCTTTCCTATCCGAAACTGCTAAGTTATGTATTATTATATTCTTGCATTCATTTACTTCTTTATTTTTTTTAAGTAACTTAAAGTTGTTGGAACATGGCTCAAAAGATATTACTTTCTTAGCATTAAATCCTTTTGAAGATAGAACTGAAACTAAGCCAACATGGGCTCCAACATCCACTACAATGCTCCCTCTCTTTAATTTTTTCAGTTCATAGATATCGTCCAATACTACTTCAAAAAAGATAGTATACGCGTCTAAAGGGTGATATATGCATATATCATCCTTTAATTGTATCTTCAATGGTAAACTCCCTATCTTGAAATACCTAAATATATACTTAGTTACATTTCTAGAAAGTATTCTTGAGAAAATACCAAATGAGAGATAGTAACATAATGTCATGAATTTATGGAATATTAACCAACCTTTCGTTTCTTTTTTATAGAATTCTCTTAACAATTTTAAGTTTTCAAGCATTTTGCAGATTATCTATCGCTTTTTTAATTCCTTCAATAAATTTATCTTCAGAAAATTTTTTTGCTCTTTCTTCGCATGCTTTTCTCATTTCTTTAGCTCTTTCTGGAGTTAGCCATTCAACAGCTTTTATTATATTCTCTACTGTTGGTTCAATTAGTACGCCTGTTTTTCCATGAATGATTGTTTCTTTCATGCCTCCATCATTAGAGCCAATACAGGGTTTCCCTGAAGACATTGATTCTAAAGGGATAATCCCAAAATCCTCTTTATAAGAGACATATATTGTTGCTATACATCTACCATAAAGCTCGCTTAGCTCTTTCTCACTTGATACCCAACCAATTACTTTAATATTTTCATATCCTTTAGCTAAGGATTTTATCTCTTCATATGATGGCCCTCCACCTGCTACAATAAGCTTTTTATTAGGCATTTTTTGGAATGCTCTCACAACCAAATCGACTCTTTTTATTGGATCTAACCTTGCAGTAGAAAGATAAAAGTCACCATGCTCAATAAATTTAAATTTTTTAATATCTACTGGTGGATAAACGACATCTGATTCCCTGCCATAGAAGCTCTTTATCCTATCTTGAACATTTTTTGAGTTTGCTATTATCTTATCAACATTTCTAACACATTTCTGATCTTCTGCTCTAAGAAAATATGCAAAAATCTTGAATAAGTGCCTTTTTAAAAATTTTCTTTTTTTAAGTTCATCTTCATAGAGGTCATAAAGCCATCTTATTGGAGCATTACAGTACCATATATTTGGATGATATTTCTTCGCTACACTTAGAGAATGCGATCCAAAAAAGAGGTAAGCATCATAATCCTCTGCTATTTTTAGATTACTAAATTTAAATCTTATGTAAAGAGAATTTAAACCATGTCTCAATCTTTTCCTTGTGAATGACACCAGGTTATAATCTCTGAACTCGTTAAATGTTGTTTCCTTGATATAATAACCAGAATATATATCAGCATTGAAATATTTTGCTAATGTAATAATTTCTCTTTCAACCCCTCCAAAATTTTCAAGTCTGTCAACGAGAATTGCAATTTTCATCTCCCAATTCCTTTATAATCAATACCTAAATTTTGGATTTTTTTCTTGTTAAGACAATTTTTTCCATCAATAATTACCTTTATATTATTTTCTCTCAATTTTCTTAAGTTCATTCTTTTGAATTCTCTATGATCTGTTGCTAAGATAAGGTAGTTAACTTTTTTTAATAATTCATCTAAGGAGGGAACACTACTTTTCTCTGGAACTAAAGGATCGAAAGAAAAAACATCTGCTCCTTTTTTCTTTAAAATTTCTAAAATTTTCAATGCAGGACTTTCTCTTATGTCGTCAACATTTGCTTTGTAAGCTAAACCCAAAACTCCAATTTTTTTTCCTTTTAAATTCCCAACTTTTTGTTCTAGCAAGCTTACTGTATATTGAGGCATTGAGTTATTGATTTCTCTTGCTAACTTCAGGAATTTATGATTAAAGCCGATATTTTTTGCCTTTTCAATTAGATAGTAAGGATCAACAGGGATGCAATGGCCACCTACACCACATCCAGGATAGAATGCCATGAAACCAAAAGGTTTTGTTTTTGCACCCTCTATAACTTCTTTGATGTCAATTTCAAATTTATCGAAAGATTTTGCTAATTCGTTTATGAAAGCTATATTTATATCTCTGAAAGTATTTTCAACTATTTTGACTGCTTCTGCAGCTTTTACAGTGCTAAGTTCTTTCACTTCTGCATTTATAATCTCCCTATAAAATTTAGCTGCTTTTTTTCTTCCTCTTTTACTTAGAGCTCCGAGGACTCTTGGGATATTCTCTATATTCCACTTTTTATTTCCAGGATCAATTCTCTCAGGGCAATGAGCTAAGAAGAAATCTTTTTCAGATTTTAAACCAGAATTTTCAAGAATTTTCTTTACTATCTCTCCAGTTGTTCCTGGATAAATTGTTGATTCTATTATCACTAAGTGACCTTTCTTTAAAAATTTTGAGATTTCTCTTGCTGCTGACTTTAAAGGCTCTAAATCTGGCTTATGTTTTTTATTTACTGGAGTAGGAACACAAACAATAATGATATCTACATTTTTAATCTTACTGAAATCTCTTGTTGCGAAAATTTTCCCCTTACTCTTTTTTACTTCTCTCTCTAATTTTTTATCTTTTATATGGCTTATTCCTTCGTTAACTTTTTTTACAATTTCAGGATTTTTATCTATGCCAATAACATCATAACCTTTTTTTGCACATAAACATGCCAATGGCAAGCCAACATAACCTAAACCAATTATAGCTATACTTTTGCTCATAACTATAAAATTTATCTTTTTAGGTTAAATAGCTAAATATGAGGGTTTTGATTTTTGGAGCTGAAGAAGGAAAGTTTCCAAGCTTTTCTTATCAATGTAAAAAAGCATTTGAGGAGTTAGGCCATGAGGTAAAAGTTTTAAGCTATAGAAAATTCAAGTTTCATAAGATAAAATTCACAAATTTTTTACTTAACAAATATCTTCTTCACTTTGCTGAAAACTATAATCCAGATTTGTTATTTGTTAATAAAGGTGCAAACATTCTTCCAGGCATTATTGAAAAACTATCCAAAAGAGGAATTAAAACAGCTAACTGGACATTAGACGATCCTTTTGGAAATTTCAATAAAGAGAATAGGATTAACAACATTCGGGAATATGATTACTTCTTTGTTTTTGATCCTTATTATTTACCTGAGCTTAGAGATATCAATCCTAATTCTTACTATCTTCCATGCTGTGCTTCAAAACATGTACATACTGAGATAATTCCTTTAAATGAGAGGGAGTATAAATATGATGTCTCGTTTATTGGTTCTCATGAAAAAAAGAGGGAAAAACTCTTTAGCGAGTTAATAGATTATAATCTTAGAATTAGCGGTTATAGATGGGAGAAAATTAAAAGTAAGCTGAAAGAGAAAATAGATAAAAAAATTTATATTGGTTATGAAATGTGCAAGGAGTTAAATTTGTCAAAGATAAATTTGAATGTTCACAGTGCGCATTCCTATAGAGGAGCAAACTTAAGAACTTTTGAAATTCCTGCAACAAATAGTTTTATGTTATCTGACTATATTGAAGAGATTAAAAATTTATTCAGAATAGGCAAGGAAGTTATTTGCTACCATAATGTTTCTGAACTAAAGGAGTTAATAGATTACTATCTAAACAAGGAGAATGAAGAGGAAAGAAATAAAATTACAAAAGCAGGGCATGAAAGAGTTTTGAAAGAGCATAGTATGAAGCACAGGATTGAAAGAATAGTTAGAATAGCAGGTATTTAATTTTCTATTCTTTTTAGTATCAATATAGTTGGATTAACAAATTCAGGATTTGGTTTTAGAGTAAGAGAGCGAAGTATAACACTATCTAACTTCTCTATTGATCCAAATCCCGGTGAGCCTCCACTATTGTAAATCCCTCTCCCAAATTTTGCAACTATTCTGTAATTTTTTCTTTCATTTATTAAGTCTGAGAAGTATTTTGTTCTTTCTGGAAATGCGTTAGTATCAACGAGGTATCTTTCATAATATAAACTACTTAAGATGATGTAATCTGATTTTCTTGATTCCAATCCACTTATGAAATCTTCAATAGATCCATTGTTTTTTGGTTGGAATACTGTTATATTTTCTGGTATATTTGGATTATAGTAATATAACTCAATCGTTGAATTTTTATCAATGTTTCTCTCTATCCATTCCGTTGCGAGATATCTTGAGTCATTAATGAAGAGTATGTCAGCAGAGATAGTATAACAGAAAGAGTAGGGTATAATGAATGCTAGCACAAAGATTGTAATTTTCTTTTTAAATTTTAGCATATCATAGAAAAATTTTCCATTTAAAATTGCTATAAATGGAAGTAAAGGGACAGTATATCTCATCGGTGCAAAATTCCATTTTCCTACTATGAGGTAAAATAGAACAATAAATAAGAAAAATAACAGAGTATATTTATATGAATTATCTTCTATTCTGATTAATTTGAGTGCTGTATAAGTTAAAGCAATAATAGAAACTAAAAATAATGGTAATCCCATACCATTTATCAAGTTTACTATATGAGATATATAACCGGGATAAGGATTTCTTATTCCTTTGTATAGTTGAACATCAGTTATCGCGGTAATTACATCTTTTTTAAAATTTGAAAAATCGATTATTGCAAATGGAGTTCCAATTAAAAAACCTATGAATATCATTGAAAATCCTAAGGAAAATTGTTTATTAATAAGAGAATTAAGCGAAATTTTTTCTTTGAACAGCAGATGAGAGATAAAAAAGAGGAGTATCATCAAACCAGCTGTGTATTTAGTTGAGATAGCAAAACCTATAAATAAACCTGAGAGTAGATAGTACCCCATATCCTGTTTTTTGATAAGTTTTATTATGAACAACATAGATAAGATAATCCAAAATGTCGTTGATATGTCAACTGTTGCGAAATGAGAGAAATTTACAAAACTCATTGTAAATGCTAAAAGAATAGATGAGATAATTGCTGATCTCTTGTTGTATACTTCGCGTGCTATGAGATAAACAAAAAGGACAATTAATGCTCCCATAACCACTGAAATAGCTCTTGAAATAAGAAGCGCATTTGTCATTAATTTAAATTGTTCATTTGTATAGGGAGGTTTGAGAGTGAGAGGTATTTTATCTAACTCGCCGGTTAGTTTTAGTTTGAGATAATAGGGCAACAAAGCCAGTCCGACAGTATATTTGTGTAGTGAGCCTGATATGAAATTATGTGGGTTTGGATCCATTTGCTTAGCCATAGTTAGTACATAGATTGTAACCTCATCTGGATGCCATTTATATGGAGTCCCCCACCAAATACCAATAACATTTAAGAGAAAACTTATTATGCAAATTACTATTATGATTTTATTTTCTTTACTTCTTAATTTTTCAGTTAATAAAGAAAATTTTATATTCATTTTAAATATCCCCTCTCAAAATATTTCTGCTCTGAGCCAATTTCTTCAATATTATATTTTCTCCCTTCAATTATATTTCTCGCAGCCAGTATCCCCATTTCTAATGCATGATCTTGATTATTGTATCTAAAACTACCTGCTCTACCAATAAGCTGTAAATTTTCAAATTGATTGAGATAATCTTTAACTTTTTTTAAATTTTCTTTGTATTTTAAATCATAAACAGGGTAGGCATATTTTTCCCTATGAACAAAAAGGTCAATAATTTCTTCTCTTTTAATGAATTCAAGTTTCTCTAAGTGTTTAATACTTAAGTCAAGTAACTCCTCTCTGCTGGAATTCCAAATTTTATCATTCTCCCAACAGAAAAATTCCAAAAGCAAAGAAGTTTTATCTTTTGGTGAAAGCCTCTTGCTGAAATTTTTAGGCTCCATTACTCTGCCAAATGGGATCTCTTTATCTGGAAAGTAAATCCATTGATCAGGAAATATTTTTGGTTTATTTAATGTTAGGAAAAGAGAAACATGAGATCTAAATTTTAACTTCCCGGCAGAGTTAAGAACATCTTCTGGTGCATTTGGTTCTAAAAGATTTACAAATTCTGTTATAGGTATCGAAGAAACCACATGTATTGGATTTACATTAATTATATCTCTTCCTATGTTTATGTCAATGCCAATTATCTCTTTATTGTTATGATGTATTTTAATAGGATAACTTTTTAACAATATAGAATTTTCACTATCACTCAAAACTCTTTCTTTAATTTTTTCATAAATCAAACCGGTACCTAAATCAGGATAATAAAATTGGTCAACTAAAGTTTTTGGACCTTTTTTTGATTTTATAAGAGCTTTTTTGAGTATTGCAATAAAAGATAGCCCTCTTATTCTTTGTTTTGACCAATCTGGTGAAATCTCTGAGCAAGGCAACCCCCAAATTTTTTCTGTGTAGTTGAGCATATTAAGCTCCGCTAAACTTCTACCAAATTCTGAGACAATTTGTTCTTCAAACGAAATTGCTTTTCTATTTGATAAGACTTTTTTTACTCTCTCTTTTAAATAGTCAGAAATAATTTTAAATGCTTTATATGGGCCAACATTTATGAGAGCATTTGAAATCTCGATAGGGTAAAGAAAGTATTTTCCATTTATATAGAATCTCGTTAAACGGTCAACTTTTATCCAATGCTTACCGAGTAAATCCTCTATAAGGTTATAGAGATATTGATTTTGACTAAAAAACCTGTGAGGACCAACATCTGTTATAAAGTCACCATAGTGAAAAGTTCTTGCTAAACCACCAACTTGATCATTTTTTTCAATTACAATGAAATGTTTATCCGATTTATATAGCTCAAATGCTGTTGCAATTCCTGCAGGACCTGCACCAAGTATTAAAATTTCTTTTTTCAATTTTCATTTAGTGTGATAAAATTTTTAGTTTACCTTCTTTAGTACATATATGTCGATATAGGTGTTCCCCATGTGGGAAAAATATTTTAGTTTATCTAAAATAAAATAGCCGGGTAATTCTGAAAGAGAGATTACATAGTCATTATTTACAACGCATATCCTTTGAGTAATATTTTTATTTCCCGGATAGATAGGATCGATATTACCAAACTTTTTTAGACAATAGTCATACAAAAACCAGCAATTAAATTCAAATCCGCCGTCTATATCCTCTGGTGATATTCCAGACTCCATCAACTTGTTTAGTGCAGTCCATAAAGTTCTATTATAATTTAAGAAGTCATATGTACCAACTACTGAAAAAATAGCAAAAATAACTAAAATAATTCCTAAAATAGCTGAGAAAAATGGAAGTTCTCTTACTCTCTCTATTGAACTTAGCAAAAGCACGAGAATAATTGGAATTAAGGGAAGTATATATCTATCAAATAACCCAGGTAAAATAGCTAAACTAGTGAAATATGATAAGCCAATAAAATAAACCAGAGCTATAGAAGAGCTTTCTTTTTTTCTAATCTGAATTTCATTGTAAATTAATAGTAGTGTTATAGCTGTAGAGATTATAACCAAAACGGTGAGAGATAATATATATACTGAGTTATAGGGAGTATTATCGACAATGCTAATAGGTCCAAAACCATATTGATTTATAATTCCGCCGAAAAAATGTGATTGATTTCCTTGTTTAATCAAAAAACCTAAAAAACCAAGTGAGAGTATGCTTGATATAATACAAAATAAATACTTTACATTACTTGCATACGCCCAATCATCATTTATCGGGAACTCCCCATCTGGAGGGACTATAAAAACTAACAGCAAGTAGATTATTGCTATTATGATAAAACTTTTGAATTCTGTTTTCATTTCTTTTTATTATATTGCATTTATTTAAATTGTTTTTATTATTTAATTTGAAAAATTTGAATTATTGTGGAATATTTTGGATATACATTTTTAATTTCTTCCCTATTACATCATTACAAAAATTTTCCTTAAACAATTTGTAACCTTCTTCTGCTATTTTTTCTCTTAAATTTGGATTGTTTTTTAATAATAAAATTGCATTGGCTATCGCTGTTGGATTTCTACCTCATTTATTTAGCATACTTTCAACAATTTTCTTTAATTTTTGTTTTCTTAGCTCTTTTGAAAAATTATTTTTAACTCTTTCGATTCCTTTTTTACTCAATTTTTCACAGAGGTGGTCATCAGTAATCAACATCTCTATTTTTTCTACTAAATCATCTATGTTTCCTTTTTCTATACTGCCTCTATCAGCAATTAATCCTGCATCACCCAAAATTTCAGGAAGTGCGGTTCTGTTTGATGCTATCACAGGAATTCCACAAGCCATTGCTTCACACATAGCAACACCAAACGTTTCATTCCAGCTATATTGAACATAAATTTTACATTGATTTAAAAATTTTACATAATCTTTAGCTGTCTTAAAAAAATTCATAAATATTACTTTATCTAAAATTCCGAGTTCCTCTGCTCTTCTTTTGATAATCTCTTTTCCACCAATACTCTCAATTTCGTCACCCACATATATAAGAAAATATTCTGGATATTTATTGATAATTCTACTAAAAGCTTCCAATAAAGGCAATAATCCTTTCTTATTTAGTCTAAGTTTGGATATCCAACAAACAGTTGTTATGTATGGTTTTTTTTCTATTCTTATTGGCTTGAAAATATTGATGTCTACCGAATTATAAACAACTTCGTTTGTAGGATTTCTTACTATTTTATCTGCACTATCTTTCGCATATTTAGAAACTGATATCACTTTATCTGCAAATTTTAAAGTTAAGTTTGTTATCGCCTTCTTAAAGATAGATTTATTTTCATAACATGGATATTCCCTTGGAAGTTCCCCTCTTTCAATTTCAGCACCAGCAGCAACTATTATACAAGGTTTCCTGAAAATTTTTGACAATAAGACTATATCAAATGATATAGCCCACCAAGCAAAGAATATATCAACACTCTTAAGTTTTTTATACCACTCAAACCATTTAGATATTCCTCTTAAATATCTGAAAATTTCTGATGGATAAAATAAAGATTTAGAAGAACAAACTATGACATTATATCCAAGTTCTCTAAAAATTTCTGCATCTCTCTCACCAAAATTTGATCTAGTTGCTATGAATATGGTTACTTTCCTTTTTTTCATCTTACATTTTTCACACTCTCATAAATTTTAACTAATTCTCTTGCAATTTTCTCCTCAGAATAATCTTTCGCTTTTTCTCTTGCTTCCTCACATAAAACCTCTCTAAATTTTCTATTTTGAATTATAGTTTTTATGCTGTATATCAGACCATTTACATCTCCTGGTTCAATTAAAAATCCATCCTTTCCATTCTCAATTATATCAACAACTCCCCCTATCTTTGATGCAATTACAATTTTTCCAGAAGCCATTGCCTCTAAGGCAACTCTTCCAAATGCTTCCCCTATCAGAGAAGGAAAAACAACTATGTCATTCTCTTCATAAATTTGAGGAATTTTCTCATAGGTAACTTCACCACAAATTTTAATTTTCTCTTGCAAGTTATTCTCCTTTACAAAATTTTTCATCCATTTTTCTAATGAACCTGCACCATAGAAATTTGCTCTATAGTCCATTTTTATTTCCCTTAACGCTTCTAACAAAATTTGAGGTCCTTTAAATTTTTCATAATTACCAATGTAAAGAATTCTCGCAGGATCATGTTGCTCAACTTTCAATTTCGAGAATTTTCCTAACTCAACCATGTTAGGCACTACAGCAATTCTCTCTTCTGGAATTCCTTCTCTTAATAAGAGATTTTTCATAAAGTTGCTGACTGCAATGAAAAAATCCATCTCCCTTAGAGACTTTTTTCTTTTTTTAAACCGATGATAAACATAAAAAACAAAAAAAGGGTTATACTGAAGGTAAAATTTTTTCTCAACTTTTGAAATTTTTCCAGATCTTAAGAAACATTTAAAAAATTTCAGAAAGGAACAGGTTTCATTACAAAGTTTATTTTCCCTTACAAGTGTTCCCAAAGGGCAAAAAAGTTGAGGTGAATTAATATGTGCTATCATTGGCTTTCTAACTTTTTCTTTTGCTTTTGCTGCTCCAATTATTGAATTGATATTCATGCAATGTATTAAATCAAAATTTTCCTTCTTGTCAAGTTTTATTAACTCTTTCTCAGTTGTGAAAGGAAATACAACTGCTCTTTTAAAATTTTCAATAACAGAATTGGGATTTTTTCCAGTTAGCAAATTTCTATAAATTTTTACACCTTCATGTTCTTCATATTTTTTTGGCTCATTAAAGTGGGAGGTTAGAATGGATACATCAATTCCTTGGTTAGATAAATTCTTTGCTAATAGCCAAGAAGAAATTTCACCTCCACCAAAGATTTTTGGAGGAAAATATTCTGAGATGAGAAGGATTTTCATTTTTTCTGTTTAGCTAATTATTCCAAAATTCCTTTTTTTAGCATATCAAAAATCCACTCAACCTCTTTCTTTAAACCTTCTTTAATTTTAACTTTTGGTTTGTAGCCAAGAATTTTTCTTGCCTTTGAAATGTCAGCAATTGTATCAGCCATATCGCCCTTTTGTTTTTCTATATATGAGACATCTGCCTTTCTATTAGTAATCTCTTCCAAAATTTTTATTATTTCATTTATTGAAATTCTTGAGCCTCCGCCAATATTGAAAATTTCTCCTTCTGCATTAGAATTCATTGCAAGTATATTTGCCTCAACAATATCTGAAACAAAAGTAAAGTCTCTTGTCTGCTCTCCAGAACCATAAACTTCAAAATTTTTTCCAAGAAGTATGGCCTTAATAAATTTATGGAAAGCCATATCTGGTCTTTGTCTTGGCCCATAGACTGTAAAATATCTCAGAGAGATGCAAGGCACAGAAAAATTTTTCCAGTAAAGTTGACACAAATTCTCAGCTGCTAATTTAGAAACACCATAAGGAGAAATAGGCTTTGTAATAGAATTTTCCTTCATTGGAAATTTTTTTACATCACCATAAACTGATGATGAAGATGCATAAATGAATTTTTTAATTTTCAATTCCTTACAGGCTTCTAAAAGTTTTTGAGTTGCAAGGATGTTATTTTGAGTATAAATTTCAAAATCTTTTCCCCAAGATTTTCTCACACCACCTTGAGCTGCTTCATGGAAAATATATTCTATGTTAGATAAAATTTTTTTCAGATTTAAATTTAGGATATTTGCTTCAATAAATTTAAAATTTCTATTTTGTTTAGCTTTTTCTATATTGCTCTCCTTTATCTTTCTCGCATAATAGTCAGTGAAACAATCTATTCCAATGACCTCGTGACCTAAATCTAAAAGTTTCTCAACTATGTGTGAACCTATAAAACCTGCACATCCCGTTACAAAACATCTCATTTTTCTATTTTTTGTATTTTTATTAATTCCCGAACTAAAGTTAATAAGACATGAATAATATTGAACTAGCAAAGAAATTATCTGCAAAGAAGGCAATTGAATTTGTTAAGGAGGGTATGAGTATCGGCTTAGGTACAGGGACAACCACAGAGTATTTTATCTATGGATTATCTAAGCTAATTGCAAAAGAGAAAATAAAAATTGTTGGAATTCCAACTTCTCTAAACACAGAAAAGTTAGCTAAAAAATTAAAAATTCCAATTTCAACTCTTGATAAATATCCCGAAGTAGATCTATGCATTGATGGTGCTGATCAAATTGACTTTAAATTTAATATGATTAAAGGTGGTAAAGGAGCGCATACAAGAGAGAAGATAATTGCAAAAGCATCAAAGAAGTATGTTGTCATTGTTGACTATACAAAAATTTCAAGAATCCTTAACAGAGAAGTTCCGGTTGAAATTTTAAATTTTTCAAAGGGATTTGTTGAGAAAGAGCTGATCAAAATTGGTGGGACTCCAAAATTGAGGGAAAATTTTATAACTGACAATGGATGCATCATCTTAGATACAAAATTTAAGAGGATTGATAATGCTAAAAAAACTGAGTTAATGATAAATTCAATTCCAGGAGTAATTGAAAATGGAATTTTCTCGATGAGAAAGCCAGATATTGTAATTGTTGGTTATCCTGAAAAAGTTGAAATTTTAGAAAGAAGATATTTAAAAAGAAATTCAAAATGAAAAAATTTGAGCTTTTTTATGACACTGAAACTGGAGAAGCATTTTTTCAGGGAATAAATGTTGCAATAGAAGGTGAACACACAATGTTGAGTGAAATTCAGAAAGAATGTGAAAAGATAGTTGGACCTTCAACAAAGATAATGATGTATAATGCAGCAAAAAAATTTTCGAAAGAAATTTTTCCTTATTATTTATCATACAAAGGTACGAAAGGGGAAGCAACTAATAGAGAGATTACTTTAGAACTTTTAGATTTATTGTCTAACTTAGGTTATGGCCTTTTTTCTATAGAAAGTTATGATGAAAAAAATCTTGAATTTGGTGTTAAAGTAAAAAATTGTTGTAATGCACTAATTCATGGAAAATCTAACAAACAAATATGTTATGCAATTTCTGGAGTTTTAGCATGCCTATTTGAACTCGTATTTAGAAAAGAGATGTTTTGTGAAGAGATATCTTGCAACTCTCAAGGACATGAATTTTGCAGATTTAAAATCACCTCTTCTGGAAGAGATATCAAAACAATTAAAGGGGAATGTAAAATAAAAATTCAAAAAGAAAAGGCTAAGAGAGAGTATATTTATTTTGATGAGAGTACCGGTAAAATTAAAGTGAGAGGAATGAATGTACTTATCTTTCCTAGATGTTGGATTGCAGAAATTCAGAAAGAGTTTGAGAGGATTATCGGACCAGCAACAAAAACAATATTTTACAATATAAACAAAAAATGTACTATTAACGATCTACCTAGCATTATCAACTCTAACATTATTGCTAAAATTTTAAAGAAACTATCAAAGAGAAAACTTATGTTTGAGTTATTTAGAGACGCAAATATGCTTGGGTATGGTATCATAGAACTTCAAGAGTTTAATGAAGATAGTGCTGAAATTAAGATAAAAATAAAAAATTGTTATAATTCTGTAGGTTATATAAATACAAAAAAACCGATATGTTATTACACCACTGGACTAATCTCAGGCGCTTCAGAAGTTATTTTTGAAAGAGGAATGGATTGTATTGAAACAAAATGTAAAGGCAAAGGAGATGATTATTGTGAATTTTATGCTCATCCAACAAAATATTAATTAAGGAAAATGCCAGAAACAAAAAAAGACAGATTATTGGGAATTTTGAAAACTCTCACAGCAATAGGCGACATAGAAGGTTCAGCAATTGTTACAAGGGATGGTCTGCTTATTGCTTCAGATCTTCCAAGAGATGTTGATGCTGAGACATTTGCAGCAATGTCAGCAACAATGTTAGGAGCAGCAGAAACTGCTGTAAGTGAGCTAAAGAGAGGTATAGTTGAAAGAGTCATTGCTGAAGGCAAGCAATCAAAGTTAATTGCAAAAGGCGCTGGTGCTTCAGCGGTTTTAGTTTCAATGGTAAGGCCTGATGCTAATCTTGGTTTAGTTTTAGTAGAGATAGGCAAAGCATCTGAGAAAATTGAGAAGGAGATGAGTGCATAATGGAAAAAAATAAATTAAAACTGCAAGAGGAATTACAAAGGAATCTATTAGAGTTAGAAATTTACAAGAAAAAATTTGAAAATTTAACTCAGGAAATGCAAATGGTTGAGTTATCCATAGTTGAATTAGACAACACTAAGAAAGCAATAAACATATTGAAAAATGAAAAATCCTCTGGAGAAACTCTCGTTTCTATAGGCTCTGGAGTTTACTCAAAAGCAAATAATTTAGATAATGAAAAAGTTCTTCTTGGTATTGGCGCAGGTTTTTATGTAGAGAAAACAATTGATGAAGCATCTAAAATTTTAGATGAAAGAATGGAAAAGTTGAGCAAAGTTGCTAATGAGATACAGAAAAATGCCTCAGATGTAAGTGATAAAATCTCGGAGTTAAATAACCTATCTGAAGATCTGCTGAGAGAATTACAAAAATAATATCCCTAATTTTAAAATGTTTGATTCTCTGAGAAAGAAAGTAGAGTCTTTCATTGGTGTTATCAGAAAAACTAAGGAAGAAGAAAGCGAAAAAGAAGTTATAGAGTTGGGAAAAATAACAAAAATAAAGTATACTCTCAGTGATAAGATAAAATTTTCTAAGGAGGATATAGAGAGCATAATTGAAAATTTTCGGTTTGAATTAATTCAAGCAGATGTTGCTTATGAAACCTCAGAGAGAATAGCAGATATGATAAAAGAGGAATTATCAGGAAAAGAGATCCAAAAAAATGAATTGAATTCATTTGTAAGAGGAATATTTAGAAAGGTACTTCTTGAAATTTTAAATTCTGCTGAGGATTTAGATTTTTTTGATAAAGTTAAAAATTCTGAAAAACCATTTAAAATTATCTTTTTTGGGATAAACGGCTCTGGAAAAACAACAACAATTGCAAAAGTTGCATATCTTTTGTTGAAAAAAAATTTTTCAGTTGTATTTGCAGCTGCGGATACATTTAGAGCAGGAGCAATAGAGCAAATTGAAAAACATGCGCAAAATTTGAATGTTAGAGTTATAAAACATAAAAAAGGTGCTGATTCTGCTGCTGTAATTTATGATGCGATAGCACATGCAAAATCTAAGGGTATTGATGTAGTATTAGCCGACACTGCAGGAAGAATGCAAACTAACATAAATTTAATGGATGAAATGAAAAAGATCTGCAGAGTTAATAAACCAGATATGAAAATTTTTGTAGGTGACGCCCTAACAGGTAACGATGCAATTTCTCAAGCAGAAATGTTTGAAAAAGAGATTGGCATAGATGCTGTGATACTGACAAAAATGGACGCAGATGTAAAAGGTGGCTGTGCTCTCTCAATAATTAACACAATAAAAAAACCAATAATTTTTATTGGTGTGGGCCAGAGATACGAAGACTTGGTAGAGTTTGACAAGGAATGGTTTGTAGATAAGATTGTGGGAAAGTAAGAAAAGTCATGATTAGTTTTTGGTATATAAGAGATTTATCATTCCATAATTAGTTATTTTACACTATGGGCTTTTTAAAGAAGACCGCCATATTTTTTTCAGTTTTGGTATTATTGATGTGATTGTTATGATTCCTAAGGTCAGAATAATTGATGATATCTCCAAAGTCGGATTACTTCGCATAAGAGGTAAGGTAGCACAGATATACCCCGGAGTACATCCATATTGTTTTTCGCAATCTGCCAAGGGAAAGAGAGATTATTAGTTATGGCCCAATTAAAACTTAAAAAAGAGCAACATTACAACCAGTGTAATTATTGCTGCTTTTGCTGCATCTGAATATTTTATAAAGAATAGAGCAAACTACTAAATAAAGGATAAAAGATAGGTAGAATAAATGATCTTGAACCCGCAGTCTTTTTAGACTGCGGGCGGAGGTGGTTGGTCTTGGCTCTCGGAGGTGGTTTGTTTAAGAAACCTCACGAGCTTGATTCATGAACAAAACTTATGACTTAATTTCTGATTTAATTTTGTAGTAAACTTTCCTTCCAACATATACCTTCTCCAAGATATTATCTTTGAATAGCTTACTCATTCTTGCTGATGCTGCATTTCTACCACGATATGCAAACTCTCTTTTTATATCATCTGCACAAACTTTGCCTTTTTCTTTTATGAAATTTAATATTTCTATGTCCCTCTCTGAAAGCATTTCTGTTTTTGCTATGCCCATCTGGTTATTTTCAAATTTTTTATTTAGTATTGCTATCTGTTCGCATAGCATATTTAACTTTTCAATAATTGCATCAAATTTCGTGTTAATTTCCTTCACTATAAGATTTGTGCTATTCTTCTCTTTCTCTATGACATGAAGAAGCGCAGCTCCAGCAAATGGGTCCTCCATTGCCTCTATTATTTCAGATAACGGCCCGTATTGCGCTTTTAGATTTTCTTTATATTCTTCAACAGTTGGATTTTTCATGACTATTATGATTTAGTCATGATTCTATATAAATAGTTATCGTTTTTTAGCCAGTTTTTAGCCAAATTTTTGCAAAAATTAGGGTTTTTACCCAATTTTTCAGGATTTTTAGAGAATTTTCATAGGTTTTATATGTTAGGAACACATATATAAAAATTAACAGGTAAAAAAGATGATAGATACTGAGTTTTTAGAAAATTTAAAAAATTTAAATTTCATAGCTCGGAAGAAAATTACAAGTGTATACATAGGTTCAAGAAGCTCAGTGATGCAAGGTCGTGGCTTAGAAATTTTTGACCATAGAGAGTATTTCCCAGGAGATGATTTTAGAGCGATAGACTGGAAATTATATGGTAGAACTGAAAAATTATTCATTCGTCGCTTTGAGGAAGAAAAAAATCTCACATTACATGTATTAATTGATTCAAGTAGAAGTATGGATTTTTCTCTTGGTGGAAAGAGAAAATTTGATTATGCAGAAAGTATTGCTATGGGCTTTACATATTTAGCGATGATAAAATATGAAAAATTTTCAACAGCTTTATATGCTGAGAAAATTAGAGAAGTTACAGCAGCAAAAAAAGGGAAAAAACATTTCTTTAGTATTTTAGATTTGTTAAATAAAGTTGAACCATATGGCCAAAGTAAATTAAAAGAATCAATGGAACAGTATAGGAATTTTATAAAGACAAAATCCTTTGTTGTGTTAATATCTGACTTCTTAGAGGAGCTATCTTCAATAGAAGAAGGGCTTTACAGACTTGCAAAAAATTCAAAAGAATGTATTGCAATACAAATTTTAGATCCAAGTGAAATTTATCTTAAGTGGAATGAGGACATAAAATTTGAGGATTTAGAGACATATAGGACAGAGGTAGCTTACATAAGCCCAGGATTTAGAGAGGAATATAGAAGAAGAATAAAAGAGCACATATTCAAAATACAAAAAATTTGTGATGATTTAGATATAGAATTTTTTTTACTCACTACAGATATGCCATTATTTGATTCATTTCTGAATATTTTAAGATTGAAAAAGAAGGTTATAATATAATGGAAAAATTCATTTCAATACAAAAGGATTTTGATAAATTGATTGGTGGAGGTTTAATTTCAGGTAACATAACACATATTTATGGTCCGCCCGCATCTGGAAAAACAAATTTTGCTATGATAGCAATGAAAAATGCTGCCAAAGAAGGCAAAGTTATCTTCATCGACTCAGAAGGTGGTTTCTCCATAGAGAGACTAAAGCAAATTTCTGGTGAGGAATTTGAAAATGTTTTGAAAAATTTATTATTAATTGAACCAACTGATTATGATGAGCAGAAAGTTGCAATTAAAAAGTTAGATGAACTTGTGCCAAAAGTAAGTGCAAAATTAGTCATTGTTGATTCAATTGCTGTTCTTTATCGCTTAGAAGAGGAGAAAGATGTTAAGGAACTTGGAAGACAATTAGCTCAATTATTGAAAGTTGCAAGAAAGAATAATATTCCTGTGCTTATAACAAATCAAGTTTATACAGATATTAACACACAAAAAGTAGTGCCAATCGGTGGAGACATCTTGAGATATTGGGCAAAAATTGTAATTTCATTAGAAAAATTCAATGACCGAAGATTTGCAATTCTTGAAAAACATAAATTTCTTCCTGAAGGAGCAAAATTAGAATTTAAAATTTGTGAAAAAGGAATTGAGATTATTGAAGAAGAAGTCGAAAGCTCTAAAACACAACAACCTTCACTCATTTGAGTAATAGAAAATAGTAAAGAATGAGCACGCTACATAAGCAATTGGGACATCTCTATTGAACGCAGAACAAACTACAAAAGGTTGAAACATTAGAAGAGGTATATTGCTTTCTTACTGCTTTCTCACCAAGCAAGCCCTTCATAATCTATACCCTCTTTATTTCTAACAATATTTCTGCCATCAACAACAATTTTATTCTTCATTACTGAAAAATCCAAATTTTCAAATTCTTTCCAATCAGTTAAAATTAAGGCTATGTCCGCATCTTTTAAAGCTTCCTCTGCTGAATTTGCATATTGTATATTAGAAAAAATTTTTTTCATATTAATCATGGCTTTTGGGTCATATGCTGAAATTTTTGCTTTTTCCTTGAGTAAAATTTTTATGACAGGTATTGACTGAGATTCACGGATATCATCAGTATCTGCCTTAAAAGCTAAACCAAGAACTGCAACTTTCTTTCCTGAGAAATTTTTAACTTTCTTTTTTGCTAACTCAATTAGCTTATAAGGCTGTTTGGAATTTACTTTCATAACTGAACTTAGAAGTTCAGGATTATAGTTAACTTTCTTTGCTTCATGAATTAAAGCTTTTAAATCTTTTGGAAAACAACTACCACCAAAACCTAAGCCAGCATTTAAAAAGTATGGTGAAATTCTATGATCTAACGAAATTCCTTTTGCTACATCATAAGTATCAATTCCTAATTTCTTGCAAATGTTCCCAATTTCATTAATGAAAGAAATTTTTGTTGCTAAGAAAGCGTTAGAAGCATATTTAATCATTTCAGCAGTTTTTATATCAGTTCTGAAAATTTTTGAATTGAAGTCCTTATATAGATCCTCTACTATATCACCACTCTTTTTGTCAATTGACCCAATAACAATTCTGTCAGGCTTTAAGAAATCATCAAGAGCTATACCCTCCCTTAAAAATTCGGGATTCATTACTAAGCCAAAATCTTTCTTACAAATTTTTCCAGAAATTTTTTCTATTATCGGCTTCACAATATTCTCAGTAGTTCCGGGAACAACAGTACTTTTAACAACAACAACATGATATGTTTTTTCTTTTAAATTTTTTGCAATATCAGCAGATACTTTTTTAACATATTTTAAATCAGATGAACCATCTTTATCAGTAGGGGTTCCAACACAGATAAAGGTGATATCAGAATTTAAAATTGCTTCACTCAAATTTAAAGTAGCGAATAAATTTTTTCCTATTCTATTCTCTAAAATTTCTTGTAACCCTTTTTCATATATTGGAGCTTTTTTTTCATTTATAAGCTCTATTTTTCTCTTATCAATATCAACACAGAAAACCCTGTGTCCTTTTTCAGCAAATCCTGCAGCGGTGATTAAGCCCACATAACCTGCACCAATAACTGCAATATTCATTTTGTGAAATTTACTTATATCCTTAGAATAATAAATTATGAATGTGGAAGTAAAAAAACCCAAAATTGTCAAAAAACCATGGGGCAGAGAAATTTGGATTGCTAATGAGCAGGAATATGCCGGAAAAATTCTAGAAATTAAAAGAGGTTTTAGCACATCTCTTCATTATCATAAAGAAAAGAAAGAGACAATGTATGTTCTTAAAGGGAACGCAAAAATAAAATTTGAGAAAAAAGATATTAGCTTGAAAGAAGGTCAGAGCATAGTCATTAACAGGAGTGAAATGCATAAGATAATTGCCATAACAGATTTAAAAATTTTAGAAGTTAGCACTCCTCAACTTGATGATGTTACTAGAGTAGAGGACAACTATGGTAGAGTTTAGTAGAATTTAGTAAAAGAAGTTAAATTCTAAGTAAATAAATTCTAAGTAAAAATGACAAATGTTAGTGTTATAGTAGGCGGTTTTTTCGGAGATGAAGGTAAAGGCAAAATTATTTCATATCTTGCAAAAAAAGATAAACCAGAAGTGATAGCAAGAGCAGGTGTTGGTCCTAATGCAGGCCATACGGTATATCATAAAGGAAAAAAATTTGGCCTAAGGCTTATTCCTTCAGGTTTTGTTAATGAGAAAGCAAAACTTTTCATTGGGGCAGGAGTTTTGATTGATGTGGAGAGATTTCTCTATGAGGTTGAGCTAACAAATACTTATGGCAGAATTTTTATTGATAAGAGATGTGGGATAATTGAGCAAAAACATAAAGAACTTGACTCAAGTAACAATTTTCTAAAAAAAACTATCGGCACTACAGGCTCAGGTTGTGGGCCGGCAAATGCTGATAGAGCAAATAGAAAGTTAAAATTAGCTTCTCAAATTCCTGAGCTTAAGGATTTTCTTATTGATGTTCCTTTAGAGCTAAATGATGCTATTGAAAGAGGTGAAAAAATTTTGGTTGAAGCATCTCAAGGCTTTGGATTATCACTTTTTTATGGAACTTATCCCCAGGTCACATCTAAGGATACAACAGCTTCAATGGCTTTAGCTGATGTTGGAATTGGACCAACAAAAGTTAAAGAAGTTATAGTTGTCTATAAAGCTTACTTAACGAGAGTTGGAGAAGGCGAAATGAGAGAGATGATAACTGAAGAAAATGTTTCAAGATATGATTATTGGTTGGAAATTTTAAATAAAGCAAAGGAGAGAGGTATAAAAGGTTCAGTGAATGAAATAATTGCAGAATATTTTAATGAGAAAGGAACAGTCACGCAGAGATTAAGACGCATAGGCAACTTTGATTTTTCATTAGCGAGATATTCAGCAATGATTAATGGTGCAACTCAAATAGCAATAACCTGCTTAGATAGATTATTTCCTGAAGTTAATGGCATGAAAAAATATGAAAATTTATCTGAAAGAGCAAAATCTTACATAGAGAAAATTCAAAAAGAAGTAAAAGTAAAGATCACTTTAATTTCTACAGGTCCTGAAGCTGGGGATATTGTTGATTTGAGAAAATAAAGAGTAATAAAAAGTTAAAAAGAATTTCTATAGTTTAAGAATGATCTCAATAATTGGTGCTGGCCCAGTAGGATGTTTTTCTGCGATATCTGCTATTGAAAATGGCAACGATGTGGAAATTTTCGAAGCACAAAAAATTGAGAATAGGAAAGTAAAGTGCTCAGGGCTTGTTTCCGTTTCTGGGATTTTTCAGCTTTCATTATCTTTACCAAACGATTGCATTCTCAATAAAGTTCGTGGAGCAAAAATTTTCTCTCCATCTGGAAAGGAAATTTTAATTAATGCTAAAGAAGAGAAAGCCTTTGTTTTAGACAGAAGGAAATTTGATAATTTTCTTTTGAATAGGGCGATAGATAGAGGTGCAGTATTTAAAAATGAAAAAATTTCAGATTTAAAAAAGATAAAAGGCAAGAGAATTGTATTGGCAACAGGAACAAACTATAATTTGCAAAAAAAATTAAATTTACCAACTCCAAAAAAATTTCTCATTGGTGCGCAGTATGAGATGAAAATCTCTTGCGAAAAAGAATTTGTTGAACTGTATTTTGGAAAAAAAATTGCACCAAATTTTTTCTCTTGGATTATTCCTATTGATGATAACTATGGCAGAGTAGGTTTATGCACTGAAAAAGAAACAATTTTTTACTTAAAAAATTTTTTGAGAAAATTGAAAAAAAAAGGTAGGATAAAAAATGAAAAAATTTTTGAGAGAAATTTTGGGATAATTCCAATTTATGACCCAAAAATGAAAACGCAATTTGATAACATTGCCATAGTTGGAGATGCTGCTGCTCAAGTAAAAGCAACAACTGGTGGCGGGATTATTCTTGGTTGTATTGCTGCAAAATTCTCTCATGATGAGGACTATGAAAAAAAATGGAGAAAAGAAATTGGTAAGGAGCTATATCTTCATTTACAAATAAGAAAATTTCTAAATAAACTATCTGACAAAAATCTTGAAAGGCTTTTTTCATTAATTGATGAGAATAAGGAAATTATTCAGGAGAAAGGCGATATGGATTTGGCATCAAGAATAATTTTTCCCTTAGCAAAAGAACCAAGATTCATTCTAAATTTTCTTTCAAAATTGCCATATTTTGTGTGTGATTTATTATAAAGTAGCATAATTATATTTAACATGGAATTATTTACAATTATCTGGGTGAGTATTGGCATATTGCTTTTATTGTTAATTCCAGGTGTAGCAATGAGTTTTGCAATTTTTCCAAAAAAAGATGATTTAGAATTGCTTTATAGATTCGGGATAAGTCTTGTCTTAGGTTTCACACCTTTTTTCTTGCTTTACTTTGCTGAAAAAAATTTTTTTATGCCTGTAAATCTTGAAACAACTTCTGCTGCAATTTTATTTGTATTTTTTATTAGTATGATAATATGGTTTCTCAGGAGGATGTAACTACTCCTATAGAAATGAAAAAAGGTAAGATAATTCGTGACCCAATTCATGGGAATATAAAAGCTGATGAGTTAGAGATAAAGCTTATTGACACGCCAGAAATGCAAAGATTGCGGAGAATAAAACAAAATGGTTTTTGCTATTTGATTTATCCTGCAATGACTTCAAGTAGATTTGAGCATTCCCTTGGAGTTATGCATCTTGCAGGTTTAATTTCTGATCATTTAGGATTGAATAAAGAGCAAAGAAAATTTTTAAGAGTTTCTGCATTGCTTCATGATATAGGGCATTTTCCATTTTCTCATAGTTCTGAGGAAGTATTGAAAAAATATGGTTTCTCGCACGAGGAAAATTCAGCTGAGATTATAACGAAAAGTGAAATTTCAGAAATTTTAGAAGATGAAGGTATTAGCCCTAAGGAAGTGGCAGATTTTATAAAAGGTAAGGGAGAACTATCAAAATTATTATCCTCAGAAATTGACATTGATAAGATGGATTATTTAATAAGAGATTCATATTATGCTGGTGTAGCATATGGCGTTATTGACCTACAGAGGGTAATTCATGGAATAAAAATTTTTGATGATAAAGTTGTGGTAAAAAAAAGTAGTTTAGAGGCAGTTGAATCCTTGCTAATTTCAAGAAATTTGATGTATCAAACAGTTTATAGACATCACACAAAGAGAATTGTCGAAAGTATGTTTAAGCATGCATTAGAGTTTCTATTTAAAACAAAAAAATTAAACTACAAAGATTTTGTAAATTTTGATGATTTTGATATAGTATCTTTGCTTAGAAAATCAAAAGGCTATGGCAAAGAGATGATAGAAAGGATTGATAACAGAGCACTTTTTAAGATTTTTTTTCAACAGAATGTAAAGGAACTTCCAGAAAATTTTATAAAAAAAATTAAAGAAAATTCTGAGAGCATAGAGAAAAAAATATCAGATGATTTTGGAATTTCTCAAGGTTATGTTTTGATTGATTTCCCAAATACAAAATTGTCTGAATTCGAAATTGTATTTGAAACAGAAAATAGCTTAAGAAAAATTGATGAAATTTCATCACTCGCAAATGCATTGAAAAACTCAGAACAAGAAAAGTTAACATTTTGCATTTATACTCCATTAGAAATGAAGGAAAAATTTAAGGATTTTAACATTGCTAATTATTTTTAACTTTCAAATTTTGTGAGCATTTAAGAGCTCAATCCTTGAATTATTCCTGCCTCAATGTGGAGAGTGCTCTCACCTATGATTTTTTCCTGATAGTTAAATGTTAAAGGCACATAAAATTTTCCTCTTGGAAGATATTTCTTTGAGCAGTTATAAATCCTCACTTCAGTTGTTGGATTTAATGGATCTAATATTATAAAGGTCTCAATTCTATCTGTGTTTTTATTTAAGTCAACTACGCCCTGAGAACAATCCCCTTTCGGAATTAACTCTGTTAATATCAAACTTTTATTAAGTTTACTTAAAATTGAAAATTCAAATATGTCTTCTTTGTAAGATATACTTGATGGGTCTACAACGAAATTTTTAAATCCATCAGAAGTTGTTTTAAAATCAAAAAAAACAAAAATTCCTGTTTGCCATAAAAAAATCAGGACTAACAAAAAAGCTAAAAAAAGCAGAATTAAGAAAAGTAGAAATGTAAGAACCACTTTTCTCGAATCAAATTTATGCGATATCTTTATTAATATCAAAATAGGTCTTGCAGAATAGAGTAGAATAAGATACAATGCAAATTTTCCTATAAAAGGTAAAAATTGTATGAGGCTAGATAATATTAAAGCAGATGACAGCAGTGATAATAAATGGCTCTGAGTTGAAAAATTTCCATATCCATTAAAAATTCTTGCTGATATGTAAAGCAAAAAAGAAAGAAAAATAAATAGAATAAGACATAGTGCAGGCATGGAGAAAAGATATAGAAAAGGGGAATAAATAGTTAGACTGTTTATTAAAATTTTTGATATGAAGTCAATTTCTATGGAGGGATATATAAGTGAGATGGTTAAAATTATAGCAGCATAAATGAAGCTTGCTTTTAGAATATTTCTAACTGCCTGAGAAGTTGAACCTCGGTCTTTTTCAGCATTGAAAGTATCATGTGGATAGATTAAAGAATCAAAAAAGAGCACGATATCCATGTTAGATATTTGAAATGCAAAATTTAAAACATTGCTATGACCTCATAGGTTCCAAAATTTCTATCAACGCCTCAGCAACAGCATTTTTTAAATCCTGAGGATGTAACTTGCCATCAAGATAGTAGCGCTCCAATTCATCATAGGAATTAAAAAATATGTCTCCTCCAAATTTCTCTTTGCGTTCAATTTCTATTTTCCCTTTTTTTGGGAAAATCAAATATTCACAAATTTGAAGAACTACATTGCTACTTACATCTTTTGGAGGACAATATGCTGATGCAATTTTTTTTCTAATGCTCTCTGGTTTTTCATCAACTGCAATTATTGTCTCTGGTTTTGAACTTGACATCTTCTGCTCTGGACCTTGAAGAGAAGATAAAAGTGGTGTATGTATACAAACAAATTTTTTATAATTTAATTCTGGCAATATCTCTCTTGCTAACATGTGAATTTTTCTTTGCTCCAAACCACCATGAGCAATGTCAACATCTAAGGCCTTTATATCTGCAATTTGCATTAAAGGATAGATCACTTGAGAAACTCTTGCGTGCTCTAAATCACGAGCAATTTCCTGCATACTTCTTCTTGCTCTCATAAGTGTTGTCTTTAAACCTAATGTTAACACATCTCTTATGTAGTCTCTATTAAATTGGAAATCAGTGCCTTTTATAAATTCTGCCTCCCGCAAGCCAGCCTTCATTAATGTTTCTTTCCATATCTGCAACTGTTCCTCAATAAATTTTTCATCACCTTTTCTGTTAAGAAATGTATGCAAATCTGCAAGAAGAACTTTGACTTTCAACCCAGCATTTTGAAAATCAACTTGCTTTTGAATTGCAACAAGAGTGCCGATATGCACAGGGCCAGATACCTCATAACCACAATATGTTATCGCTAATGGCTTTTTCTTAAGTAATTCATAAAGTTCTTCATGTGTTATAATTTCCTTTGTATTTCTTTCGATTAATGAGAGATCCATTAAATCACCCTTTCGAGTTCTCCAATTAAATTCCACAAAATTGTTTTTATATCCACTGGGATACTACTATCGTTAGATATTGTATCTAATTCATATATTGCAGATGTCACTCTAACACCGATATCTTGCTTTTCATCTTTAAGATCAGAACAAATTTTATTTAACTTGTCTTTAACTCTCTTTGATAATTCTACATTTTCAGAAACTTCTTCTATTTTCTCTATTATTCTGTCCAAATCTGCCATTTTATCTGTATTACTTATTAATTTTATTTAAAAAACTATTTAAAAATTTAAATTAGAATATCAGAATGTTGAAATGACAAAACAGACAAAACATCGCAAAAAAGAGATAATTGCAAAAGGTGCTGAAGCTATTCTTTATAGGGAAGGTGAAAAACTTGTTAAAGATAGAGTTAGGAAAAGGTATAGATTAGAGGAAATTGACAAAAAACTCAGAGAGAGAAGGACAAAACACGAAGCAAAAATTTTAAAAAGCGCTAACGAAGTTATTCCCGTACCAAAAATTTTCAAATTTTCAGAAAAAGAATGTAAAATTGAGATGGAGTTTCTCTATGGAAAAACACTTAAAGATTTTTTCGAAAGTTGCAGTGAAAACGACATTGTAGAAAAAAGTAGAAAAATTGGAGCTTTTATAGCAAAGTTACATTCTAAGAATATTGTGCATAATGATCTAACAACATCTAACATGCTTCTTTCCAATAGTGAAATTTACTTCATAGATTTTGGCTTAGCTATACACTCAACAAGAATTGAAGATAAAGCCATGGACTTAGTTGTTTTGAAGAAAGCAATTAAAGCGACACATCCAAAAAAATTTCAAGTTATATGGAAGGAAATTCTGAGAGGGTACAAAACAATAGCCGAAAGATATAGCGAAATTATTGCAAGAATTGAAAATATCGAAAAAAGGGCAAGATATCTTTAAATTTATCTGTTAAATATCCTTTGCAAGAGCACAGTCGCATAACTCCCTTTTTTTAATATGAATGACAGAGTAACTTTAAACCTTCTTTTTTTCCATCTATCATTTATCTCATCAACTTGCGCTTCTGAAATTTCAAAATTTTCTGGCATTGCAACAATTTCTCTGTCATAGAGTTTGAAAAAATTCCCTGTCTCTTTTTGGATATCAAAATCCTTAATGCGTATACCTTCGGAGGATAGCACCTCTTCTACAATTTCTTTTTCAAAATCTGTAAGCTTTACATTATGGCTTAACATCTTGAAAGTTCTTGGGATTTTCCTTATCTCATTAGGAGTTAAATTTCTATAGAAAATCAACTCACCTAGGCTATATTTTGAAGTGTAAAGTTTTCTATTATCTATACATCTCTTCAGAATTAATTTTACGCATTCATTCCATAGATAGCTTTGATATGCAGAAACAAAAATCTCTCTTAAATTTTTAGGTATCTTTTTATATGCTAAAAGCCAACTCTCTGTCTTTCTATATTCCTCCAAAATTTCTGAAAAAAGTTTGTTCTCTGTTTTCAGAGTTTTTATTTCATTCCATTTCTTTGCTATTTTCCGCTTCTCTTCCTTTCTCTTCCTATTTTCGTGTTTTGTATAACTTGTGAGGAAAATTTTAACTGCCTCCTCATAATTTTTTTTCATTATAAATTTCGCAATAAATTTACCGTGGATAACACTCCCAAATCTCTGAGAGCCAAAATAATTCACAAAACCACATTTTTTAACATCATTAGCATTTTCCTCTATAGCTTTCAATTCTTCATTCTTTATGTCTCTAACTGTAATCATAAATTTATTTCCTTTCAAAAGACCTATTTTTATTGGTTTTTCTACATATCCTAAAAATGTTAATTTTAGATTTCTTTCATCTAAATTTTTCAGTTCATATTTTGAAGGTATTGTTAAGTATTGCTTTGTTATTGCGTGTCTATCCTTCAAACCAGCAATTTTAAATTCAGAAAGAGGAATTTTATTATTTCTTGAAAGATATTTCAAAACAAAAAAAGTTTCTAAGCCTCTTTTCTCAAGAAGGTAAATTTTATATTTCGCTTTAGTAGAGCTATTTTCAAGAATTTCAAATTTATTTATCTCCTCAACTTGAAAGTCATCAACTCTTTGCCTAAGTTTCACTTTTGTCCTCAATTAAAACTCGCTCATACAAATTAATTAATTTCCCAACAACTTTGTCTTTTGTGAAATTTTCTTCAACTCTAATTCGAGCTTTTTTTCCAAGTTCATTAGCAAAAGTTTTATTTGAAAGTATAGAGATTATTGCTTCGCTTAACTGCTTAGAATTCTTTGGTTCAACTAAAATTCCTGCGTCTCCTAAAACAAAAGGCATTCCAGAAATTTTTGTTGAAATACAAGCAACTCCTGAACTCATTGCCTCAAGTAATGCAATCCCAAATGCTTCCTGTCTTGTGATAGATGGCAAAACAAAAACATCTGCAGATCTAAAAATCAATGGCAGCTCATCAGCATTTGCATTTATGAAAGTAATGTCATCTACACCTCTACTTTTTTCTTTTAATTTCTTTTCCAACGGTCCCGAACCAGAAATTACAAGTTTTGCATTTTTTATTTTTTTCTTCACTTCTTTAAATGCCTCTATGAGATAAGAGATTCCTTTGTATGGAACTAATCTGCCAACAAACAAGATTACTTTTTTGTTAGTTAAAGAATATTTTTCTTTTACTTTTCTCAATTTTTCTAGATTTATTTCAGGAGAAAATTTTTTCTCATCAACAAAATTTGGAATTATCTCAATTTTATTAATAAATTTTCTTAGAATTTCTGATTCATTCACATAATTTGGTGAGGTCGCAATTATAACCTTTGAATGCTTTAAGAGAACTTCCTGAAAGAAACCATAGAAAAATTTTAGAATTTTGTAATGCAGACCTTCTTTTATTATATCAGCGTGGTATGTCACAATTAATGGTTTTTTTCTTATGATAGAGGCAAAAAATGCAAAAAAAGAACTGAATGGATCAGGTAAATGCAGGTGTATTAGATCATAATCTTTCTTTAGTAGATTTATCAACATGCCTAAAGCAAATGGATCCCTAAAAACTGTAAACAAAATCCTACTGCGATGAATTTCTACACCATGATAAATTTCATATTTAGCACTCTTTGGAAAATTTGATGAAAGCACAATAACTTTATGTTTCCTTTCAACAAGTCCTTCTGAAATTCCCAATACATTGTTCTCAATGCCACCCGAATGAGGATAAAAATATTTGGTTATCTGTAAAATTTTCATTTGATATTAAAAATTTATACTTCAAATCAATATATTTACTTCAACATTAAAATGAATCTTGAAAAAATGAGGGAAAATCTTATAGGGTTCTTAAGAGAAATTTCCGAGGTTATCTTAACTCTGTTAATAATAATTTTAGTTTCAAGATTAGTTTTTGGAGCAAATATGTTAGTACCTTTAGTTGCAGTAAGTTCTAAAAGTATGTTACATCAAAGCGATTCATGGAAAAGTTGGTTGATTTCACAAGGTTTTTCAGAAAAAGAAATAGAAAAATTTCCAATGCAGAATGGATTTGATAAAGGGGATATGATCTTAGTTATCACACCAAATGGAAAAGGAAAAATTTTTAATTTTGAATTTCCAACATTGTTTCCAGAAACAAAGTTAGGGGATGTTATAATTTATGAGCGAGATCTTGCCCATTTTGGTGGTGAGCCGATAATTCATAGAGTTGTTGGCATAGCACATATAAAAAATTGGAATTTAGAACGCATTGATGGCACTCTCAGCTGCATAAGTGCTGAAGAAATAGAGAAGAAATTTATACCTATGGTTGTAGATTGCATAAATAGAAAGCAAAATTGCCCATATAAGAGCTATCCAAAAAAAGGGGATTTCAACTTTTACATAACAAAAGGAGATAATAATGCTGCAGTTGACCAATGCGGAACAATTGCCTACCCAGTAAATGACGAACAACTTCTCGCAAGAGGATGGATACGGCTTCCTTACATTGGTTGGTTAAAACTTCTCTTGAATGAAATTATAAATTTGTTCTTATAATTCCGTGTTGTGTTTATGTGCAAGGGTTATGGTAAAATTTTTATCTTCATTGTATTGCCCTGCTTTAGGACTTGGATTTTACCCTCTCTAGCAAGCCAGCCAACTGCCATTTCAAAAAGTTCCTTCTTACTGACTTTCTTTTTCGCATCAGAAAGTTTCACTTCCCCCTTATTAACAAAATTCACATAGACTTCACCAGCAGTTTTTCCTATCTCAGCCCATAAATCAGTTATGTTTGCATTCATTTTTAGATTTTAATTTTTTTAAGGTTATCATTTTATTTTTATAGAAGTATATTATATGATGCATTTATATAAATTATATAACAAATATTTTTTGTGGTATATGATGGATATTACATTTGTTTTGTTATCATATATCCTTGGACCAATCGCATCTGTTCCTTATGCAATTAAATTTTTGAATTTAAGTCCTGTTGAAATTTTTCTTTACTTATCTTTTTTGTATCTTGCTGCTCTTCCTTTAATTTTTAAAATATTTGAATTTTTCAGACACAAAGAAATTTATGAGGAAAGTATAATAAGAAAAATTTGTAGAGTATGTGATATAAAAGCAAAGGAGGAGATTGAAAAAGTTAGAAAAACAGGTAATGTGTTGATAGAAAATTTTGAAAATAAGTTGGGACATTTAGGTTTTTATGTTGCAATTTCAATATTCACATTTTTATTTGGAATTTTTCTTGCCTCAATTCTTGCTTATTTTTTGAAGATTAGAAAAGATAGGGCAATGTTATGCATTTCAATAGGGGCACTCATAGGAAATTTTTTTTGGGTTTTGGTTATAACATACTCATTACCAAGGCTTCAATCTGAATTTACGCTTATTCTCTTTATTCTTGCATTTCTGTTATATGGAAAAAGAAGGGAAATTGAAATTTTAAGAAAAGTTTCAGGAAAATTATTACATTCATAGATTTTTCATAACATTTCAGAACTTTTAGCCTTTTTTAGTTTTTTATTTTATATAAATATATAATGGCTCAAAACTCAAAGTCAAAGTCGCAGGGAGCAACTGAGTATCTTCTGAATTATGGTTGGGCTATTATATTAATTGCTGCGATTGGTGTATCTATGTATTACCTTGGAATTTTCAACTTAAGTTCTCAATCAACTCTAGTAAAAGCATCTGGATTTTCAAAGATAAAACCATTAGAACCAAGTATAATTTTAACCCCTTCATGTGAATTTACTGGAATTTTCGTTAATGGTGCCGGAAGCGTTGTAAATATTTCAAAAATAGAAATTTATAATGTTGTTGATAAGAAAAATTGTGATACTTCGAAAGGAACAGGACTTTTTGATCCAGGCGATGCTATTGAAGTAAAAGCAGAAAATTGTTGCTCTCAAGACCATAAACCAGAGGAGCAATATAATCTCAAGATAAATATTAGCTACACAAGCCAAATTGCTGGAGTTAGATTTGATACTTTAGACCAAGGTGTTATCTATGGGGCTTATTCTAAAGGATATAAACTTCCTAAATGTGAAGAACAAGGCGGTTTTTGTTGTGCACCACCGTTTAACACTTGTAAACCAGGAAAAATGCTAAGTGCTTCAGATTGCTCACCTTGCTGTCAAGGTCCTGGAAATTCAAATTGTGATAAACTAACTACTACGACTACAAGCACAACAACTACTTCTGTTACTACAACTACAACAACATCAACTACTACATCAACAATTACAACAACAAAAATGAGTACGACAACAACGACTTCCAGCACTACTACAACTACGACTAGTACGACGACAACAACTATACCTTGTTACACTTATGATAGTTGTAATGATTGTGTAAGTCATAGTTGTGTGTGGAACATTAGAATTGTGCATGTGCCACCACCAGAGGGTCCTGAAATAATTGAATGGTGTGCAGAATCTTGTTTGGGATTAGCAACATGGTGCGCTCCTCCAAACTCTTGCGGTGGTTTTATAACAACGACTACAACAACCACAACAAGCACTACTACAGTCACTACAACTACAACCACAAAGACCACTACCACAACGACAAGCACGACATCGACAACAACAACTGTAAAGACATTATGTTGGAGTAGTAGCTACTTATACAGAACAGCTGCTAATATGTACAAATTCTGTAAGTGCACAACAAATACATATGGATACTCAGGCTATACCAATGCAGGGTATACCTCAGGAAGAAGATATTTAGATACAGGAAATAATCTAAATTGGGGCACTACATCAATCACTAGTTATATGGTCTCTCAAGTTAGATGCCCAAACGGAGCGTGGTATACTACATCCCAAAATTACTATTACCCACCATAAGAATTACCTGTGAGTATAAAAAAACAGTAAACTCAAAAATTGAAATCTTCAAGTGAGATATGAGATTTCTCCCTTAAATTCTAAATTTTAATTATTATTAGAATGCAACTTTTGCACTTATCTTTAGAAAATTGGGCATGTCATGATTCCTTATCAATAGACCTTTCAAAAGGTTTGCAAATAGAAGGCAGAAATGGTACAGGTAAGAGTAGCATCCTTGAAGCAATAAAATTTATCTTCACTGAACAGTCCCGCGGCTATAGAAATAAAATAAAAAATGGTAAAGACTTTGCAAAAGTTAGATTGATGCTAAAAAAAGAGTCTGATACTTTCCTCATTGAAAAAATTTTGCCAAGAAACAAAACTGTAAAAGCAAAAATTTTCAAGAATACTCTGCTTATAGCTGATAGTTTAACAGCAGTGCATTCTCAGCTAAAAGAGATTTTAGATGAAGAAATTTTGGAGAAGTTGCTTTACATCCCGCAAGGAAGATTAACCGAAATCTTAGATGCGCTAAAAATTAAAGGTGGTAGACAAGAGTTGGATTCTCTACTTGGCTTAGATAAATTTGAGAAAATTTATAATTCTGCAGGAGAGGAAATTTTAAAGAAAAGGGAAAAACTCTTGCTCTTGAAAGATGAATTAAAAAAATTTCCAGAGGATGATAATTTCTTTAAAAATGAGATAGAGAAAATTCAGAGGAATATAGAAAAGAGCTTAGTAGAGAGTGAAAAGCTTGAAGCTGAAATTTTTTCTATCAGAGAAAAATTAGAGAAGGTGAAAGAAAAAATTTCTGAAATTGAAAAGATAAAAAAAGCAAGAGAGATAACTGAGAGAGAGTTGAATGAGTTAAATTTAAAGATAGTTAAAATTGGGGATGAAATAAACTCAAATGTTAAATTATTAGAAACATTAAATGAAAAAAAAGTTGAATTTTCTGCTCTTACCAAGGAAATTGAGAAACTTAAGAACTATCCAAAAATTAGGGAGCTCCTCTTGGAAAAGAAAAATTTAGAAGAGAGAATTAAAGAACTTTTAGTTGCAGAGGATAAAGAAAGAATTAAATTGCTTGAAACTGAACTCAAAAATTTCCATGAATTACAGATAGTGTGCAATAAAAAAGAGAAAGAACTCATTGAATTAGAGAAGGAATTTGCAATTCAGAAAGAAAAAATTTTGGAGAAGATGAATTTTCTTAAAGATTTAGAAGAATTGAAAAAACAACAGAGATGCCCAAGATGTGGACAAATCTTGACTATAGAGCATATAGAAAGAGAAAAGGAAGAAACATACAAAGAGATAGATGAAATAAAAGAGAAGGGCGTTGAACTTGAAAGAAGGCTAAATATTGAAAGGGAAATTTTTGAAAAGCAAAAGAAAGAGGTTGAAATTTTAAAAAGAAAAGAAGTTGAGCTAATAACTCTCAAAAGTCAAATTGATAAGAAAAACATAGAAAGGCGAAATTCAGAAAAAAAGATATGTGATATTGAAAAGGAACTTTTTGATATTGGTTATAAAAATGAATCTCTTAATGAAGTAGAAAAGCAAGTTAACAATCTTAACAATTTTCAAGGCAGGATAAATGAATTGCAAAAAGATGTTAAAAAAATTTCTGAAATTGAAGAAAAGCTCCCTAAGTTAAAAGAAGAGCTTTCAACAGCAGAAAGAGAAAAATTTTCAATTGAGAAAAGAGCAAAAGAGCTCGTATATGATGAAAATCTCTTTGAGAATCTGAAAAAAGAAAAAGAAACCTTAAATGAGAATTTTTATAAACTACAAGTAGAACTTAAGAGCCAAAATTTTAGAGTTAACGAAATGAAAACACAATTGAAAAAAATTGAAGACGAAAGAAAAAATTTCTTAGATTTGAAAGAGGAAGTTAGAAATTTAGAGAGGGAACTAAATCTTCTTGAAAAAGCAAGAGACCTTTTCCATACAGACAAAGGAATCCCAAAATATTTAAGAGAAAAATACATAGCAAAATTGAATTTTCTCCTTACGAGTTACTTTCATAAGATAAATCAAAATCCAAATTACAAAGAAGTTTATTTTAACAAAGAGTATGAACTTGAATTAAAAGCAAATGATGGATCTCTTAGCATTGAGCAAATTTCTGGTGGTGAAAAAACACAACTTGCAATTGCTTTCAGGCTCTCTCTAATAGATTTGCTCTCTCCAATAAGACTTTTAATTTTAGATGAACCTTTTGGAAGTCTTGACCAGGAGCATAGAGAAATGTTAGGAGGAGTACTCAATAAAATTGCAGAGGAAGGCCAAGTAATTTTGGTTACACATATACCTGTAGAAACATTAAATTTGTATGAGAAGTTGAATTTGGGCGAGTACTAAAATTAATTATGGAAAACGAATATGTTTTTAGGATATCCTGTTTGCCTTTTATTTCTATTTGACAGAATAAGTTGAATAGCAAGATAGAAATTCACATAAAAGAAGTTACGATGAATGCAAATTTTGGAAGTTCTAAGGAAGTTATAAAAAATTTATTCTATGAAAGAATTGCTGAAATAACATTTAGTTCAGTTATTAAAAATGTTAGTTCACAAAATTAAAGGAGGAGGTATTTTAATAATTTTTATAAATTTAAAATTTATAAGGTTGGCAGTGACCATAGTCCATCTTCTGTCAGCTTTTTAAGCCACGCTTAAGTTAGCTGTTTTGGCATTCGTCTAAGCGTTTTAAAAAACTTGCACCCAACGCAACATTTGTCTCACAAGATTTTGCAATTTTCTCTCAGATAGGATACTTCATAGAAATTGCAAAATCATCTCATCTCTCGTATGTTGCTTTGCCTCTCGGCAATTAAAAATTTATTGGGTGGATGGAGCTTCCTCATTCTCATTTAAGAGAACGGTAGCCAAATGAGTCACTACCTCCGAATATTTCTTTGACATAGATAGTTTATCGCTAGGAGTGCACTAAGTAGGCGATTAGTACAGGTGGGCTGAACACCTCGCCGAAGCTTGGTGCTTACACCCCCTGCCTATCTACCCTGTCTTTTACAGGAGCCTATGTCTACCTCTTATTCGGGGACCGTTTCGAGCCTAGATGCTTTCAGCTCTTACCGGTTACAGCGTGGCTACCCAGCAATGCCTTATCAGACAACTGGTAAACTAGAGGCTGCAACCCATTGTTCCTCTCGTACTAAATGGGTTTTCCCCTCAGGTAGACGACACTTCCGGTAGATGCCGCCGAACTGTCTCGCGACGTTCTGAACCCAGCTCACGTTTCCTTTTAATAGGCGAACAACCTCACTCTTGGATGCTTCTGCACACCCAAGCTAGGAAGAGCCGACAGCGAAGTAGCAAGCCGCGGGGTCGATTTATACAAACCCTTTCTTTTTTATTTTCAGTTAACGCCTTTCTTTACTAAAGGAAAGGGTTAGTGTACTCTTGCCCGCGACGACTCAGTTATCCCCGGGGTAGCTTTTCCATCAGCTCGAACCCCCATTAATGAGGTTTCGAGGTTCGCTAGACTTCTCTTTCAAGTCTAGATTCCTTGATGTTCGGAATCTAGTTAGATTAGCTTTTGGTCTTGTCCTCTACGCTGGAGTTCTGAACCAGCTGAGCTAATCATTAGATACTGTTGATACCTTTTCAACAGTGTACCGCCCCAGCCGAACTGCCCACCTTTTGGTGTCTCCCTTTTTAAGGGATAAGAGTTGCAGTCAAAATAGGGTGGTGTCTCATCGGCAACTCCATTCCAGCCGAAACTGGAACTTCTATGTTTCCCACCTACTCTGCGCAATTTTAACCACAACTCAGCAAAAAGCTGCAGTAAAGCTCCACGGGGTCTTCGCTTCCCACCGGAAGTCTCTGGCCTGTTCACCAGAAAGGTAGGTTCACCGAGTCTCTGCTCGGGACAGCTGGAATCTCGTTATGCCTTTCATGCAGGCCGCTAATGAAGCGGCAAGGGATTACGCTACCTTAAGAGGGTCATAGTTACCCCCGCCGTTTAACGGTGCTTAGCTCTCTTGGAAGAGAGTTTGACATACCGTCACTGGGCAGGCCTCAGCCACTGTACAAATCCTTACGAATTTGCAGTGACATGTGTTTTTGTTAAACAGTCGGATTCCACTTGTTATTGCAACCTGCTTCGTGAGAAACAGGCACTCCTTCTCCCCAAGTTACGGAGCCAATTTGCCGACTTCCCTGAGCAGAGTTATCTCGACACACCATAGGCTTCTCACCCAGGGCACCTGTGTCAGTTCTTGGTACGGGCATGCAGAATCCAACCAATTTCTTTTTCATGGTCTCCTGGGATCTCCTAAATCCTCTTACGAGGACTATTTGGAATTTAAACTGCTTCCCACTTTTACAGTACTCCGCAGTTTTATCTTCCTTAAACATCGCGATGGCGATGCTTAGGATACCCAGAAGAGTCAGAAATTGGCTTTTCGTTACCGAATGTATCTGCATGGTACAGGAATATTAACCTGTTTCTCTTCGGTTTTCTTTAGTTAAAAAAACCTTAGATCCGACTAACCCTCAACTGACGAGCGTTGTTGAGGAACCCTTGCCCTTTTGGTGGTGAGGATTCTCACCTCACTTTGCTGTTACTACCAGTAGGATTCTCAACCTTGTAAGGTCCACTCTCTCTCACGAGAAAGCTTCTACCCCAACAAGGCGCCTCCCTACCCAATCTCCTATCGGAGTGTTATGGTATCGGCAACTAGCTTAGTCCCGTCCATTTTAGGGGCTTTAGATCTCGGTGGGTGAGCTGTTACGCACTCCTTAGAGGATGGCTGCTTCTGAGCCAACCTTCCCAATGTCTAAGATCTAAAACGCCCTTCTTTACACTTAGCTAGTATTTTGGGGCCTTAACCATAATCAGGGTTGTTTCCCTCTCGGATTAGGAGCTTACCCCCCAACCCGTTTTCCAACCTTCTCAGAAGGGTATAGTTTCGGAGTTTGACAGAGTAGTGAAGGCTTTCGCCTCCTAGCTACTCAATCAGTGCTCTACACCATACCCCTTCTCTGGTTAGAATAGCCTAAGGGCTATTTCGAGAGGAACCCGCTATTGCTAGGTTCGATTAGCATTTCACTCCTATCCCAAGGTCACAAGAACGGATTGAGCCCAGTACCTTTACCGGACCTCCATCCCCTAAATGGGGACTTCGTCCTGCCTTGGGTTAGATCACCTAGCTTCGGGTCGTACACATATGATTTAGGCAACATTACCCTACTCCTCATCTCTTTAAAGAGATTGCGAGTATTTGCTTTCGCTACCATTTTCATGTCACCATATGTGTACACTCCCTACACCGTGTTTCAAGACGGACGATGCGACTTACGCCGCATCAAACTATCGCCATATAGATTCAGGTTCTTTTCACATCCTGTCATGGATGCTTTTCAGTTTTCCCTCACGGTACTAGTGAGCTATCGGTCTCGGTACGTATTTAGAGTTTGAAGTCAATGCCTCCAACCTTCATGAGCGATATCCAACGCCCACTACTCTTGAACTTCATAAATTTCCTCAGAGTTCGATTACAGGGCTATCACCTTCTATGGCGTCCCTTTCCAGAGAACTTCATCTCCTCTGAGAAAATTTTTATGAAGCCACACCACATCTACCTTCACTTTCATGAAGGTATTCAGTTTGCTCTCCTTGGCTTTCACTCGCCGTTACTCGCCAAATCTCAATTGATTTCTTTTCCTGTGGGTACTAAGATGTTTCAATTCCCCACGTTCCCCTTCCTTTCGGAATAATTCAGAGATCCTTGGGTCAACGACTGCATGCGTCTAACCAAGGCTTATCGCAGCTTGCCACGTCCTTCATCGGCGACCGAGCCGAGCCATCCTCTATATGGCTTCCTTAGTGCACTCTCTCTGGCGAACTATCTATGCACGGTATCATGATATCAACCCTTCACCCAAAACACTTTGGTTTTGAGTTGCATCTAAATTTTTATTAATAAATTTTTATAATGAAATTAAGTAAGTATATTAAAATTTTATTTATTTTAACCATATCAATTAAATCCCGACGAGCAGAGATTGGACCCGTCGGGATTTGAACCCGAGGCCTTCCGCTTGCAAAGCGGACGATCTACCAGACTGATCTACGGGCCCGTATAAGGCCTAAAGCCATCATGGCCCAAAATAGTAACATAAAGCAAATTATTCTTTTTAATTGTTTTTTATTTTCTCTGTTCTCTAAGCTCTTAACTCTTAATCTATCTTTACTCTACTTTACTTAATAGTAGGGTCCTATTTTGGCATCCAGTGTGAACAGATATATCTTGGAGGTGATCCAGCCGCAGATTCCCCTACGGCTACCTTGTTACGACTTAACCCCCCTCGCGAACCTAGAATTCGACTTTCCCTGCTTAGAGAAAGCCTCATTCTAAGCTCACTCAGTTGGTTTGACGGGCGGTGAGTGCAAGGAGCGGGGACATATTCACCGCTGGATAGTTACCAGCGATTACTAGGGATTTCACCTTCATGAGGGTGAGTTTCAACCCTCAATCCGAACTGAGGCATGATTTAGGGGATTAGCTTCTCCTCTCGGAGTTGCAACCCATTGTTCATGCCATTGTAGTCCACGTGTAGCCCAGGAAATTTGGAGCATACTGACCTATCGTCGACTGCACCTTCCTCCTCTTTATCAGAGGCGGTCCCTCTATAGTGCCCTCTTTATGAGGTAGCAAATAGAGGCGCAGGTCTCGCTCGTTAACCCACTTAAGGGCACGCCTCACGGTACGAGCTGACGACGGCCATGCACTACCTCTCGGCTCCTCTGGCAAGCCCTTTAGACTGGCCTTCATAGTGCCGTCGTCCCTGGTAAGTTTCCCGGCGTTGTATCCAATTAAACCGCAGACTCCACCCCTTGTGGTGCTCCCCCGCCTATTCCTTTAAGTTTCAGCCTTGCGACCGTACTCCCCAGGCGGCGGACTTAACGATTTCTCTTCAGCGCTTCCATACCCCAGGATATGGAAACACTCAGTCCGCATCGTTTACGGCTAGGACTACCCGGGTATCTAATCCGGTTTGCTCCCCTAGCTCTCGTCCCTTACCGTCGAGCTTGTTCTAGTTGAGTGCCTTCGCCATCGGCGGTCCTACTAGGATTATTGCATTTCGCCGCTACCCTAGTAGTTCCCTCAACCTCTCCCAACTCCTAGTCTAATAGTATTCTCTGCAAGCCCCAAAGTTAAGCCTTGGGATTTCACAGAGAACTTATTAGACCGGCTACGGACGCTTTAAGCCCAATAATCGTGGCTACCACTTGAACTGCTAGTTTTACCGCGGAGGCTGGCACTAGTCTTGACCAGTCCTTATTCGCAGTACTTTTTAGATACTGCAAAAGTCTCTCATTTGAGAGACACTCGGAGTTCCCCCGTCACGCTTTCGCGCATTGCGGAGTTTTCGCGCCTGCTGCGTTCCGTAGAACCTGGATCCTTGTCTCAGTATCCATCTCCCGGCTCCTACTCTCATAGCCGATACGGATTGTCGGCATGTTAGGCCGTTACCCTAACATCAACCTAATCCGCCGCAGACCCTTCCTTAGGCGGCTTTGTCTGGTATCAAGACAAAACCATTTGAGTTAGAGTCATTCCAGAACATCTAACCTATGGGATATTATCCTCAGTTTCCCGAGGTTATCTCCCTCCTAAGGGTAGGTTGTCCACGTGTTACTGAGCTTTTCACCGAGTTTCATTACCTGAAACTCAGATATGCATGGCTTAGTCGAACTCCGACAGCAGTAGCCTCCAGCAGGATCAACTGGAATTAAAAAGAACTCTTCTTAGTTTGGTCGCAATAGAAAGGAAGTTCACACTGGATGTTGCCATAGTAACCCTACTTATCAGACATCCATACGAATGCCCTCCTTTCCATTCATCTTGATTCTTAATAAATTTTGATAATAAATTTAATTTATGTTTTTACGAAATTTATGTATGAAATTTTATGATGATAAAAAATAAACTATTGAGTAGTATATATATGTGTCTTTCTCCTTTAAAAAATAAAAAAACAGCATTACTTAGATGGGATTGTATTTTGTTAGATGGGACATTTATAGAAATTTTCAGTTATATTAAATTATTGGAATTTTGAGAGCTAATTATCTTAGGTTAACAGCTAACATATTATTTCTTAGGATAGGAACATGGAACTACAAAAAATTTCAATTGGCTAATAAAGCAATGCGCCTTTGAGAACATATATATTCACGAATACTATAAATTAAATAGAAAATGCCAGAACTTAGAAAGGATTACTTTCTGGATAGATATGTTATTATTGCATCTGAAAGAAAAAAAAGGCCTGAAGAATTTTTAGAATTTAAAAAACAGGAATTCTCAAACTCCAAGGGAAAACTATGTTTTTTTTGTCCTGGAAATGAAAATACAACTCCACCAGAAATCAGCAGAATTGAAAAAAGTGGCTCGTGGATAGTAAGAAATTTCCCAAATAAATTCCCTGCTACAAGATGGCATGAAGTTGTTGTTGAAACTCCCGAGCATGATAAAGAGCTTACAGATCTTGATGTTAGCACAATAGTTAAAGTCTTTGAATTGGCTGCAAAAAGAGTTGAAGCAATCGAAAAAAATAAAGAGGTGAAATATGTTATAATTTTCAAAAATTTTGGCGAAGATGCTGGAGCTTCTCTTGAGCATTCACACATGCAAATTGCTGGAATGGATATAATTCCCCCAAGCATAAAAGAAGAAATTTTTTCTGTTAAGAGATACATGCAAAAGAAGGGGAGATGCCCATATTGTGATATCTTAAACAAAGAAAAAAATTCAGAAAGAAAAATTTTTGAAGATAAACATACATTGGCTTTCTCACCTTATGCTTCAAGATTTCCATATGAAGTTTGGATAATGCCAAAAAGACATTTAAATAGCTTGAAAAAATTTAAAAAAGAGGAAATTCTATCATTTTGCGAAACCCTAAGAAAAATTTTGCTTAGAATGAGAAAAATGCTTTCAAAGCCAGCATATAACTTTTATATTAATTTTGTAAAAAATGAAGATTTACATTTACATCTTGTGATTTTTCCAAGAATTACAAAATTTGCAGGTTTTGAATTTGGTTCTGATGTCATTATAAATATAATTTCACCAGAAGATTCAGCAAAGTCTTATAGAGATGAAATTTAGATTTCGCAAAAAATGAAAAAAAAATTTTTCATAGTTATTTTCCTTTTGTTAATATTTGGGCTATGTGATGCCTCTATTTTAGAAGAGAAAACAAATTTCAGTGTTGGTACTATAAAGAAAATTTTTTTTGAAGATCTAAACAATGATAAAAACTTAGAAATTGTTATTCTTTCTAAGAATAAAATTTCTGTTTTTGACTCAAGCGGAAATTTATTATGGAGCTATAGCGATGAGGATATAAATTCTGTTAATATAGCTGATTTAAATTCAGATAACAAAAAAGAAATTCTTATAACTACAGGAAAAGTAATAGCTGAAATTGCAAAATTCTCATTGTGGATTCTCGATAACAATGGAAAAGTTCTTCTTAAATATCCTCAAAGCGAAGTTGGCACAAGTGTTATATTCAACACTGTTGAAACTGAAGATTTAGATGGCAATAATTATAAAGAGATTATTATTGGTACTTCAAAAGGTATAATGACCTTGAGAGATAATTACAAAGAAGTTTTATGGTATAATAATGCTCTAATGCCAAATGACAGAATAGAGAAAATTCTTGTAAGTGATATAAATTCCGATGGGAAAAAAGAGATAATTGCAAAATCTTTCTCTAAGATTTATGCAGTTGATTTTGATGGAACCCCATTTTGGAATTACACTATTGCTGATGGAATTGACAATTTAATTGAGGGTATCTCTGATTTAATGAAAAAAAATTTGATTTTAATTTCAAAGAAAAATGAAATTTTTATAGTTGATATTCAGGGAAATTTAACAAAGCAAATTTCTATTCCTGAAAATTTAAAAGGGGTTATTATTGAAGATCTTGACAAAGATATGCAAAAGGAAATAATTGTATACTCTGAAAAAAATGCAACATGCTTTAAAAATTTTATCTTGAATTGGACTTATTCATTTAACGAGACTATTATAGAAGTGTTTTATGAAAATTTTGATTTAGACAATGAAAAGGAATTAGTATTCTTTACTACTTCAGAACTTTTGGCATTTTACCCATTAAATTTAACTCTAAAATTCAGGTCAGAGACACCATATAAAGCAAAAAAAATTTTTCTTGTGGATTTAAATGGCGATGATGAAAAAGAAATTCTCCTATGGGAAGAAGGTATTTTGCACATTTTTAGCATAGATAAAAAATTCTGGAAGAAAAAAATTGCAGATGAAATTTATGAAAATGCACTAAAAAAGCTAAGCATGAAAGATTATGAAGTTTCAGAAATGAAAGCAAAAGAGGCATTAAAAATTTATGAAGAAATTCAAAATTCTGCAGGATTATTAAATGTTAAATCTTTATTGCAAGAGATACAACAAAGAAAAATTACTGATAAACGAGAGAGGGCAAATTCTTTTTATGAAAGTGCTATGTCCTTCTACAAATATGGAGATTATGAAAACTCAACACTATACCTACAAATGGCAAATAAAATTTTTGCTGAGTTAAATGACATTTCAGAAATGGAAAAATGCAATTTGCTTTTAGATGAAATAAAAAACGCATCACAGAGAATTGAAAAACCAGCAGAACTTTTATCTACAGAAACAACAATTGAAACTACAATTGAAAAAAAAGAATTTATTTTCGATGAAAAGAAAAGTATTTTAGTACTTTGGATATTATTAATATTGATATTATTAACTGTTCTTTTTTTAAGAAAATTGAAAAGAGGGAAAGAAAAATGAAATTTGAAACTCTAACTTTATTAGGGATTTTAACTCTATTGATTTTTGTAAATGCAATTTCGGATGTTGAACTTGCAGATATGTATTATGGCGAAGCAAAAAAGCAATATGATGCAGCAAATTGTATAAATGCAAGCATCTTCGCAGAGAGAGCATATAATCTATATGTTAAAGTTGGAAATTTTCAAAAAGGAAATGAAGTTAATGAATTTAGAAGTATTAAAGTAGATAAATGTCTTAGAGATCAAGGTTATATTTACTACCAGAAAGCACTTGATTATTATACTCAAGGAGGTTATGGAAACTACAACTTAGCTAAGCAATATGCAGAGAAAGCAAAAGAATATTATTCTTATTTACTATTCCCAGGAGATTTGATAGAGAAATGCGATGAACTAATAAAAAATGCAGAAAATAAAATAAAAGAAAATAAGAAAGAGCAGGCAGATGAAATTTATAATGAGGCTTATAAACTGTATAAACAAAGGAAGGATTTGTTCTATGCACTAAATAAGGCAAATGAAGCAAAAGAAATTTATTCTCTTATAAATGATATGCAGGGAGTTGAAAAATGTAATGCTCTAATCAGCAATATACAAGTTGATATAGCGCAAATTGATGAAAATGCAAATGTTTATTATACAACTGCCCAGGAATGGTATACTAAAGCAATGGAAACCCCAACATTTAAAAATTTTAACACTGCTTTGGAATATGCAAAAAATGCTTCAGAGCTTTATACTTTGGTTAATAACACAGCGGGATATGCAAATTGTATTGCACTAATAAATAACATACAAAATGCTCTTTCAAAAAATGAAGAAAGGCTTAAGAAAGAAGCTGAAAGTTATTATAACAAGGCAGAATTGCTCTATCTTTCTGGGAGAAGTAAATACAATGAGGGTAGTTATGTATTAGCTGAAGAAATGTTTAAAAATGCAACATCTGCATCAAAAACAGCAAAGCAAATTTATACTGAGCTATTTAACTGGGCTGATAGTTTAAAAACTAAAGAAAGATTAGAAAAGACAGAGTACTATAAAAAGAAAATTTATGAATGTAATAAGCAGTTAGAGATGATAGAAAATGAAGCAAAAATTATAGATAAAAAAACACTTGCTGAAAATCTTTATAGTGATGCAAATAAATTTTATGATTTATCTTTTTATGAAAATGCAAGTATTGCAGCTAATAAATCAAGAGAAATCTTTGTGAGTATTAACGATTGGGTAGGTGTTTCAAAATGTGAAGCACTGATAAGAAAGATAAACAATGCGCTAGAAATTTTAGCTAATGCAAATTCCGCATATGAAAAAGCATATTCAAAATATAAAATTGCAGAATTCAATGCTGCGGTTTCTGAACTTGAAAAAGCTGTTGAAATCTATAGGCAAATTAACAGACAGCAAGATATAGAAAAAAGTAATTTACTTTTCAAAAAAATTCAAGAAGGTAACAATAGCAAGAATGAAGCAGATAGAAAGTATAAAGAAGCACTGAAAAAGTATGAAGAGGGTAGCTTTACCGTTTCTAAAAGCTATGCAATTGAAGCGAATAATACTTACAAGAAAATAAATTTTGTAGAAGGAATAGAAAAATGTAATGAACTAATAAAGAAGAATGATGAAAAAAGAAAGGAGATAGAAGAAAGAGAAAAACTTCAGAGGAATATACTCGTTGCGATAGTGGCTATAATTTTCATATCTGTTATAATTTTCTGGCAGAGAGAGAAATGGAAAAAAGCAGAGTTAAGAAAAAAGGCTTTGGAAGCAGAAGAAAAACGAAAGGAAGAAGAAAGAAGAAAAGCAGAAGAAGAAAGGTTAAAGAAGGAGATAGAGCATTTAAAGCAATTGCAAGCAGAAAGAGATAGATTAAAAGCAGTGTTAGAAGAAGAGAAAAAGAAACTTAAATAAAATGTATGAAAAAATTCTTGAAATAGCAAAAAAAAGGGGCATCATATATCCTTCATTTGAGCCTTATGGTGGGGTCTCTGGATTTTATGATTATGGACCAATAGGAAAAAGGATAAAGGAGAATATTGAAAATTTGATAAGAGAATTTTTTATAATTGATCATGGATTTGTTGAAGTTGAATGTCCAACTCTTTCACCAGAAAAAGTTTGGATTGCTTCAGGACATGTAAAAAATTTTTCTGATTTGATGGTTGAATGTCTAAGCTGTGGTGAAGCATATCGCGCAGACCATTTAATTGAGAAACAATTGAAAATTAGTTGTGAGGGAAAAACAAAAAAGGAGATTGAGGATTTACTCTCAGAAAAAAAAGCAAAATGTCCAAAATGTAATGGCAACTTAGGAGAACTTTTCTCTTATAATTTAATGTTTAAAACAGAAATTGGCCCTGGAAAAGAGAAGCTAATTGGTTATTTAAGACCGGAAACTGCACAAACTACATATTTAGCTTTTTCAAGATTATGGGAAATTTGCAGAAAAAAATTACCCATTGGTGTTTTGCAAATTGGTCATTCATATAGAAATGAAATTTCTCCAAGGCAAGGTATGATAAGGCTTAGAGAATTTTCACAAGCGGAAATCCAATTCTTTGTAGATCCAGAAAAAAAATTTATTGAGGATTTCAGCAAAGTTAAAGAGATAAAAGTTAAGATTGTTGATAAAAATGATAAAAGCTATGAAATTTCTCTTGAAGATGCAGTCAATAAGGAGATAATAAAGTTGCAGATTATTGCATATTTTTTAGGAATTTCAATAAAACTTTTTGAAGCAATGGGAATTAAAAAAGAGAAGTTAATATTAAGGCAGCATAAGGATGAGGAACGTGCTTTTTACTCAACTGACACATGGGATATAGAATTCATTTCTGAAAATTTCGGTAGAATTGAACTTGTCGGAATTTCTGATAGGACAGATTATGATTTAAAAGCGCATAAAAATTTAAGTGGTGAAGACTTCTCTGTTACTTACGATGGAAAAAAATTTATACCACATGTTATAGAAACAGCCTATGGAATTGACAGGCCATTTTATTGCATTCTTGAATCTTGCTATGTCGAAGAAAATGAAAGAAACTATTTTTCATTCCCTAAAAGAGTTGCTCCGTATCTCGCAGGAATTTTTCCTTTAGTGAACAAAAATGGAATTCCTAAAAAAGCAGAAGAAATTTTTGAAATTTTAAAGAAAAAAAGAATTTATTGCTTTTATGATGATTCTGGTAGCATTGGTAAGAGGTATGCAAGAGCAGATGAAATTGGTGTGCCCTTTGCAATAACGGTAGATTATGATAGCTTGAAAGACAACACAGTGACAATCAGAGAAAGAAATACAAAAAAACAAATTAGGTTAAGAGTTGATGAAATTTTTAAATATCTTTCAGAATAAATTTACCATAATGGGATAAGCATCTTTTTTATGCTATCTGTGCAAAGCTAAAACGCACTTATGAATATCTCACCGAATAACTTTTCCTGTTTAAGTTTAATTTTCTTGCTGTTTGATAGATGCAACAAAGAAATGAAAACAGGAATTAGGTCTTTTCTCTCAGTTAAAATTTCTGAAAACAATGCAACTTTCTTTTTCATCAAAATTTCCATTATTTTTAGATAGGTTATTTCAATTGCTTTTTTTATGTTAAAAGTTTCAGAGATTATAATCTCATTTCTCCCATTTGCTTTACTTTCAATCACTCTTTCTTTCTCCTCTAAAACTTCTTGAATTGCCGCAATTAGCTCTATTGCAGTAATTCTTCTCTTTGTTACTCTTTGGGGTTTTACTTGAATCGGAATTTCTGGGTCAATTTCAACATTCACTGCTCTATTATTCTCTTTCTGCCATGTATCTGAAAAAAATTGTAGAAATTCACCATCTGAAACCCAAGATTCAAGATCATACTCTAAGTCTGGACCTGAAAATCTCAAAAGTTCTGATTTCATTCTCAATAGCACAGAACTAACAATAACAACATTTGCAGGAATTTTAAAATTTAACTCTCGCATTTTCTCAACTTTCTTTGAATAGCGAGTTGCTAATTCAACTATATCCACATCCCATGGATCCATCTCAGAAATTATCTCCAGTAGTATATCTTTCCAGAATGATCTTTCAATTAAGATATCAAGTTTCTCTGTGTCAAATTCAATTTTATCCATTTTGTGCGTTTTATTCAAATTTATAATACAAGATTAAATACTTTTCTTTTTACAGAATTGAAATTTTTTATGAAATTCATAGAGTTTTTAATTAACCGCTCAAAGCAATAAATGAAGAAATCGCTTTATCAACCTTTTAATTCTTTAACATTTGCTCTTTTTTCACTTTCATTTTCACCTACTGCTTTTCTGAATTCCTTAATTGCTTTTGCAAGAGATCTTGCAACTTCTGGAAGTTTTTTTGGATTAAGAAAGAGAAGTGCTATTATAAAAACTAAAATTAGTTCTGATGTACCAATCATTTTACTTTAAATTTTTTGATATCAAAATGCTCATCTCATATATTAATATCATAGGAATTGCAACTAATATTTGAGTTAGCCCTGAGGTGTCAGGAGTTATAATAGCAGCAATTAAGAAAATTAAAACAATGGCATAACTTCTCTTTGAAATTAATTCTTTTGGATTTAGAAATTTAAGTTTTGTTAAAATTCCAATTATCAAAGGCAATTGAAAAACAATTCCAAAAATTAACATCATTGAGATAATGAAATCAAATGTTTGTTCTAAACTTAAAAGAGGCGTTGCAACTGGTAGAGAGAATTCGATTAAAATTTTTAATGTTATGGGAATTAAAAGAAGATATGAAAAGAGAAGGCCTAAGAGGAATAGTAGCATTGAGGAAAAAAGAGTTATAAGGAGAAGCTTTTTTTCATTTCTTTTCATAGCTGGCTCAATAAAACTCAAAAATTCAAAAAGAAATATAGGCGAACTAAGAAAAAATCCTAAGAGAATAGAAATTTTAAGAGATAGCACTATTGCCTCAAGTGGTGAAAAAATATATAGCTGATACTCAGGAATTATATCTCTTTTAATTTTATTTAGGACCCCTCCTGAGAAGGGATATGAGAGAATTGAAAATAAAACTAATGCAAGAATGCTTAATAAAATTCTCTTTCTCAGTTCAATGAGATGCTCCAAAAAAGTTTTTCTCATTTTTATTCTTCGCTGAATACTTCTGCTTTGTAGGTGTAAACCTCAACTCCTTTCCTCCAACAATCCTCTGGCATACCCCCCTTCAAACATAAACTAGAAAGAAAAATTTTCTTATCTGGAATTTGTTCCCAAACTTGTGGCAAATAGGTTGATTGTCTTGAACCAAACTTCAGTACAACTCCGTCCTTATAAGGAGTTAACTTATTTAGTAAATCTTCATCAGAAGAATATTTTAAAATTTTTGGTAATGATAACACTGAAATTTCAATTTTTATATCTTTTAGCTCATCATATCTTACTTCAGTGAATCTTGGATCATGAAGTGCAGCATTAATTGCATTTTCTATAACACATTCATATAAAGGAACTTGTGGTAAGATATGGCCAATACAACCTCTAAGTTGATCGCTCTTCTTTAATGTTACAAAACAACCTTGCTTCATTTTTAAATTTTCAGAAATTTCAGTTTCATTAATATATGGCTTAATACCAGTGCTCAGATAAGATTCAAGTGTTTTCCTTGCTAAATTTAATAAAAATTTTTTATCATTTTCATTTATGCTATCGCTCTCATTTCTATAGAAAACAATTGATGCATAACCAACAACTCTACTTCTATCGCCATATGTATCACCTGAATTATTGTAGTTTAAGAGCATAGCATTCCAATTTTTTTCTTTTGCTATATACATTAAAGTTATAACTGGTATTTTTCCACATGCCTCACATTGATCAATTTTAGAAGAATCCATGCTGATAACAGCATCTATGCATTTCCTATCTAAATCAAGAGCTTTTTCATATGAATAATAATGACTTAGATCAGAGCTTGCTATTACTAATGAGTTATCATCAATGTATTTCATCAAAGCATCTGCAAGTTCTTTCGGCTTTACATTGCTAACAACTATTGGAACAATTGTAAAATTTTTAAGAACTTTTTGTAGGAATGGAATTTGAACCTCTACTGAATGTTCCCTCAGAAATGCAGCATCGTTAACCACAAAAATTTCTCGCTCATTCTTTAGCATTTCTCTTGCTTTTTTTGAAATTTTTACTTTCCCTAAGGGAGTTTCATAAGTTGTTGCGTTTAATATTGCTGCTCCATTGAACCAAGAATAATGTGAAGGACCTAAAATGAATACAGTTTCATACTCCCTGCCAATTAATTTTTTATAGCCAAATGCAGCAACTTTGCCAGAAAAGATATAACCTGCATGTGGTGCAATCAAGCCACAAATATTCCCAGAGATTTTTCTTTCTTTTGCATTTTCAATATAGCTATTTACCATCTCATCCAAAATTTTTTTTTCCGAGGGATAAAACTGACCAGCAACAACTGCCTTCTTTACAATTTCTTCTTCAATTTCTTGTTCTTTTTCTTTTTTCTCTTTGCTAAATTGAGAATAAAATAGAGGGATACAAATCAACAAAGAGGTAATAAAAATTAACAAAAAAATTTTCCTTTGCTTATATTTTCTTACATCTTTTCTTTTTTTCATTTTAAAATCTATGAGAAAATCTAATTGCGTTCTTTGGACATTTAGATAAACACTCAAAACAAATTATGCAGTCAGTTGAGTTTAAATCAACATTTTCTTTCTTGTTATTTATTTTCATTTCACATACCTCTTTACAGATTTTACATTTATTACAAAGTTTTTCCTTAAATTTCAACTTTAATAAGCTCAACTTATTTGAGATTGAAATCAATGCACCTAAAGGACATAAAAATCTACAAAAAAATCTCGAACTAAATGCTGCAACAAAGATTGAAATAGCAAGAATTAATGAAAGCAAAATGTTAGTTGATGGAAATTCGTTGAGAATCTTTATTGAGATTATTCTAGAGAGATTTAGTGCAAAAATAAAAGCTATGAAAAGAAATAGAAATTTTATCTTTGAATTTCTTGCTATGACTAAATCCTTTGATTTTGAAATTTTTCTTGAAAAGAAATTTATAATGTCTTGAAAAAAACCAAAAGGACATGAGAAAGAGCAAAATACTCTTCCAGCAAATATTGCTGAAATGCCAATGAAAAATATTGTTGCTTTTCTCATATACTTTGATGGGCACCAAAAATATGTGCAGAAATTACATGATATCCATGGCAATGTATAGGGACAGTAGAAAACAGCAAAAAAAAGAGGGAATAGAAAATAAAGAGAAATACTCTGAGAAATTATTCGTAAAGCTCTAAATTTCAAAAATTTGAAATTCATTTTTTAATTCCAGATGCCTGGAATTTTAGCTCCACAATTTTTGCATTTACCATCAATTATATCATTGCGTTTTATTTTATAGCCAATTCTCTCGATAAGTAAACTCTTACATTTTGGGCAATAAGTATTTTCATAATCATCATGGGGAACATTCCCTATATATACAAAATTTAATCCTACATTAAGGGCTATATCTCTTGCCTTTTTTAAAGTTTCTATTGGCGTTGGTGGTAAATTTGTTAACTTATACATAGGATGAAATCTACTGAAATGCAATGGAATATCCTTGCTTAAATTTTCTTTAATCCATTCACATAGTTGTTTTATCTCCTCTAAGTTATCATTTAGGGTCGGCACAACAAGGTTTACAATCTCGAACCACTTTGCCTCTCTATAAGTAATTTTACATGCTTTCAGAACATGCTCTAATTCTGCTTCGCAAATTTCTCTATAAAATCGCTCGTTAAAACCTTTTAGATCGATTTTTATTGCATCTACCTCCTTTGCCAAGTTAATAAGAGGCTTTTCATTTATATACCCTGCTGTAACTACAACATTTCTTATTCCCTTTTCATTAGCAATTTTTGCTGTGTCTAACATATAGTCATAGAATGCAACAGGCTCGGCATATGTATATGCTATTGTCATAACTTTATCATCTTTTCCTTTTTCATTTAATGCTAATTCAACTGTTTTCTCAGGTAGCATATCATAATTTGTTGTTTCTTCTGGCTTTTTCTGGGAGATATCAAAATTTTGGCAATATTTACATCTCAGATTGCATCCTGCTGTTGATAAAGAAAAAGCAAATGTTCCTGGGAGAAAGTGATAGAATGGCTTCTTCTCTATAGGATCAATATGTAAGGCGCATGGATTTCCATAAGTTAAAGTATAAAGCTTACCCCTAAAATTAACTCTTGCTCTACATATGCCTCTTTCATTCTCATTCAAAGAACATTGATGTGGACATAACTTGCATCTGATGTAACTTGGAAATTTTTCATAATAACTTGCTTCTTTTGACCATTTCCATAGCTCTTGAATTTGACTTCCAACTGAATTTTCTACTGGTAATTTTTCCAAAAATAGTTTTTTTAGGATAAAATATCCTGCAGCAATTCCAAATAAGCCAACTACCCCTTTCTTTAAAAAATCCCTTCTCGTAATTTTTTGCTTAAAAAACGATGTTGAATTTCTCCTTTTTATTTTCTTCATTTTATTTAAACTTGAAAAAAGCATATAACATTATTATTATATTCAACAAAAATAGAAAAATACATGTTTCTAGTACACCTAAAATTGGGATCAATAATGTCGCCCCAAAATAAGCACCTATACACGCCCCAAGTAAATCTGATGAATAAAGTAGGGGTGCTCTCTCTATAACTTTTAGGGATTTATTTTTTTCGTAAAGAGAAACTGCTAATGGAAAAACCGCTCCAACTAGGGCACCAATGATTATAGTTAAAAATGGGAAGAGAACTTCAACTGAAAAGAACATGAAATTTTGATCAGTGATATTTGATATTGAAAAGAATATTAATGGGAGTGCTATGGAGTATAAAGCTATAAAAAATTGAAACTTTAGTAGTTCTAAATAAGAAAATTTCCCAAATTTGATTCTTTCTGTTATATAAATAGAGGCAAGAAATAGACCAAACATAAATGCAGTTATTATTACACCTATCTTCTCATAGACATAACCATAAAGAATTTGAAACCCAAAGATTAGGATAAATTCTATTAGCATTCCTGAAAAGCCAACTGACATTATAGCTAGGGATATCGGCTTTAATTTTGTAATATAAATAGAAAAAGCAAGTATGATCAAAAAAATTGCGATGATAAATTTAAAATCCATATTAAAAAGACTAAGCCAATAGTGTAGATAATGATAAAGTGAAATTGGCCTGAAATCTTCATTAGTTCTTTCAGTACTATCATTCAGTGCTTTTTTAAAGTAATTTATTCTCTCATCATTGATCTTTCCATTTATGTAGTATTGCATATAGCTAGTGCTTATATTTTTCTGCATTAATTTCTCCTCATAGTTATAATCTAACTCTTTATCAGATGAGATAAAGTAAATTGTTTCTCCAGGAATTATGAGAACATTCTTGAAAATTTTTTTTAAGGTTTTATAAATTGCAGAGTTTAAAGCTGAAACTTCTGAGCTTAGGTAATTTCCAGAACCAGAAGATAACCTCAAAGAGAAAATGCCATCTTTATTCAAAATTTTTTTAACTTCTGAGAAAAACTCTAATGTGTAAAATCTGTTAACTTGTATTGAATTAGGAGTTGGTAGATCTACTATGATAACATCATAGCTCTCGTTACATCTCTTTACAAAAAATCTTCCATCATTTACATGAATGCTAACTTTTTCATTTCCTAAATTTTCAGGAACAAACTTGCTTGCTATTTCAATAATTTTTGCATCAAGTTCAACATAATCAATTTTTTCAACAGATGAGTACTTTAGTAATTCATTCAAAGTTCCTGAAATACCACCAGATAATAAAAGAACTTTCTTAGGGTTTGAACTTTGGAGCATGGCATAATGGACTCTTTCCTCATTTGAAAAATTTTCATTTGTTGAAAACAAGTGAAATGAATTCTCATAAAAATTTAGCTGATTTTGAAGTTTAGTAATAGTTATAGTTCCGTAAATTGAATTTCCATGATAAATCAGTTGTTGTGAAGGGAACTGGAGTTTTATTGCCTCTGTTTGAAAATCTAAATTTAGAGATGTTAAAAAAAGAAGGGAGAGTATAGATAGTAAAAAAATGAATTTTTTTCTCTCATTAGAATTTAGAAGTTTAGATAATGCAAGAGCTGTGATTAAATTTAGTGCAATAACAATTTCTGCGCTTTGGAATGAATTTAAGAAGAATATAAAAAAATAACTAAAAAGGAAACCTCCAGATAAACTGCCTAAGCTTTCCAAGACATAAACTCTATTAGCACCATGCTCTAAATAGCCTCTTCTTTTATTTTCTGAAAATATAGAACAGAGAAGTGCAAATTGAATTCCAAAAATTAAACATGGTATAAACAGAACTACAAAAGAAAAAAAGAAAACAAAAATTAAATTTACTTGCTCCCCTGGAGCAGCAACGAAACTCCTTGCTACTTTTACTAAAAAAATTGAAGGCAATATTACTAATGAAATTAAAATTTCAGATGTTATGAAAATTTTTAGCTTCTCTCTAATATTTTGTAGAAATTTTCCGATATAGCTTCCAAAAGCAGTGAGAAAAAGCCAATTTCCTAAAACAACCGCAAGCAAAAGTTCATTTCCATAAAATCCAGAAATTGATTCTCTTAAGAGGATTATTTGCGTTAGTATTGATGAAAAGCCTAACAAAAAAGCTGCAAAAATAAGTGGCTTTTCCATATTCTACTTTAATCCTCTTTTAAATTCCTTTATAGCTTCACCAAGAGAGCGAGCTAATTCTGGCAATTTTTTGCTCCCAAATAAAAGTAGGAGTATCAAAAAAATCAACAAAATTTCAAATGTTCCAATCGCCATTTTGATGTATTTAGGCGTTATCTTTATTAATAATTACTTTCCATTATAAATAACACCTATAAATGAAAATTTATTATGATAAGGATATCAACTTAGGCATACTGAAAGATAAAAAAATTGCAGTTATTGGCTATGGCAATCAAGGTTCAGCGCAAGCAAAAAATATGAGAGACTCTGGCTTAGAGGTTATAATAGGGCAAAGAAGAGGCAAAACAAAAGAGCTTGCAATAAAAGAAGGTTTTGAGGTTTATTCAATAGAAAATGCTGTGAAAAAAGCAGACATAATCTCAATACAACTTCCAGATGAAGTCCAAGCTGATATCTATAAAAGAAAAATTCAGAAAAATTTAAAAGAAGGGAAAGTCCTGAATTTCTCACATGGATTTAATATAAGATTCAATCTAATAATCCCGCCAAAGAATGTTGATGTGACTCTTGTTGCACCTAAGGGTGTAGGAGTTATGCTCAGAGAAACATTCTTGAATAACTCTGGAGTTCCGGCGTTAATTGCAGTAGCTCAGGATTATAGCGGCAACGCAAAAAAAATTGCTCTTGCACTTGCAAAGGCCATTGGTTCTGGAAGAATTGGGATTATTGAAACAACATTTGCTGATGAAACTGATGCTGACCTATTCACTGAGCAAGTTGATTTATGCGGCGGAGTTACAGAACTTATAAAGACGACTTTTGATATTCTTGTTAAGAGAGGTTACTCGCCAGAAGTTGCATATTTTGAAGCATTAACTGAGCTAAAATTGATTGTTGATCTGATACATAAAGGTGGCTTAGCCTATATGTGGTCAAAAGTTTCAAATACTGCAGAGTATGGTGGCAGAGTAAATGGGCCAAGAGTTATAGATAGACATGTCAGAAAAAACATGGAAAAAATTTTAGAAGAAATTCAAACAGGAAAATTTGCAAAAAAATGGATTAGAGAATATAGCAGAGGAATGCCAAATTTGAAGGAGATGAGGAAAAAAGATAGCATGCTAAGAATAGAAAAAATTGGTAGAAAAATAAGGAAGTTAAAATGTTCATAAGAAAGAAAAGGATTAAGGGAAGGGAGTATTTTTACTTAGTTAAAAGCATAAGGAAAGGGAAAAAAGTAAGGCAAATAACTTTGAAATATTTTGGCACAGAAATCCCAAAAAATTTTGACTTTAAACACTTAGAAAACAAAGGAGTAATAAAATGCAAAAATTAGAAATAAGGGCAATATTGTTAATTTTTGTTTTGTTTTTTATTTCATTTGAAGCACTTGCAGATGAAACAATGCTATTAGAATGGTCCTATAAAGCAGATAGTACAATAACTTCTCTATACTCTGATGATATAAATTTGGATTCCTATGGAGAAATTATTTTTGCCTCATATGATAAGCTTTATGTCTTTGATAAAAAAGGAAATTTGCTAAAAAATTATAAATTAAACTCAAAAGGGAAAGCATATGCTATTAAAACAACACATTTAGAAGACAATAAAACAAAAAAAATTTTTGTTGGATTTGGGTGGAATGAAAGAACTCCTGTTAGAAGGCAATATCTAAATTTAAGTGCAGACGGAAGTGCTATAACAAGAGGTATATTGTATGAGAAAAATTTGCATAAAGGCGAGTTAAAAATTTTTGATTATGTTAAAACTAATGAGACAAATAAAACAGAAATTAGTGGATGGATTAAAGAAATGATAATTGCTGATTTTGATTTTGATGGTGAAAATGATATAATCCTTATCACATCTGGCTATGATACTTTTTTTTATGAAGAATGGGTTGATTGGGCTAGTGAAGTAAAGTGTAGTGATTTTAACTATAGTTCATATCAACCACTTGGCTATAGCTGCACTCCAATATATATTGAAGGTTTATATTGCTACAGAGATTGCGAACCAATTAGCAACTTCACTTCTACAACACTACCAAAAAGATATGAAAACAAAACTGGTAAAATAAAGGAGTTTTATGAAGAAACTAAAAAAAGAAGTTCAATAATTGTGCTATCTCAAAATTTTACAGAGAAGGTAAATTCCACATATGAAAAAATTTTCTTGAATGCTGATTTTTTAAATTTTCAAAATTTTAGAAACATAATTATTAGCTCTGATGATAAAAAAATTTATTCACTCTCAGTAATGAACTTCACAGAGGAATGGACATATGAAAGCCCTGATGACATAAAAGAAGTTATTGCTACTGACCTTCAAGACGATGGAGTTCCTGAGATAATTTTGGCATATTCTGGAAAAATATCTGGAGTTCAAGGCTTAACTAGATCTGGTGAAAAATTTTTGGATTTCAGAATTCCTCTGGGTGAGAATATAAGAGCAGTTTCTATCTATAGGCTATATGCACAAGATTCTGAGAAGAAAATTTTTATAATTACTGACAAAAATTTCTATGTGATGGAACTAAATGGAAAGACAATTATAAAACAACCAATTTTAGGAATGGACAAAATGCTTGTTAGTGATTTTGACAAAGATAATAATACAGAAGTTGTACTATCGAAAGGTGAAGCTCTCTACTATTATAAAATTTTGAGTGAATTTTCAAAGGAGAGTTTAGCTGATAAACTCTGTGAAAATGCAAAGAACTCAATGGATTTGAATTATACATTAGCAAGAGAACTCGCAGAGACTGCGATTAAAACTTATAGAGAGATTAACAAAAGTGGAAAAGCTGAAGAATGCTATATTCTAATGTTAGAAATAGAAAAAAGAATTTTCGAGAAGAAAAAAGTGGAAGCAGATACATTCTATGCAAAAGCAATTAGCTTTTTTGCATTTGAAGATTATAAAAAAGCTGAAGAATTCGCTGATAATGCACTTGAAATTTATAAGGAGATTGATGATGTAAACGGAATAAAAAATTCAAATGCCCTCCTCTCAAAGATAAGAGAATTTTACGCTCCACCTACCACAATTGTCACAACAACCACTTTTGAAGAAACTAAAACAGAAATACAAACAACAATTTTGCTAACGACAACTACTACGCTTCCCAAACAGAATCAAGAAGTGCCAACAAATACAATATTGCTAATTGCACTAACAATTTTAGTTATTTTGATAATAATTTGGAAGAAAAGAGAACGCTCAGAGGAAAAAGAATTTTCAGAAATAACAAGGGAAAAGTAAGAGTAAAATTCTGATATTTATTTTTAGAATTTACATAATTATATTATGAGCAGAGGCATACCTATAAGAGTTCTAAATGAAGTTCTTTCTGAATCCTTAGGAAAGGAACATATATCAATAATAAAGAAATTGTCTAGGCCAATGTATGATGAGGACCTTGCTGCAGATCTCGGATTAAAGGCAACTGTTGTTAGAACATTATTAAATGAGTTGCATGCTAAGCGCCTTGTTGAATATGAAAGAATTAAAAATAAAGCGACTGGATGGTATACTTACATATGGAAAAAAAGGGAAGACATGATCGAGAGCTATGTGAAGACATATTTAGGGGAGAAAATTAACCAACTCAACACAATGTTGGAGAATGAAAAAACAATGAATTTTAAGTGTTCTTGTGGTGTTTTTTCATTTGATGAGGCGACAAATAATAGCTACATATGTCCATCATGCAATGAACCATTTACAACTTTTAAGAACTCTAAAAAAATAAGAGAGCTAAAAAGAGAAATTGAAAGAGCAAAAAAGATATATAACAAAATCCAAAGCATTACTTCTTCTAAGAGAGGCAGGCTGCGATGAAAATCTAATAAAGCATTCTATTGCTGTTTCAAAATTAGCTTCTAAAATTGCAAAAAAATTAAAATTTTCTGGTTATGACATAGATTTGGATTTTGTTGAAATTGCTGCGCTTCTTCATGACATAGGAAGATCAAAAACGCATAGCATAAAACATGGAATTGAAGGTGCAAAAATTTTAAGAAGAAAAGGTTTAGAAAAATTTGCAAAAGTTTGTGAAAGACATATCGGCGCAGGTATATCTAAAGAAGAAGCTTACTCTCTTGGAATGCCTAAGAGAGATTTCATACCAAAAACTTTAGAGGAGAAGATAATAGCACATGCTGATAACTTAATTTCAGGTGATAAAGAAGTAGATATTAATGAAACTATTGCTGAGCTTAAGAAAGAGTTGGGTAAAGATCATCCTGCGATATTAAGAGTCGCTTTATTAGCAAAAGAGATAAACGAGTTACTTTCGAAATCTAAATAATTATTTATCAATTCCTTTAAATTTTCAACTGCCTCTCTTGGAGTTTCACCTGTTGAAACAAAACCAAGAAGGTCTTTTACATATGCGACGTAACCTTTATCCCTCACCTCAACAACAATATCAACTTTCAGTCTCGTAAAATTTCTTTGTTTAAATTTCATTTTAAGCTAACTAATAGTATTAAACAACAAAGAATAAAAGACCAGAAAAATGAAAAAAGACATTTTTGAATTGTCAATTACAAAAGAGTTACCATATTCTGAGCTATTGGTTAAGAAACCGGAGTATAGACAACTTGTAACATTTAAAGAAAACAAAAAAAAGCCAATATATAATTGGTTTTACTATAAAGAGGGCTTCTCACCAGAACTTGTTATAAATTTACTTGAAAAACTTGAAATTAAAAAAGGTTCAGATATCCTCGATCCTTTTTGTGGGACAGGAAATACTTTGCTTGCTTGTAAAGAAAATGGTTATAATGCAATTGGCTTTGATATTCTACCACTATCTGTTTTTGTTTCAAATACGAAATTACAGAGAGATTATGATACTGAAAAATTAAGAAATGCAATAAAAAACATAACTCAGATAAAATTTGGGGAACCAAAAATAAAATGGCCAAAATTGTGGTTTTTAAGTATAGATGCTGTCTTTTCAAGATATGCTAGAGAGGATTTACTTTTTTTTAAAGAAAAAATTCTTCAAGTGAAAGATGAAAAAATAAGAAATTTTCTTTTTCTTGGCTTATTGAGCATAGTTGGAGAAGCTAGTAACACAAAAAAAGATGGTGGAGTTATAAGAATTGTGAAAAAGAAACATCTTGCACCAGTGAGATATCTTCTGAAAAATAGACTAAAAAGAATGTACAAGGATATAAAAAGGCTCAACCCAAAAGAAAATGAACTTAAGGTTGAAGCAAAAGTTGGAGATGCAAAATTTCTTGACATAACTGAAAAATTTGATGCTTGCATAACCTCGCCGCCATATTTAAATTTTGTTGATTACACAAAACTTTATGGCTTAGAATTAGCTCTTTTTTTAAATGATAACAAAGAGGTTGAGGATGTAAGAAAGAATGCTATAAGGTCATTCATCTGTGCAGATACTGAGCTAAAAGGAAAAGTAAACTCAGAAGTTCTCTACAAAAGTCTATCAAAAATTAAAGAAAAACCAAAAATTGTAGAGTGCTATTTTTATGATATGCAATTAGCAATGTGTAGCATATTTAATGCACTAAAGAAAAAAGGGAAAGCAGCAATTGTCATTGGCAATACTTGTCTCCCAGAAATAACAATAGATTGTGATTTAATTCTTGCAGAAATTTCTGAAAAAATTGGTTTTAAAGTAAAAGAGATATGGGTTGCAAATGCAAGATGGTGTACTGTAAATGGAATTAAAAAAGAAAAGCCAGTAAGAGAGAGTATTTTAATTTTAGAAAAGTAAATTTGGTAATAGAACATATAAACTCTAAAAAGATGGTATTTGCTAAAGTGATCATTGGAGATAGTAGAAAAATGATAGAACTTAAAGATAATACAATAGATCTAACTGTTACTTCACCACCTTATTGGTATATTAAAAATTATGAAGTTGAGGGACAAATCGGGTATGGACAATCGCTGCATGAATATCTCAAGGATCTTTATATAGTATGGAAAGAGTGTTTTAGAGTTTTAAAACCTGGAGCAAGATTATGCATAAACATTGGAGACCAGTTTTTAAGGAGTATCATCTATGGAAAGTATAAGATAGCACCATTACATTCAGAATTCATTGTTCAATGTGAAAAAATTGGGTTTGATTATATGGGCTCTATTATTTGGCAGAAAAAAACTACTATGAATACAACGGGTGGTGCTAATGTTATGGGTTCATATCCTTATCCACCAAGCGGGCTTGTAGAAATAGATTATGAGTTTATTTTAATTTTTAAAAAGCCTGGTAAAAAAGTTGCACCATCAGAAGAAATTAAAGAGAAATCTAAATTAACAAAAGAAGAGTGGAAGGAATACTTTTCTGGACATTGGAATTTTCCTGGAGAAAGACAAATAGATCATGAGGCTATGTTTCCAGAAGAATTACCAAAAAGGTTAATTAAAATGTTTACTTTTGTTGGTGATGTAGTTTTGGATCCATTTTTAGGAAGTGGAACAACAATCAAAGCAGCATTAAATTTAGAAAGAAATTCAATTGGATATGAAATAAATGAAAAATTCTTACCCATAATTAAGAAGAAAATCTGTTCAGCCCAAAATTTGATTAACTTCAATAAAAAAATCGAGATAATAAAAAGAGATAAAGCAGTGAAAATAGAAGATATAATAGATTATGTTCCTAATATAAAAGATGCAAAACCTCAAATTAGTCCAGCACTATTTAGGTTTAAACATGATAGATTATATACAGTCAAGAAAGTCTTAGATGAGAGCACACTTGAGTTAGATACAAGCTTGTTAGTGAAATTATTAGGTATAAAAATTATTAAAAAGAATGAAGCAAAAAACTATTTAGAAAAATTTGTAAAAGGAAAGAAAATATTTCTTAAATTAGATCCTTCTTACAAACCCGAAAAAAATATTGTGCCAGCGTATGTGTTTTTAAAAAATAAAATTTTCATTAATAAAGAAATGCTTAAAGAAGGCATTGCAGATGTACAAGAAGGAGATTTTCTGTATAAAGATTATTTTTTGAAAATCAAAACATTAGGTGAAAGAAATGGCTAAAGAATGGATATTGAATATGGCAAATGGTAGATGGGGACTTACTAAGCAAAATAGAGTTGGCCCAGTAGCTGCTTGGATAAGAGAATGCAACCCAAAAGAAATTTCTGAATGGGAAAATTTCTACTTACAGAAATTAAGAGATTTTTTAAAGAATAAAGGAATTAATTTACAACCAATGGAATATTTAGAAAGTTTAGGAAAAACACTTTATACAAAAATAACTGAAGTTTTAAGGTCTGAAATGGATGAAGTAACTGAAGAGGAATGTATAGGATATATAAAAAATCTTGTTATTAATAGAACATTTGAAGGTTATATAACTGAAAAAGAAACAATTTATGGACAGCTACAAGAAATTTTAAATGTGAAAATAGAACCAGCACCAGATGAATGGGACAGACTTTATAATGTGGATTTTTTTATAAAAATAAAAAACAAATATATTGGTCTGCAAATAAAACCAGTTACCTTTGAACATGCTCCAGAATTTGCTACAAAATGGCAAGACGCATATAAAATTTCTCATGAAAAATTTACAAAGAAATTTGGAGGGAGGGTATTTGTTGTATTGTCTATAAAAAAAGATAGAAAGAAAGTAATATTTAATAGAAGAATTATTAATGAGATAAAAACAGAAATTAACAAATTAAAATCTTAAAAATGGAAGTAAAACTCCTTTCATATACAAAAAATCCGGATAAGGTATGTGCAGCTGCAGCATTTACTTCATGGAAAAAATTATCAACAAAGGAATTGTTTGAAGAGCTAAGTGACGAGGAAATGAATAAATTTTTGAAGAAAGTTATAAGTTTCGGACATTTGTCGGTAACAGAGCATGCAAGTTTTACTTTTTCTATTTCAGGAATTTCAAGAGCATGCTCACACCAGTTGGTTCGCCATAGAATTGCCTCTTATACACAACAATCCCAAAGATATGTAAAATTTAAGAAGGAGGAAATTGAATATATAACCCCAAAAACAATTGAAAAAAGCAAATTTTTTGATGAGTATAAAGAGATGATGCTAAAAATTGCCGACTTGTATGAAAGAATGCTATCTGGTAGCATACCAGCCGAAGATGCTCGCTATATAATTCCAAATGCAGCAACTACAAATTTAACAGTAACTATGAATGCTCGAGAGTTAAGACATTTTATCTCTTTAAGGCTTTGTAAAAGATCCCAATGGGAGATTAGAGAACTAGCAAGGAAAATGCTTGAAGAAGCAAAAAAAGTCGCTCCTGCACTTTTTTATGATGTTGGTATTCAATGTGAGATGCTAGGTTATTGTCCTGAGGGAGAGTTATGCTGTGGCTTATATCCAACAAAAGAAAAATTTTTGAAAAAGTAAGCAAATTGTAAAAATCTATGAGATATCCTTTTTATTTTAAAAAATATACCGAAAGATATATATACTGAGATATATCTATTTTATAACATATGGAAGAAAAAATTAAAGAAGGTAAGAGCATTATAAATCTGATTCTATATGAGAAACCTGTTGCAGTTATACTTAGCCTTAGATCTAGTGAAAAGTATGCATCAAAGGTCTCAAAAGAAGTTGATTGCACATATACTCACACATTGAAAATTCTCTCTGAACTAAAGAGTTATGGTATAGTTGAATTTAAGAAAGAGGGTAGAATAAAAAAGGTTAAACTTACTGAATCAGGGCAAGAGATTGCAAATAATTTGAATAGATTAATTAATGTCATTAAAAAATTTGAGGGAAAAAAGCTAAAAAAGAAAAAGTAGATTAGGCTTTATGTAGATGGAAAAATGGCATCAATCTCGATAGACAACATAATTGGATATTTCTCAAATTACTTCACGAATGAAAATTTTCCTTTTTTAGTTTTACTATTACTTGTTATTCTTTTTCTCTATACTTTCTCACAGATGAGCAGATATAACAAGCTTAAAAAATGGTTGAAGAAAAATTTAGAGGAAACTGAGAGGCAAAAAGAGATGATAAAGTGGATAGAAGACGAAATAGAAAAGTGTAAAAAAGCACAAGAAGGTTTGGATTATTGGAGTAACATAAAAGAGGAACTTGTAGAGCTATCAAAACTTCCAAGTTTGCAAGAAGATGAGAAAGAATTCATTCTGAGAATTCAAATTTCAAAATTGAAGAAAGATAAAATTGATGTTATAGCAGATAAAAATGCTATAAATATAAATCTTTATGAGGGAGAAACTCCATTAAAGGCTACATATCATATGCCAAAACCAATTGATCCTAACAGGTTGTTGATAAGTTATAAAGACAATACTCTTGAAGTTAGAGCAGAAAAAATTTAAAATGCAATTAACAAACTCAATAACACTCAAAGAAATTTTATATTTCACAATTCCGCTATTTTTTCTTGGAGCTATTGCAATGCTATTTAGAATAAAAAAAATTCAAAGTGAACTAAATGAAATGCTAACTGAAGATACAAAAACCCTCACTGAAAACTCAGAAAAATTGAAAATTATAAAGAAAGATTTAGATGAACAACCAAAAAAATTAACTAGCTTCGAGAGAGAGCATATAATTGAAGAAATAAGAAAAATTTCTGGACTTTGGAGGTCGAGAAAAGAACGCTTAAGAAAAGGACTATGGGAGAAAATTGAACTTGGGACAAAAGAAAGCGAGGATTATAAAGTTGAAGATGAAAAAGCAAAACTTCAAAAAGAAAAAGAAAGAATAGAGGAGCTCATAAAAAGAGCGAAGATAAAATATAGAACTAGAGAAATTGATGAACAATCATTCAGAGAGATAATGAAAGACTATCAAAAAGAACTTATGGAAATCACTCTAAGGCTTTCTGAACTAAAGTAGTTATTTTTTCATTTCTATGACCTCAAAAATTTCCTCAAGATCAGCATCAGTTGTAACACAACCAGTTTTAGATAAAAGCACTCCTTGACCTACCAGGCCATAATTATGCATCTCCAACATAGTTAAATTTAATTCACTTGGGCATGCAATTCCAACGGCTGCTTTTGGTTTAAATTTCTTTGCAATTCTCTTCGCAAAACCACTACCAGGTACTATAAACAGACCCTTATAGCCTAAACTTTCAGCCTTTTGGTAAATATTAAAAATTTTACATCTCTTGCACTTTATGCATTTTATCCCATCAACTGGAGAGATTTTTGCTGGACATTCTAAATGCCTTAAACACTGCGGCAAAACAATAATTCTCTCATTGTAAGGCACTTCTGAAAATTTTTCTTTAAGGAGCATGTTTCTTATTTCAACTCCAACAATGTCAACCATTGTTTCATTTCCGCCAAAAAAAGCAATCACTTTCTTTGATGGGATATATAAAGAATCTAAAATAAATAGTATGAAATTTGGAAAGAAAATTCTTTTTTTCTTGAAGGCAAGATATGCTAAAAATAAACCAATAGATAGAAGAATTGTAATAGCAATAAAAGCAAAAAAAGTTAACTTACCTATAAACTCGTATGGAATTTCAATTGTCATTTTCATTTATAACTCTTTCAAATATTTCAACTGCTTTTTGAAGTTCTCTCATCGTTACAGCGCCATAGCTTATTCTCAAGCATTTTTTGCCGTTTGAGCCAAATGAGGATCCAGGCACAACACATATGCCATTAACTAATAATTTTTCAGTTAATGCTATATCATCTATCCCGAAATTTGGAAAAATATAAAATGCTCCATCTGGCTTAGCAACTTTAGAAAATTTTTTTAGTTTATTAAAAAGAAAATTTCTTCGCTCTTTTAATTCATTGACCTGCTCTTTGAATTCTTCTCTTACTTCATTTTTAAATGCCTCCAAAGCAGCATACTGAAAGACAGATGGCGCACAAGAAACTGTTTGCTGTTGAATTATATTCATTTTATCTATAACCTCTTTTATTTTGCAAACTCCATAACCAATTCTCCATCCTGTGACTGATGCTTCCTTTGAAAATCCATTCACTGTTATGCATTTCTCATACATGCTACCAGGACTGAAATGTTTCCCTTCATAAATGATTTTTTCGTAAATTTCATCTGAGAGGAGCCATGCATTTTTTCTCTCTGCAATGTCTACAATCTTTTTGATAACTTTCTCTGAATAAACTGCCCCAGTAGGATTATTAGGTGAATTTAAAATTAACATCTTGAATTTTTCATTTTCAAGGTAAGATAAAAATTCCTCATCTGGAATGAATTTATTTTCAAATTTTAATGGAGGATGAATTACTCTTCCATTAGAAAAATTTACAATTTGCTCATAGCTTACCCAACTTGGATCTGGAATTGCAACAACATCATTATTATCAATTAATGCCATAACAGCTTCAAAAATAATTTGTTTTGCACCTGTGCTAACAATTACATTCTCAGAACTTACAGAAATTTTATTTTCATTTCTTAGCTTTTCTGCTATTTTCTCTCTGAGCTCAGAAATTCCTTTAGAGTTTGTGTATTTATTTTTCCCAGAATCAATAGCTACTTTTGCAGCATCTTTTATCTTCTTTGGAACATCAAAATTTGTCCTTCCTATCGTTAGGTCAATAACCTCTTTATTTTTAGCAATCGTAGCATATTTGAATGTTTCAGATTCTTTAAGCTTTAGCATCCTCTTTGCAAATTCCATTCTGAATTTTAAAAATTTTCAATTTTAACAATTTTTGGTTTTGCTTTTTGTGCAAATGGTGCTAAAATAAATTTTTCTTCCTTTTCTATCTTTACTTTTTCTTCCTTAGATAGTTCTTCTATGTCTTTAATTGGATATGCTCTTATTTCCTGTCCTCCTTTTTCCACTTCTGTAACCTCTTCTTTTAATTGCCTTACTTCTTTTTTACCCTTAACTCTTTCTACTTCAGCTTTTATGGCTCTCATTTCTGTAGTACCTTTTTCCTCCTTTTCAATTCCCTTTTCCTCTTTTGGAATTCCAACTATTTTAATGCCGTATTTCTCAGTAGCGTATTCCTCTAAGGTTTTTCCTTGCTCTGCTGCCTCTTTTTTAAGTTTTTCAATTTCCACCGCACTTAATGGTCTCTGAATGGCTTTTATTCCTTCTAAGATTTTTTCCTCCTTTTCAATTCCCTTTTCCTCTTTTGGAATTCCAACTATTTTAATGCCGTATTTCTCAGTAGCGTATTCCTCTAAGGTTTTTCCTTGCTCTGCTGCCTCTTTTTTAAGTTGCTCATAGAGCTCTAAATTTTCCTCTTTGAGTGTCTCATAGGAGACTTCACCATATTCATCAGCTAAGTCCTTTAATAAAGGCTCAGTTTCCTTTGGTTTTACATCGACTTTAATATCAACAAAATTCTTAAAGCCCTCTCTACAAGTAACAAAGATTGTGCCCTCATAAGTTTTTATTTTTGCATCTTCCATTACAGTGATTTTAACTTTTATTGCTTTTACCTCACCTGGTTTTAAATCAAATTTCTTCTCACTATAATCAACAAGTATGTCCTCTTCTGCAAGATCCTGCTCAATAAAGTTTATGCTATGCAAAACTAAAGGAGTTAGATTCTCAACATTAAGTGTGAATTTTGTGCTGTTATCTCTTTCAACTGAAACTGCAACTTGAGCAGGCTTTACTTTTAGCCCTAACTTGACAATAATCTCTTTTTCAGCCTTAGAAAGTTCTTTTAGAGAAGGTCTCTTAGCTTCAGTGACAGGAGTTATAGTTATCGTTTTAGGATACTCTACAACATATGGCTCTTTCTTTTCTATAACTTTCATGCCATACCACTCAGCAATATACTCCTGCATTGACATTTCTTTCTTTTTTGCTTCTTCTTCAAGTTCTCTGTAAAGTTCTCTTTGGTGTTTTAATCTCTCTAAAGCAATCCTCCGCTTTCTATCAGAAAGCTCCTTCAGTTGCTCTTCAATTTCTTTCTCAGAAAGTCTTTCTTTTAGTTCTGGAATTAAAGTTTGTTCAAATTTATTAAAATTTTTTGAAATTTTTTTGGCTAAGATTTTTCTTAGATAATTTGTGATGTAGAACATCCCAACTGGGGAGAAAATTAAAAGTAAAGTTCCAGCAATTCCAAATGCACTAAATTCATATAGTATGGAATGCAATAAATTTTCCCCTATAGCGACAGAGACAACTACAATTGCAAAGCTCACTGGTAGAAAAACACAAAAAAATATCATTGCTATTAAAATTTTTCCAATGTCTCTTGTTAGTGAAAATCCAAATAAAAATATTGCAATTGGCATTAACACGGCTAAAATTATAACAAGGATATATCTCACAATCAAAAAAAGAAATGCTCCAAGTGTTATCAAATAAGAAAGTAAGATTAATATAGCCCCAAAATTTATATTTCCAACTCCAACATTTTGTGTCATTCTCGCAAAATTTAGAATTGTGCTCTCATGTATTTCAAGAAAATTTCTCGGAGCAAAAGAAAGAATGTTTTGGGTTAATGCATTTGATGTTGAAAGCAAAATTTTCATTATTTCGGGAGAGATTGAGATTAGAACCATGCTTAATATGAGCCGCAGTAAGTAAGATTTTGCTCTTGCTCTTCCCATTGGTGAAGCAGAAATAAAAATCAGGTAAATGCCTATTAAAGTAATTGCAGTAACATATAATGGAGCGAGAATTTTAATTGTATACGAAATCAAAATTAAAATTCTTTGATCTGAAATTTCAGGATTCTGCAAGAGAAGAGATTCAAAATTTCCATAAGTTATTTTTGATAATTCTAAAATTTCCTTTGTAGATGCTGAAATTAAAAGAAAATTCTGTATAAAGTTCCCAAGGAAGTATGTTAACGCATCTGTTGTGCCTTCAAGAAATTCGCTCCACATAGGAACTTTTTCATTTGGCTCATATGTGCTGGCATTTCCATTTGCACTTATCTGTAAGGATAGGAATAAAATGACAAAAACAAGAGAGGTTAATCTAAACCATATCCTTAAAATTTTTTCTTTCTCTGAGAGCCTAAATTTTTTATTCATTCTAAAATAAATTTGTCTATCTCAAAACTTATTTTTTGCTTTATTGTTATTACTATTGCAGAACCCAAAAGGAGATCTAATATTTTAATAAAAATAAGGGGTGAAATTATAAGTAGGAGATAACCTGCTAGAGATATAAACAACTTTAGTGGTATGAAATTCACTGAATAAAAGCTTACTGATGCTGCACCTATGATAAATGCATTGAAAATTGGTAGAAATATCCACATAAGACTAACACTAATTATAATTTTACCTGATCTGCTTAATGGAGCAAATGAGTAAAGAAAGACGGCAAATGGGAAAATCGCGGTAATTAGGATTATAGCAAGATATCTCACTGAGAGAATTATCAACACTAAGATAGGTAACAGAATGGAAAGCAAAAGGAAAAATGAGCCAGGAATTGGTTTAAAGAAAGTTACTATAGCAAAATATGCCATAAAAAACTCGATAGAAAATTTAAAAATTTCTGTGTTTGGCTGAAATATTGCTATAACTATTGATGCAAATGAATGTGAAATTTCAAGCAAAAGTTGTATTATTGGTAAAGTTAGCATTATTATCCCTAAGCCTATGATAAGTCTTACTAATGTTGCTTTTGCATTTGTCCTTCCTCTTGGAGAAGCAGAGAGAAAAAGTAGGTAAATAGCTGTGAGTAAAATTGCGATAATGTATAAAGGCTCTAAGATCGAAATTGAAGTTGAGAGAAGTGTTTTTATTTTGCTATGGGAAACATCTGGAACAGCCATTGTAAAAGGGATTAAAATTTCAGTATACTTCTGCATTAAGTTATCCATCGCTCTTGAAATTTTATGTATGAGCTCCGCTCTTCTTGAAAGTTCATAGAAAAATTCAGGATATTTCTCTCTGTAGCTTTGGGCTATTTCATTTAATTTTCTCATTAATGCTTCTGAATTTCTAGCAAATGGAATTATGCTATCATCAGATTGCCAAGTAAATTGTGCTCTTATTTGTGAGATTATAAGCAGGATTACTAAAATTGCAAAAATTATCCTTGCTATTAAAACAATTTCCTTTATTTTCATCTTCCTAGGAAGTTTCTGAATTTTATTGAAATGAAAATTGGTGTTATTGCTAACATTAATAAAGAGGAAATTTCCATTATTATTCTTAATTCAAATGGTGCAACAAATGTTTGCATTCCTGAAATCATTTTAATTCCAACCATAGAAATCGAAAAAACAAAAGCCATTGCTATTTGTGATAATGTCCAAAGTACAGTTTGTTCAAAAAGAAGTTTTGAAATTCCTCTTGTTAATTTTAATGGGTAGAGTAAAATCGCAAAAGGAAATAAAGTTGCTAATGTGAGAAGGATAAAATATCTAAGCTTTAGTATAAGGATAAGAATAAATATGGCGAAATAAGGGTAAACGAGGAAGGGCATTGTAGGAATTTCTTCTAATTTAGCGTATTCTTCAGCATTAGAGAGCAAATAGGTTATGCTCTCAAAAAAAATTTTTTCTTTCTCTATTGGTATCTGTGCTAATATAATTTGTGTTATGCCATGAGAAATGCCAAAGAATAAAGTTAATAATAATGGTGAGACTGTTATCAAACACATTGAAATTATCAAAAAAAGTAGTGATGACTTCGCTCTAACTCTCGCTTCTGGTGAGCCAGAGAAAAACAGTAAATAGATTCCAACCACAAGAGTTAATGTTACATATAATGGAGTTAAAATTGAGATTATTGCATTTATAATACATCTTATGTTACATAACTCCCTGCTCTCAAGGCATTCTATTGATAAGCTACTTAACATTGAGTTTGATGTATCTAATGCCAAAGCAATAACTCCTGCTTCAGAAGAAATTTCTCTGTATATTTCTGAAAGTTTTTTATCACATGTTATCTTATAGAACTTTCCTCTTGTGATAGAAGAAATTTCCAAAAGAAAATTCTCATCCGCATCATCGCCTAAGGCAATTGTATAAATTCTAATTCCTTTTGCTCTCGCAAAATTTGCTGCTTGCAAAGCTAAATTTTTACTTGAAGATGTGTGACCATCAGTAATAAGCACTATATCTTTTCTTTCATCAACTACTGAAAGAGCTTCAATTGCTTTGAGTATGCCACAATGCACACACGAAAGACCACTTGGTTTATAGAGAGAAATTTTTTTATGTAAAAAATTTTTATCTTTGCTTGGCAGTGAATCTATAACTGCTTCATCTTTGAAAGAAACTAAAGCAATCGGTTTTTCTTTTGAGAGAGAAATATCAACAAAACCATAAGCTGCTTCTTTTATTGCTAAAATTTTTGTCTCTGTTATTGAAGTGTTAATTATGCCTACTTTTTTCTCTTCAACAAATGAAGGATTTTCAAGTATAAGCATATCAAAATTTTCCAATAATGTCAGAAGTTCAATGCTAAGGCGATAGTATTCATGGAATACATCTGTTCTAAATTTTAGACTTAAAATTTCGCTGAAGATACTGGATATATCGACAGCGGTTGCATTTTGAACTAAGAGCATTGCTATTAAGCCTATTACCACAAATTGAATTTTTTTCATGGCAAGAATCTTTTCATTATTATGAATAAAGCTATTGGAGAAGATATAAATAACAACGAGGCTGTGAATCCAATAAAAAGCAAGAGATCATGAGAGAGTATACTTGCTGAAATATTCCCTATTGTGAAAACAAGTGCTAAAATTACCTGAGAGAAAGACCATATAAAAACCTGCTCAAAAATTTTTCTGCCAACTGTTTTTGTTGTGTTGAAAAAATAGAAGAATATACCAAGAGGCATTAAAATTGAAAATATCGTTAGCAATAAATATCTAAGAGAAAGAATTGAAAAAATTCCAAAAAATAGTAAAATTTCGATCATCAAAAATATATGACCGCCAGAAAATGAAATAGCTGTCTTTGTTGCAAATTCATTTGAAAAACGTATTATCGCATCCCTGAAAATATTTGCTCCTTGTGGATTAAAATTCAGGATATCTGAAGTTAAATTTTCAGATGCTGAGAAAATGAATTTTAGTATAGGTATGCTAAGAGTAACGAGAAACATACTTATTAAAAGCCTCAAAAGTAGAGATTTTGCATTTGCCCTTCCTCTTGGCGAGGAGGACATTAGTATTAGATAGAATCCACATAAAATTATTGTAATAACATAGAATGGCTCAAGAAGGTTTATGAAAAAGACTAATGCACCATTAATCAGCGGGTTATCTAACTGAGGATTTTGAAGTATCATTAATTGTAAGTTGTCATAGAATATTAAAATAGAGGGCAAAAGAACATTATAAAAAACTCCTATAAAAATTCCCCTCCAATTAAATTCTAAAGCTAACTTCTCTATTGCTACATCTCCAAATGTCTTACCATGAGTTACTGTTGATATAGTTATTAAAACTG
>JAWAEV010000001.1:100467-382704 GCA_038891095.1 Candidatus Altarchaeota archaeon
CTGCTAAAAAAATTGGAAATTTTTCTATTATTTTCATTCTGGTAGATAGTCTTTCAACACAGTTATTGTTCCTATAGTTATAAGTGCTAAAGTTAAACTTGCTGCTATTTCGGAGATAAATTTTAACTCATAGGGAATTTTTCCAAATGTTAAAAGTAAGGCGGATATTGCAATAAGAGATATTGCCCCAACAATTTGTATAAATAAGAGTGAAAATGTAAATTCCATAAATCTCCTACCAAGAAATCTTGTTGGAATGAAAAGATATAGAAAAAGGGTTATTGGAAAAATAGCTGAGAAAATTGATAATAGCAAATAACGAATAGCAAAGATAAGCAACGGTAAAAGAAGAGAGAGCATAATAAGGAATATAAAAGGAATTGAAGCAATTGATGATAGCTCATTTAGTAATGAAAATTTTTCAATTAGATAATTTGCTGATGAAGTGAACATTACTAATGGATCTGCTGATGATAACATGAAAATTTCTTTTGTTAAACTTTCAGACAGTGAAAATAAAACGAATAGGATATATGATGAAAAGGGTAGAGCTATTATTGCAAAAATTAAATTTGGGATTAATGCTTTCGCAGTTGCTCTCTCCCACGGAGTTCCAGAAAGAAAGATAAGATAAAACGCTGAAACTAACAATGCTAAAACACAAATTGGCTCAAGTACGTTGATCATACTTTTTACAACAACCTGGATACTTGGATGGGAGACATCTGGGTTTCGCTCTATCAGGCTCCTTAAGTTGTGCTCAAACAAAATTTTCAATGTTTTTATTGTTTCGATAAAAAATTTTTCAACAATTCCCTTTTTAATCCCCCTCTCAAGAATAAATTTTTCATAAAGAGAGCCCTCCTCCGTGATTGCAAAACAATAATTGCTAAGGAATAAGATAACACAAAATGGAGCTATTCTTTTCATCTTGAGATATACTTCTTTATTTTAGTTGCCGAAAAAATTAAGAGTATTGTGAATATGAAGAGTATTATGTAGTTTGAGTAATCCTTCTTGCAATCTATATCCTCATTATTTTCACAGTCAGGGTCACATTTGCCATCAGGTTGGGCATCACAATAATTATCTCTTGATCCTGAAGGACAATCTTTTGGGCAATTTAAAAAATTTTCAAATTCAATTTCACAGATAGCATTGTTATTACATAAACAATCTCTATCTAACTTTCTTTCACAGTCAGGGTCACATTTGCTATCAGATTGAGCATCACAATAATTATCTCTTTCTCCTGAGGGACAATCTTCAGGGCAATTTAAAAAATTTTCACCTTGCTCAAAGTTGCAGATATAATCAAAGTTGCAGATATCAACTATTGTAATATTCACTGAATCCGATGCTGAATTTTCAGTTGCATCAAAAACAGTTAAAGATAAAATGTGCTTTCCTACAGGTAATTCCCTTATGTTATCAATTTTTCTTCCATCTAAATACCAATTTAGTATATACGGTTCCTTACCACCGAGAATTTTATATTCTATTGGAATTTCTACTCCATAGCTATAAATTCTGTCTTTTAGCGGAGTAATTAAAACTCGCAGCTGAGAGTCCATCACTTCTATTTCAACTTTTTCTTCTAAAGTTTGTAAATTTGCATCAGTGACCTTAAGAGAAATTTCATGCTTTCCAACAGATAAACTTTTTGTTGAGAAATTTTTTTCATTACTAAGAAAACCATCTATGCTCGAAAACCATTCGTAGTTATAAGGCTCTTTTCCTAAGGCTGCAAACGCCCTGAAATTTATTTTCTCTCCCTTTATGTAAGTTTTAGAAACTGGTAAGAGTAAATCGATGAAAAATTTTTCTACACCATAAGATGGCTCTTCAAAGCGTTCTATCTTTTTTATTTGAATTGAAATTACATCTTTTGAAAATTCATTGCTCTCGGGTTTATAAACTATGAAAGTTATTTCATGCCTCCCAAGAGACAGATTTTTTGCTATAAAATCCTTCTCCTTAGAGAGGGGGCCATCAATTGATGATGTCCACTGATATTCATATTCGCTATCCTTGTGAATTCCCTCATTTCCAATCCCGGAAAAAATTATATCTTGTCCTTGATAAAAAGAGGAATTCTCCATAGGTGATAGAATTTTTGCAGAAAGTTTGCCATATGTGAACAAAACGACTTGATTGCAGAAATAAACTTTCCCTGTATGTAAACCATGACAAATTTTTTTAAACTCTTGACTCTTGCATAAAACCCATGCTGATTCATTTATATCTAATGAAATCTGTGGGGAATTATCGCATTTTATCTCATTTCCATCAACAAAAAATTTTACTTCGCCTTTACATCTCTCAAGGTAATTCACTATCGTAACTCCAAGTTCTGTGCAAGGTTCACCAAAATAAATCTCCTGATTTACTACTTGTGGGCTTTTACAACCTTCTGCACTACATTGAGCATTTACATTTGATGAATGAATCATTGCTAATGTTATTGCTATAGTGACTAAAAAAATTTTGGCAGCAAACCTTTCATTCATTTTCTTTTGTCTCCACTTCTTTTTTTATTTCTTCAAATTTAAGTCGTCCTCCTTTGAACCATCTATAGAATAAAGCCATTGCTATTAGAACTATCAAAAGTAATAGAAATTCTGGTGACAAAAACCACCAAATTCTCTTGAATGAAATTACATCCAAGTAGTCAGAAGTCTCAGTCTCTGTGAATTTCTCATCCCCTAAGAATATGAACTTAACTTTTGTGCTTTCTTCACCAAGTTTAAATAAAAATGTCGCTCTTCCTTCACCATCTGTTCTTATATCTTGAGAGATGCCATAACCTTCAACCTTTACTGTAATTTTTCTGTTAGGGATTCCACTATTTGTGAGGGGGTTTATAAGTCTTATATTAATTTTAACATCTGTCCCTGGATTTAGGTTATATCTACCTGGCCCAACACTTTCAACTATAATTTTTGATGGCTCTCTTAGGGTTACATTAATGCTAAATTCTTTATTTTCTGGTGGAGTAACCTCTTTTCTTGGTGGAAATAATTTATAAGTTTGTGTCAATGTGTCATTTCTAAAATGTATGAAAATTGTCAAGCTAGCTTCTTTAAAATCTTCATTGCTAATAAATTCGGGAAATTGAATTGTTGTGAAGTTTAGAATATAAATGCCAGTACTTCCAGCTTCTTCTGTTCCAGGAAGGGTTGACATTCCCGCTGATGAATAGAATGAAGACATAAATACTTTTTGTGCCTCAGATGCTGCACCTTCTATATGTATAGTATAATAGAAAACTCTTCCATTACCATATTTGAAAGTTACTGCCATTGGCTTGTCATACTGTCCAGAGGAGTAAGAACCTCTTGCTAAAACTTTAGTTTCTGGATTGTTAATGCTGTCAATCACCACTGTTCCCTGAAGGAGCTCCCATCCAGATATGCTTTCATAGGGTGTTTGGAAGAATTCTCTTAGATCTTGAGATAAGTCATAAGTCCCTCTGACTGAACCTTCCCAAATTTCCGCAGTTCCGCTTCCAGATTTTGATCCAGTAAAATATCCTGGAAAAATTCCTTGTAGGTGATCATAATCCCAATCAGTTCCAATATAAGTTCCGCAATTTTCAACAAATTTCCTTATCTCTTCAGCAGATGCTCCTGTTGGTCCAGAAGGACAACCAAAAATTATAACATCTGCATCTGTAAGGCACTCCTTACTCCATTGCTTGAATGGAATCTTCATTTCATTGAAAATATGTGAAGGCTGATCATAACTGCCATCTTGAATGCAAATTTTCAATGGTAAAATTAGCCTTACTAATGCACTTCCTGATGAACCTGCAGTGTAGTAATCTACATTTTTGAAATCTTCATTTTTTGCAATTACTTTCTCAACAATTTCCTTTGCATTTCCTGCTGATGAAACAACAACATATGGGCCTGCATTATATTTAACTCCTAAAAATTCAATTGGGCCTATAATTCTACCAACTTTAAATTTTGTGTTTATATTGCACGATGATGGTTCTTGTGAGCATTTAGAAAGAGCCCATACAAGCCCATGAACTTTTAAAGGCTCATTCTGCTTATCACAAGCATTTGCATCTGCGGGATCAGTTGGAATTATAACATCATTTGAAGAAATTTGCCAATTTTCTGGTTTTATCTCATTGCAAGTTTTTGGCTTTGTGACATTTATCTTTGTTATTATATGCTCAACTTCTCCTGCTAAACTTCCGCCTGTTTGAGAAATTGTTTTTTCAGGAGGATATCTCTGATCTATTATCTTTAAATCACTCCTTTCTTTTGTGTAAAGGTCAACAAAGTCATAATAGTAAAATTCCTCATCATGGTATGTTTTCAGTGAATATAATGGCCTCAAATAGCTTTGGTCTGTTTCTTTGCAAATACAATCTTTTCTTTTGTAATAAACAGGTGGTTTTTCTGAGTAATCAACACATGTAACATCAGTTAAATCATAACTTGGGCAGAAGCAATTTGGAGGACAAATCTCTTTTCCTTGTGCTAAATAAGGAAATTCAAAACCTACCGCTGTTGGTATTTGTGATTCATAACCATAAGCATCTTCCATTTTATAAGTCAAATGTGCAGGTAAATTTCCATATGCAGGATCAGGATTTATTGGTGTGTATGGAAGTGCAGGCATATAAATTCCATGGTGAATATCTTTCCTATAAAGCTCATGTTTTATTGGATACGCTAAAGAAGAATATTCAAGTTTTGAATTTTTTACATTAAGAATAAATTTACTTATAATATCTGGTGAGACATCTATTCTAAGAGTTCCCTTATGTGTGATAAATTTCTCATCACCATAACTATCAACGCCACCTGTTATTGAAATATTTATATCACGGAGGATATTTTTATGTATAACTGGTGGGCCTTTACCAATGCAATTTAAACTTGACCTCCATGCCATACTACCTGAAATATCATTAACAAGAACTACTGCTGCAGGTAACTCACTTTTAACAATTGATGCTAACTCATTGTAAATGCATTCCCATGGACAATCACAACTTACAGCATAGAATTTTCCATTTCCAAGATTTGCTAATTCCTCCATAAAAGAAAGAACAGCATCATCGCCAATTGCAACAGTGTGCACTGTTATACCTTCAGAGGCAGCTGCTCGAACTGCCTCTCTTGCAGCTTCTTGTGCAGTGGAGGGAGTTGGAACATTCGGAATTCCATCAGAGAAGAGGATTATATGCTTTTTACCTTCAGCACCAGATAAAAGTTCGGTTCCTTTTTGTATACCGCAAGCTATACAAGTTGCAGCCATTGGCCTGTAAGAATTTATCTCGTTATATAGCTGCTCTTTATCAGTTGTTAATGGGAGCGAAGAGATAACTGAAGTGCTAAAGCTGACTAAACCAACTGGAACATCTGGTACAACTTTATCAACAAATCCCTTAGTTGCTTCCTTAAGAGCATCTATTTTTCTTTTATCAAGATCAATTGCTGTGCCTATGGCATCATTGACATATTCCTCTGTTTGTATTACTATTGGTCCAGCATAGCAACAACCACAGCAACATCCCGGACAAGTAGGATCACATGCCCATGTATGGTCAATAAGAGATGTTTCAAAATGTTCTTTAATACTTATTGGTAGATCATCAGCGCTCTCTTTTAAATCATACTTAAATGTTATATCCTGTGCTATGACAAATTGGGCTCTGTTGCTTGAAGGATAATAAACCTGAGTTAAAGTGTAAACTCCTGATGCAGGGTCCTTTGTGAAGATAGCAGTAGTTATTCTGAAAGGTATATTACCAGTTGAGATAACAGTTAGAGCACCATTACTTACTGTAACCTTTGTAGGGGAATTTTGAGTTATTCTCACTCCCGAAGTTCTTATTTCTATGTCAGGTATTATAATTTTTATTACATTTGTTACTCCAGAATTGAAATAAGCAGATAATCTACATGGGAAATATGGACATTGAGAGCAATAGCAATTACAGAAGGGTGCACACATTCTATCGCATTCCCACCAACATGCTGGCTCTCTTCTAAAACCACCACCAGCATATAATACATTTTTTCCTGTTCTTCCCCATTGCATGTTATTTCTTTCATCATTTAAATAAGGAGTATTAGTGAAAATTTTCACCCATACTTCTCTGAACAATTTTGAATCAAAATTATGTGTGCAATAAGCCTCTGGAACTTTCAAAACACTTTTAATTGTTGATCTATCAGGCATTTCTTGGACTTCCTGCATTTCATTCCATTCATGCTGCTTTTCTAAATATTCATCATCTGCAGTTTCAAAATTTCTTGATGTTTTTTCTTCCTTGTCTTTCACTCCAAAGGAATACCATGGGTAGTTTACTACAGAACTTGGAAGGGATGTTCTTTGCTTACACCATGCAGTATCTTTTAGAGGTGTTCTATAGCAGAAAAGGTAGTCACTATAGGGCCGCCCCCATAAATTAAGATATTTTTCATAAATACACTCTGTATAATCATAGACCTGTTCACAGCTAGGACAGCATCCCCAAGGAAACACATTACAAGGACATAATCCTGAAGAAACACAATCAAATGTACATTCCAAAGATTCAGGCTGCTTATGATAACATTCATCAAGCAATAATTTGTTTACAGCATCGGAATAAGCTCTTGCATCAACTATAACATATTCCTTTTTTTCTTTTTCAAAAGATATGTCCTCTTCAGCAAGAAAATACATGTCCTTTTTGTTATTATCAACCTTTTCAATTAACCAGTACCAAAGTATTTTATCATTATAGATGAAATCTATTGGATTATAAAGCTGAGCATCAACAACTCCAAAAATGCTTTCAGTTTCGCTTTTTTTTGCATAGCATAAAACAAAGGGCTTTTCAATTCCTTGAAATATATTTTCTGGAAAATTTAATTTGCTATAAATTTCAGCACTTGAATGTGGATAAGTAACAACCCTGTACTCAGAGAAACTTCCTTTAATTTTTTCACAGTTACTTAAATTTATTTCAATGTCCTTACAATATGGGCAACATTCTAAAGGATAGCCATCAAAGCCATCAACTTCCTTATGAAGTTTTTTTGTTTTTATTTTTGTTGCAATTACAACATCTTGTGAAGAATCATAAAGTTTTATCTCCTCACATTCAGAAACTGTTCTTATTGTGAGATTTATGCAAACCTTTTCAGAATTTTTTCCAGAGGCGTCAGTTGCAAATGCGCAAAACGTATATTCACCAGCAGATGAAAATTTTTTTATAAAGCATGGTGGTTCTTTACAGCAAGTTAATGATGTGCAAGTTCTTGAGCTATAGCAACTGCATTCTTCAATATTACCGGAGTTATCTTCAAGGAAAATTTTCTCTAAGCCAATATCATCAGTTGCTTCAATAATAAAGATAACTTCGCTATTAACAAAAGCAGGATTTGGCTGAGCTGTGAATGAAACAATTTTTGGAGGCTCATCTGCTGACACATTAGCTAAATTTCCAATTGATGTGAGAAGTGAAATTAAAAGTATATAAAGGACTTTTTCTTGCTTATTCATTTTTTGTTATCTGCTATAATTATTTATTCAATCATAAAGTATTTAAACTTTACTTGAAATAATTAATTTAATGCAAAATGCCAAAAGAAGGTGACACTGCTGTAATGTATTGCAGCAAATGCAAGGTTTCAACGCCACATACATACAAGAGTTCATTTGTTGGAGATCTCTCAAAGAAAATTTTAGGAAAAAATCTTAAGGATATTGGCTCTGGATGGTATTGCAATAATTGTGGTAAGAAAAGTGCTCCAGATGATCTATCAGATAACATTGAAGATTTTAATATTGAGGATATTTCAGATGACTCAACAAGTCATGAAGACTATGCTAACTCCGAAGGAGAATATTATGATGAATATTAATACTTAAAATGAATTTTTCAAGAAAAAAATTTTCATTTTTTTTGCTCTTAATTTTTATGATATCCTCAGCTGTGATTTCAGAGGCAAAATCGCCTATTGCAGATGCACGCTGCGGTTTCTCAAGTGAAGATGTAACACAAAAGTATGTCTATGCCATTGTTGGAGAAAGAATTTATTTTGATGGCTCAAAATCTTTTGATTTAGATAAGAATGGCTATATAACAGGTTATTATTGGGATTTTGATGATGGCTTCACAGCTATTGGCCAAAAAGTTGAGCATAAATTTTCCTCTCCTGGGAAGTATATAGTAAGATTAATTGTTGTTGACAATGAAAATACTCCTAGTGTTATTCCAAGTGAAATCTCAGTTTATATCTCAGAAAAAATTTCAGCAAAAATTTTAAAGCCAAGAGACAACTCAGAATTCATAAGAGATACAGAAACTATAGAATTTCTTGGAAATGCTTCTGGTGGCACACCATGTTATGAAAAACCAAATTATAAATATTTATGGAAGTCAAATGTTGTTGGTGTTATTGGAAATGAAAAAGAATTCTCTTTAAGGGCAAATTCTCTTCCATTAGGATGGCATACAATAACTTTAGAAATTGAAGATTGTCTTGGAAATAAAGCAAATGATACAATAGCCATTGCAATTGTTGAATCATTAAAAGCAGAAATCCTCGAAACATGCAAAGGTGCATCTGAAACCACGGAGAAAATTTTTGGTAGAGTTGTATTTGATAGCTCATGGGTTAGATTTATTCCTTATGGAGAGATTTCAAAAGGGATTTTCTCGTGCAATAATTCAATTTATGTAAAAAATATAGCAAAATGGCTTGATCACAATGGAAAAATTTTAATTTACATTTCATCTGATGAAGATGAATTCTCTGCAAAAGCTGAAACATTAAAAAATTTTCTCTCAAATGAAGGCTATGATGTTGACTTAGCTAAAAGACCTCAAAAGATATCATATGAATTACTATCGCAATACGGGCAGGTTTGGTTTATTGATACTGAGAGACATACAACTTTAGATGATGATGAAATTAATGCAATTTTGAAATATCATAATAATAAAGGAAATTTACTTCTATCAGGAGAGGTAGACAGCGAAGGGACTTTCTCGGATATAGTAAATAAAATTTCAGAAAATTTTAAGGTCAGCATGAAAGAGAAGTTTTTAATCCCTGAGAATATTGTTGATGAAGAAAATTGCATTTCTGCTTCATTTTTAGAGCATGAATTAACAAAAGACGTTGAAAAATTGTCAACATCAAAAGATGACCTTCTCATTAGAACAAAAAATCTAAATGTTAAAGAGATAGCAATTGTTAATGCTAAGGGATATATTTTCGCTTTGGATTATGAAGTAAAGAGCACTGAAGCAAAAAGCTATATATGCGATTGTGAAGTAAAATTTACTGGAAAAGCTTCTGGTGGAATGCCACCATATGAAGTAAAGTGGATTTCCCTTGAAGATGGTGTTATTGATAGATTTTGGATTAATAGCAGTGGTGGCACTTACACTTTGCTTTCAACACCTCCATTACTAAAACCACTCACTGAAGGCACACACGCAATTAAATTTGAAGTTGTTGATTCCTTAGGAATGAGAGCTTCTGATATAAGATATGAAGTGAATATAAAATGGTGCTGTGCTTTAGGAACTAATTGCAAAACATATTGGCCAAAACATGAAGGGCCTCTTGTCACTACAGGAAATGAAATAGCAAACGCTTGTGATGTCTATGAGGTATGCCATCCTGATTTGTGGCAATTGGCTAAAGAAGCAATTGAATGCTGTAAATGGAAATGCTCAGGCAGATGCCATGAGAAATGCAATTATGTTTATTCAGAAGGAGAAAGATTAGGCACTACACCAGAAGGCTTAAACTTAGATGGTCTAAAAAAATGTGCAGGTCTTTACATTATATATGGTTTTGGTAAGCCAGAATCTGCAGTTTATATGAGTGATTATTTTTGGCCTGAAATTTGTTGTTTAGGACATCCTCTTTGCTTAGTTGGCTGTTGTAGTGCAGATTTAGGCAGATGTAGATGTTGTTATCATAGCTATACAAAGAATGTTGAAGCACTTCCTTGCAGAGGAGCTGTTGCCAATGCTGCACCTATTGGCTGGGCATCTGATGCAGCAATGAATAAAAATTCCTGTACTTTCTCTGATTTATCAGCACATATGAGCATTCTTGGAGATCAAGGTGTTGTAACTTCAGCATCTGGTATTAACACAGGAACATGTTGTGATTATGCAAATTCTCTTGCAACAATGCTAAGAATAGTTGGCTATAAACCAGATGAAGTTTATGCAAACACTGGCCCGGGACATTGCTATAATTTAGTTAAATTTCCACAAGATGATAAATTTCATATTATTGACACTACAGGAAATTGCTATTTGCCATTATGTGGAGCAGGTGGTCTTATAGAAGGTGAACCTTACGTGCCAAGAGACAAAACAACATGTGGACCTACATATCCTTACTGCTCATATTTCGACTGTAGAAATGATATGGGTATGGCACCTTGTCCAGAAGCATATGGATGTTGAAAATGGAAATGAAAAATAAAATTTTAAAAATTTATATTTGGATTGGAATTTTGATTTTATTTATAAATTTTGTTAATGCATTTGATGGACATGAATTGATATTAGAGATAAAGAAAAGTGCACCTAAGGAAATTTCAGCTGAAGAAATTTTGCAGGTGAAAATTGAAGTGATCAATTTTTATAATGATTCAGTGGCTGTAAAGTTAATAGAGAATGTAGATTTTGCTGAACCAATAGATAAAGAAAATTTAGTTAAAAGACAGAATATAACTGAAACTAAGGATGAGGTTATCATTAATGAAATACGCTGGTTTAAACCTGATGGAATTTGCAATGTTGGTTGTAAAAGCAATGATAAAATTTGTGATCCTGATTGTAAATGTACTGCCATGCAAGATTCTGATTGCGCTGCCTTTATAGTTTCAATTCCGCCAAGATATGAATGGTCATTTACTTTGAAGCCTAATGAAAAAAAAGAAGTTTCATATAGAGTTAAACCATATAAAATTGGTTATATAAAAATTCCAAAAACAGTTGCTGAAACAAACATTAAAGGAACTATAACAAGATTTTATTCAAATGAATTAATTGTTAGAGTAAAATGCAAAATTGATGGCATCTGCAGCAAAGATGAAAACTTTGGAAATTGTCCTGAAGATTGTCCCTCAGGAGAAAGAGATAATTATTGTGATGAAATAAAAGATAGCATATGTGATCCTGATTGCCCAAGATATGCTGACCCTGATTGCATAACAGCTATATGTGGTGATGGTAAATGTGAGAAAGATAAAGAGGAAAACTATGAAAATTGTCCTGAAGATTGTAAAAAGCCAATAGTATGTGGCGATAGAATTTGTGAATTAGCTGAGAATTTTGCAAATTGCCCTGAAGATTGTCCCTCAGGAGAAAGAGATAATTATTGTGATGCTCAATCTGATAGCAAATGTGACCCTGACTGTGAAAGAAAGTTAGATAGAGATTGTTTATGCAATAACAATGCTATCTGTGAAATTGAATTTGAAAATTTTTTAAATTGCCCAAAAGATTGTCCTTCAGGATCAAGAGATAATTATTGTGATGCCCAACCTGATGGCAAATGTGACCCTGACTGTGAAAATAATGAGGATATAGATTGCAAAAAGGATTACAGCATAATTCTTATATTAATTTTTGTTGTCTTTATGATTTTAGCTTATTTATATTACAAAAAAAGAAAAGGTGAAATGCAATGATATCAAAAAGGAAATTTTTCATTATTTCAATTTTATTTACATTACTTTTTACATTAAATGCCAATGCTCAATCAAGGGCAGAACTTGGAAATTTAGTTTTAAAGTTAATATGCCTTCTTTTCTATATAATTCCTGCAGTAATGGCTTTACTAATTTCTATTGGAGCAGTTTTTATTATCACTGGGGATGAAACAAAAAGAAATAAAGGAAAGAAATTAATTTTGAATTCATTCATTGCATCTTTTATTTTAATTTTTTTAGCTTGGCTCGTGACATTAACCTCGCCGCAACTAAAATTTTCAGATTATGCTCTTTGCTTTAGTGAGAATGGAACTTTACAGTATCCAACAACAAGTACAATTTCTGGGATGTTAGCACCTTGGGCAGATGCAAGAGTTGGAATTACAACATCACCACCACCAGAAGAAAAAGAAGTCTACACAGGGAAAAATGCTCCTGTATATTTTGATGGCTCAAATTCAAAGGATTTTGATGGGAGCATAGTTGATTATGAATGGAATTTTGGAGATAGCTCAGCAATTGAGAAAGGGGTAAAAGTTTCGCATTCATATTCGGCTGACGGAACTTACACCGCAGAATTAAAAGTTACTGATAACAGTGGTTTATCAGATACTGATATTGTTAAAATTTACATTCTACCTTTAGAGGCGCATATCTTAAAACCAAAAAATGGCCAAATTTTTATCTATCCTAATGATGAAATAAAATTTGAAGGTGAAGCTAAATATGGAGCTCCATGTATGGCTCCAAATGAACCATATAAGTATAATTGGCAATCAAATTTGAAAGGTTTTCTCAGTAATGAAAAATCCTTTGTTTTAAAAGCAAGTGATTTAGGTTTAGGGATGCACTCCATAAGTTTAACAGTAACTGATTGTGCTGGAAATACAGCAGAGGATAGTATAACAATTATAATAAATATGCCGCTTTTTGTAGAAATTTTAAATCCAAAAAATGATAATGAAAAATTTGATTGCGATGAAAAATTTAAGGGCAATGTTTCAGGAGGCACTCCACCATATAAAGTCACATGGAAAGCAAACGGAAAAATTTTCAGTACAGGCACAATAAATGTTGATGGTGGTACTCATGAAACTGAAAAAAGACCATCACCACCAGGAAAATATGACATAACTTTTGAAGCTGTTGATAAATATGGCTCAAAAGCTGATGATATGAAAAAAGAGATAGAGGTCATTCCTTGTAGTCCTTGTGATGTATACAAAGCGACAGGAGTTCTACCAAATAAATTTGACTGGAGGAATTATAATGGGAAAGATTATAATAGTCCGGTTAAAAATCAAGGTCGTTGCGGAAGCTGCTGGGCACACTCTGTAATCGGTGCAATGGAAGGAACATATAATGTTGAGCAAGATAACCCTGATTTAGATCCAAATCTCGCAGAACAATGCTTAGTGGGCTGTTGTAAATGTGCCTATGGGTGTGCAGGATGTCCCTTTGCTGGTTGGCCAAGTTGTCCATTGAATTACTTAAAGAGTCCTGGAACATCTACCGAGAGCCAATGTGCATACACAGCAAGTAATTCACCATGTTGTAGTAGCTGCAGTTCTAACACTTGGAAGATAAAAAATTGGGGCAGTGTTCCAAGTGATAGCAAAAAAATAAAAGAAGCATTGATATGCAATGGTCCACTCGCAGTTGCATCTTTTGCTTGGAGACATGCAATTGTGCTTTCTGGTTATGATGACACTCAAGGAGTTTGGATAATAAAGAATAGTTGGGGCACAGGTTGGGGTCAAGGTGGTTATGGTAGGATTCCGTATAATGGAGCTTATGGTGATATAGTAGCGCATGCTGCATATGTTGATGGAGTAACTCCGCCTTAAAAAAATAAAGATAGGGGGTGAATTAAAAATGTATGAGGTAATAAAAAAAATTTTTGTTTTTATCTTGATTTTAATTTTAAGCAATCTTGCAACATCGATGTTAAATCCTGCAGCAGTTTATTGCAATTCCTTAGGTTATGAGTATGTTATAGAACAAACCCCTGAAGGGGAAATTGGTTTTTGTAAATTTAAAGATGGGTCAAAATGCTCAGATTGGGAATTTTTATCAGGAAAATGCGGCCAGAAATATAGCTACTGCTCAAAAGAAGGTTATAAGATTAAGACCACTACAGATTTTGAAAAGTGCGCTCATCTTTTTTCTGAAGAATGTGCAGTTTGTGTTTTAAAAAATGGTACTGAAATAGAGGTTACAAAATTGATGAATTTAAATTTTGATGAAGGTGTATGCGGAGATAACATATGCGTCTTAGGTGAAAATTTTCTTAGCTGTCCACAAGATTGTCCTTCTGGCTCTTATGATGGCTATTGTGATGGCCTAAAAGATGGCAAATGTGACCCTGACTGCGAAATTGGAAAAGATCCGGATTGTAAAATTTCAACAACTATGACAACAATTGCAGTAATATGTGGAAATGGAAAATGTGAGCAAAATGAAAACTTTGGAAATTGTCCTGAAGATTGCCCCTCAGGAGAAAGAGATAATTATTGTGATGCTCAATCTGATAGCAAATGTGACCCTGACTGTAGAGCAGAGTTAGATCCAGATTGCATAACTGTGAGATGTGGTGATAAAATTTGTAATTTTGAACAAGGTGAAAATTTTTTAAACTGCAGAGAAGATTGTAGCTCAGGCTCAAAGGATAATTACTGTGATAAAATTGTTGATAAAATTTGTGACCCTGACTGTACAAACTTAGAGGACCCTGATTGCAAGAGAACAGAGCCATTACCAATATATCTAATTCTAGTAATTCTGATAATTTCACTACTCATAATATTTTTGATTAAAAAAATAAAATCAGGAAACTACTAATTCAAGCTTTAAATTTATTAATCCAAAATGAGAAAATGGATTGTGCACTTCAAGAAATTTCTATTTTTTACTTTTATCTCACTAATATTTCTTTATTTTGCAATTTTTACAAACGCTATAATAGATTGTAAATTTTATGGATGCGCAGAAAATGAAAGGTGCATGGCTGATGGATTTTGCACTCCCCTCTCAGTTAAGGAATACTGCGAAAGTAAAGGTTTTCCATATAATGATGTAATTCTTACAGTAAATTGTAGCAAAGAACTTCCAAAAGAAAGAGAATTTCTATGTAAACAATGTAAAGGCGATTATGAATATTTAAAAAGAGTTAATAGCATAATTGATATAATTTTCAATGTTGCTGCTGGTATTGCAGTACTTTTACTTGTTGTGAATGGCTTTAGGTTTTTAGCATCAGAGGATACTTTTGCAAGAGAAAATTCAAAGAAGGCAATTTTATATGTTCTTCTTGGTTTAGTGATATTAATTTTATCAAGAGCAATTATAAGCTCTTTACTATTACCGCCACTCTCTTTACCAAGAGAAACTACAACTACTACTACTCAACAAGTAACTACAACATTGCCTCCGGTCTCAATGTGTATTGGCCTTCTTACATGCACGGATTGCTTAGCAAATAATTGCAAATGGTGTCATAATCCACAACTTGCCCCATCAATATGCATAGAAAATTGTAATGATTGCGATGCAATTCTTGGAACTTGTCTTCAATACACATGTGAAGTAACAACTACAACATCGACAACAATAACTTTCATGACTACTATAACAGGAGCGACAACTACAACAACATCAACAACAATAAATGTACCTTGCGATTCTTTAGCACCGCCTAACTGTAATGGTATTTGTCCTTCAGGAGAAACATGCATAGCAGAGGGTAGCACTTGTAAATGTACTGTATTCACAACCACCACAACAACTACCACAACCACTACAACTACAACAATAAGAGCAAAATTAACCGTTATGTTTGTGCCAGTAAATTGGATAGGATCACTTTCAACATTTGATTCTGCTGTGCAAACACAAGCAAATGAAATTCTAAAGAATATCCCATTAAAGGATTGTCCAAGTTCATTTGTTGTAAAGAAAGCAACATCAAATTGTAATATTGGATATATGAGCTGTATGTGCCATGAATTAAGTAGAATATCTTCATGTGCTCAGGCAACTGGCGAAACATATGATTATGTTGTTGGTTTGCATAATGGTGATGTCTGTGGAAATGTCTTAGGGTTTTCTTGTTATGTTGGCACAGTCTTTTCTGAGACAAGTGTTACCTTAGTTGCAGTTCATGAACTTGGGCATGAATGGGGCTTAAATGATGAATATTGTAGCCAACTTTGTCCAGGATGTCCTGCTGGGCCACCAAATGCATTAAGCAAGACAGAATTTTGTGACCCACAACCGGGAGGAGATTGCTGTGGTGCCTGTATTGGTTATAATCCACATTGCTATGGCAATGTTCAAAAAGATTGCATAGATAGTTCAGGAAACAAAATTTGTAATGGCAGAGCAATAATGAGTTATGGCTCTGCTCCTGGTCCAAGAGGTCAAGATAGACCATCATGGAATCACTTGCTTACAATACCAAAGCTGAGATGTGGTTGAAAGGTGAGAAAAGAGGGAGTAAAAATATATAAAGATTGGAAATAAAATCTAAATAGAAATTAAAAATAAAATGAAAATTTCAATTTTAGCAGGTTTTTTTATTTCAATTTTTTTGATTTCTTTAGTTTATGGTGAAAAAGTTCTAAACATTGACCTTGAAGTTTTTAAAGACGATTCTGTAAAAGTAAATAAAATAATTCTAATGGAAGGAAATCCAACTGTTTACATTTCTCCTGGAGAGTATAAACTAAGGATACTTGACTATGAAAACAATGTAATAGAGGAAATTCCAATAAATCTTGTTTTTATGGTAATGACAGATCCTCCAAAGCCAACAGATTCTGCATTCATAAATTTAAGATTGCCTTATAAGCAGGAAATGCAAACTCTGAAATTATTTAATAAGGATATGGAAATTTTTTCTACAAAAATTCAACTCTGCAATAATGATAATGTATGTGATATAAATTATGAAAATTTTCTTAGTTGTCCTGAAGATTGTCCATTAGATAAAAAAGATGGAATTTGCATAAAAGAAGCTGATAAAATTTGCGACCCTGATTGTGCAGAAGGTGTTGATCCTGATTGCAAAGCAGTGCCAACAACAATTGAGATTACTCGCATAGAAACTACTAAAATAACTACTGTTATGACAACTACAACAACAATTCAAGATAAAAAGACGGACTTTTTTATCTATCTCCCTCTATTTATTATTATTGTATTAATTTTATCTTTTGTTGTGATTATATACATGAGGAGAAAAATTAAAAAGAAGGAGAAAGGATTTGATAATAGCAAAGTAGTATCATGGGTAAGAGAAAAATTATCCAAAGGAGAAAATCCAGAAATTTTAAAGAAAGGTTTAGAAGCAGAAGGATATAGCCCTGAAATAGTAGATAAAATTCTTAGCGAAGATGAAAATTTTAAATAAATTTATGGCTTTATTAGGAATTTTCTTTATTTTGAATTTTTCTACAGGATATGATTGCAAGCTTGAGGGATGCCCACCAGATTATAGATGTATGGCAAATGGAGAATGCACACCACTAAAAGTGAAAGAGTATTGTGAAGATCATGGAAAACCACCTTACATTTACAATGATGCTCTCCTCTTGAGAAATTGTAGCGATATCTTGAATGAGAACGAGCAAAAGCTTTGCATGCAATGTAAAGGAGATTATGAATTAAGGAAAAATGTTAGCGACATTGAAAATATTGTATATGGTATAACTGCTGGAATTGCAATTCTATTTCTTGTTGTTAATGCCATAAGATTAATTACTTCATATGATCCTGAAAGTAGGGAAAATTCAAAGAAAGCAATCATTTATGTTATAATAGCAGTTATAATAATTGCAATTGCAACGAAATTTATTGAATATCTTCTAATGTGAAAAGTGGCATTTGTTGATGTAGTTTCAGATATAAATACTGTGCTCTATGGAATAGCAGCAGGTATAGCAATATTGATGATAACTTTCTATGGAATTAAATGGAAAATTTCAGAAAGTTCTCAAGATAGAGAAGAGGCTAAGAGAGGAATTTTGAATGTTATTTTTGGTTTGGCAATTATAATAATTGCTGGAAATTTAGTTGGCTTGATTCTAGGTCCTACACCACCAGGAGGAACAACAACCACAACTTTGCCAGGAGGGACAACAACTCGTCTAACTACAACACGAATCACAACAACAATGCCAGGATGGACAACAACTTCTGCTGAAACAACCACAACAGCTTATGTAACAACATCAACAACGCTCATTGAATGCTATCAGGCATGTATAGATAATGGCTATCTATATGGAACATGCAAAGCATTTTGCAATACTGATGATGAAGTGCAATTAGATGTAGTTTATGTAAATTGTCCATTAGGCACATTATGTTGTTGTAAGAAAGCTATAACAACAAGCACTACAACAACGAGCATAACAACAAGTACAACTTCAACAACAAAAACTACTACTACAACTACAAGCACTTCAACCACAACTACTGTCGCATGTGCAATTGGTGAGTGTAGCAAAAAACCAGATCAAGTATGTAGACTTGCAGAAGCAGCAGGATGGTGCTACTCATTTGATGATCCTACTGGAAGAGTAAAGGGATTAGACGAGCAATGCGGTCCAGGGATGAGACAATGTTGCTGTGATAATTATGCCAAATGCTGTGGACCACCACCATAAAGAGGTCACCAACAACAACAAGATTGTAAAAATCCACAATTATATTGGCCTATACTTGTTCTACCAAATAGAAAACATGGGATTATTGAACAGCTATAACTTTTATATCCTTTTAGGATACACTGTTCTGAACATGAATTTATATATAATTGTTGAGGTGAAGCAAGAGAAGTTACACAAGGAAGAGTACATCCCTTTATCCAGATATCCAACAAAACATACAATATATCGTCGGGAATTTTATATTTCTTCCAATCATCTAAAGCTGCTTGCATTTCAGGATCATCTAACTTTTTATTTTTATTAGCATCATATTCACACGCTTTTGCTCCTCCAATTGCTAAAAGCCTATCACATGGCATTATCTTATATAGTATATACTTGATTTTTACTCCGGATTCCGCTCCATTTTCCTCACATGTAGCAGTAGAAAGATCCTTTGTGATGTAATACTTTACTATATCATTTATCTCAGCTGCTGTTAAATTCATCTTTCTCAGACCACGTAAATCTTTAATACCATCAATGATATAAGACTCGTACTCGCTTTCTGTTGGACATTCTGCAACAACAGGGAGAGTACTAAAAATTAAAATCATTCCTATAAAAAAAATTAATTTTTTCATTTTCTAATTCTATATTTCTCTCTTTTTTTATTAAATAAACTTTTCGTTGAGTTATACACTAACAATACAAAAATTATGATAATTGATAAAATTGCGAGAGTTATAACAAATTCATCTTTTTGAGATTCAATTTTAGTTTCCTTATTAGTTGGATGGAGTAATAGCTCCTCACATCCTGATTTTTCTCCATTATCACATAAAATTTTCCAATAATAAGTTCCCTGAGCTTTAGGTTGCCAATTTATTAAGCCTCCAGTAACAGAAAGCTCGTATATTGGCATTCCTTGGCATTTAGTAAGGTAAATGTTAACAAAACCATTTTGACAATTTGTTTTACATCTACAATTTTCAGTAGTACATTCATAACATTCTATATTAAACGCAAGAGTTAGCTGTGATAGATATAATAGAGCTAGTAATACCATGAATTCTATGCTAATTCTAAAAATTTTTTTTAACATGTTATCACCTTTTGCTCATTTGATTTACACCATAATATTGGATTCTCTAAATTTATATCTGAAGATAAGTAGGCTTTCCATGAAACTTTATAAGTGCCGCTCCCACAGAAAAACTGCGCTTCAGCAGTTCCTTGCTGATTGTTCTTTGCTATAGTTATGCTATTGCTCACAATCTCACCAGTTTCAGCAACTTTGAACAAGAAGAGTATTTTAACATCTTGGCCAACATAATTGCTATACTCTAAGCTGCAGGTATATGAACCATCATTTTTCTTACATGTGAATGATCCAACAGTGAAGCCAGTTATTGTTGTTGTGGTTGTTGTTGATGAGGTTGTAGTGGTTGTTACTGCACTGCACACACCATCATGTAACTTAGAAACTCCCTTTTGTTTTCTTACGCAGTCATTTGGATAAGTTTTACCATCACAGCCACAAACTGGCTTGACTTCAGCACTGCAAACTTCTGGTTTTAGAGTGCATTCTCCTTGCCCTTTGCAAGCTCCAACTGAAAATTCACAAAAGCTATCTTTTTCGCAATCATTATCTGAAGTACATATTTTTGGTGTGGGTATTTGCTTGTTTCCAAAGTTAGCTTCACTAACAGTGTTCTTATTTACAGTAATATCAAGTTGTGTTGGAGTTGTTGCTTTCCATCCAGTAGTAGCTTGTTCAATTATTTTATATGTGCCAACAGGTATACAGTTTGTTACAACAATGCCTCCTGTTTCTGTTGTAACATCAATGTCTAAGCCCTGACCAGAGACTTTGAATTTGAAAGTTGGTATGCCAACTTCTCCAGCATCCCATTTGCCATCTTCATTGGCATCATTAAACTTGAAGATTTTTATATAACCACAATCTTGTATTGTTGTGGTTGTTGTTGATGAGGTTGTTGTAGTGGTTGTTGTTTTTTCTGGGGGAGTTGGTTGTGTAGTTACTGATGTTGGAGTAGTTGTTGTTGGAGCTCCAGGACAATCCTGTTCATTTGTAATGCATGTTCCTCCAAAGAAATTGCAGATAGTACAATCACCTAAGCAGAAATTCACTAACCAATTACACCAACTACAGCCAGATTGAGTGCAAATTTTGCAATCTTTTTTCTGCAAACAATCATATGGAATTGTTGTTGTGGTTGTTGTACCTGGAGAAGAAGTAGTAGGAGTAAATGGGGGGGAGGTAGGAGGCTGAGTGGCTGTTGGTTGTGTAGTTATTGGTGTGGGGGTAGTTGTTGTCACTAAATCCTCGCAGCAAGTATCTCCACAACAGCCTTGTTGACATTTTTTATCAAATTTCCATCTATAAACCTGACCAGAACAAAGCTCGTAAAGAATACAAAATTTCTCCCATATATATTTAATACCTTCCATTTGTTGAGTAGTTGGATGCGTTTCCTTGCTTTTGATCCAATCATCAATTGCCTTTAAAACTTCATTATCATCTATCACATAATCATCATTTGCATCATATTCGCAAGCTGTTTGACCAGCTGCTTTCTCAGCATCCTTGCAACTGTTTATTTGTGTTGGCGTGTAGGTTGTAGTAGTTGTTACTCCTCCACCAGAGCAATCGCTTAATTTGGATATACACTTACCAGAACATTTTGAGCAGGAAGAAAGACACATTCCTGTTACTCCCCCAGTGTCACACCATACACAACCATTGTTAAAATTACAACTCTGACATGTGCTACCATAATCACACGCTGTAGGTGGTACTCCATCTGTGGTTGTTGTCGTACTTGGAACTCCGCCCTTAACACAACACTTCCAAGTACTGAAACAATCCATTTGACCTAAATCAGTTTCATCACTCTTGCATTCCCAGATACAGTGTCCGCCAATTTCCGAGCACGTTTTTTTATTAGGATTTTTTACACAACAATACCAATCACTAAAACAATCTTCTTTTTTACCAATATTGTCCTCTGTATAATCACACTTCCATGTACATCGTCCGCCTGCTTCTTTACATGTTTGTGGTTCAGGAACATCAATGCACTTTGCATCTGAGCAAACTTTTCCTTTTAGACCACAATCCTCCACAGCCATCCAATTATAGCAATTTTTACCAGTGATAGGATAACACTCCTGAACAATTTTGCCTGTTGGATCACATCTGCGTTCTTTGCTATCAGATTGGGATTTCGTGCACGGATCTGGACAGGAAGTTTGTGAATTTGTAGCAACAGGGAGGGCTATTACTAACATTACAAAAATTAAAACTAATACTACTAAGCTTCTTGACTTTTTGTTTTTATTTGTTGTTTTCGTTCTTGGCATTTTTTTATTTTTTAACGCAACATATGTTATTAGTTTGACAATCTAGTTGTCCCATATTATTTTCATCACTCTTGCAACCTGTGTATTTGAGCTCACATCTGCCATTTAATGCATGACATTCTCCAACAGTTATTGAAATTGAGACATATTGATTACTTGCTGGTTTACCATTCATTCCAATAGCTTCACCTCTGAAAACATATGTGCCCGGATTTATAAATTTGCGGGTAAGTTGAGTTGAGCAAGTTTTTGCTCCAACGCACATTTTTAGAGTTTCACCTCTGCACTCATTTGCCTCATCTCTAATACAAACATTGTTTATCCCTTTTGGGTCATTAGTTGTAGCAGTTAGATAAATTGTAAATTGCTCATCTTTTTTCACAACTGTTTTTGAGGCAGAAATCGATAAGAAAGGTGCTTCATCTATTGGAGCAGTTATTGAAGTTGTCGAACTGGTTGTCGTTGTCGTAGTTCCTCCTGGTTGTCCACCGCCTCCACCAACAATAACATTCGTTGGTGAGCATAAAACCGGTGGGCTCGCCAGTTGCAAATTCCCGGTAATTTTATAAGTTCCGGGATTTGGATATGAAAATTGATTGTCTAAGAAACATGTTCCACTCTCACCTTTACATGGCCCAACACTAGTTGCTTGATTATAGCCACTATGTACATAGAAGTACTTGTCCTGTGGGTCCATATTTTGATAGTTTACTATGACTTTTATCTTCTCATTTATTTGTGGATTTTGTGGTGAAACTGAAATTGAGCAAGAAGCTCCACCTGGGCTTTGAATGCACTGACCATTTTTACATATCTGTGTTGAAGTGCATTTTGAAATACATTGCCCATTTTGACATATCTCACAATTCTTAATATCACAATCATTATCATTCTGGCATGCCTTAGCGGAGACACATTGGCCGTTTATGCAAACTTCATTCGGCTTGCATTTAGTTACGCATTGTCCATTTTCGCATTTCTGGCAAGGATTACAATCAGCATCACTTTGACATTTTGTTGGTGTTGGTCCTGTACCTTCACATTTGTATTTGTTTCCTGTTAATGGATCGCAACAAGTTGCTCCTGGAGTATAACAAATTCCACCTTCAGTACAACCTGTTAAACTGCAACCAAGCTTCCAGAAGAGCACAACTGCACATGCTTGATTTAGAGTTATCTTGAAATAAATCATATAATCTTTAATCGCATTATTCCCTTCGTTAGCATCTATTTTCCCATCTTTATTTGTATCGTATTTTAAAACAGCTTGTAGTAGCTGAGAATCTTTCAGTATGTCTTCACAACTCCATTGTGGGCAGTTAAATGGTAGAGTTGTGGTTGTAACTCCTGGGGGAGTTGTCGGAGTGGTTGTAACTCCTGGGGGAGTTGTTGGGGGAGTGACTCCACAGCAAGTATCGCCACAACAGCCTTGAGAGCAATACATTTTCTCAGACCAGGAACATGAAAGTCCACAACATAAATTTCCACAGCATCCTTGATCACAATCTTTAAATTTCTCCCAGACACATTTCTTTGGTGGTGGACCACCACAACTTGAGCCTTCAGGAGAGCATTGATCTTGACCAGCACCAGAAACTTTCGTGCAGATGTTATTCTTGCATTCAAGATGAGTTTCTTGACAGTTAGCTAAACAGTTTTCCTTACTTGGTGCGACAAAGGAGGTTATTGGTTCATTATTACAACACCATAATGCACTACCTCCAGTAAATACATTACCACACTTACATCCAACTTCATTTTTACCATCACATTTTTGATATTTACACACCTTTACCTCAACAACAAATTTCTCAATTTTACTTTCCTTAGCTTCATTACAACCTTTAACTTCTACTTTGTATAGATAAACTCCAGGATCTACAGGATTTCCTTTATTGTCTTTTAAGTTCCAAGTATATTTATTTCCATTTTGCCAACCGCTTGTGAAAATTTCTGCACCACCAGATGAATAAATATGGACATTTATTTGTTCTATTCCTTGCCCAATTGCTTCAAAAGTTACTGATACCTTTGCAGATGTATCAACTTTTATAGAATCTAATTTGAGAGGGCATTGTGTTGGAGGAACACCATTCACTGTAATTGTCACTGATCCACAATTCGGAGGTGTTCCAACACCACCTTGCAGAGTTGCTGTTACCTTGAATGTTCCTTTTGAATAATATTTGCATGTGGTTTCACATTTTCCACTACCACAATTTGGATAAACATTTTGACCATTTCCGCAATCTACTGTAGCTTTTGTTGCGCCATAGCCACTATAGTAGACAGTTATTTTCGAACCGACCCAACCACCACTATCAGGGAATTTTAAATTTGTTGGATCTGCAGAAATCGAACAAGTTCCTTGGCCACCACAACTTGAGCCTTCAGGAGAACATTGATCTGAGCCAGCACCAGAAACTTTTGTGCAGACATTATTCTTGCATTCTAAGTGAGTAGCACCAACTGTTATACAGACACCATTCTCGCATTTTTGATTTTCACCACAAGTTAAGGTTCCTTTCTCACATTTTCCAAGGTAACAATACCAGCTATATACTGTTTTTGTATCCTTACATTCATCTTTATATGTACCACTTGGGTCCTTACAAGTAGTACCAGACTTCTCACATGCTGAAACATCAACTTTCTTACAGCAACAATATTTGCCAGTTTCACATAAACCTCCTCCAGGTATCCTAGCTTCCACATAGCCCTCAGGGCATTTTTCTGAAGTATGACACAAACTCTCAGAATATCCTCTATACTTACACTCTGCAAGACATGATTTTGCATCAGATAAAGCAAAAATGTCCTGTGAGATTCTTCCAACAGGTCCGACAGCTTGCAATAAAAAATCTTGTGAAGTACACTGACATTGATACATTGCATTTCCAGCACAGCAATATTCGCCTTCATTCTGGCAAGTTGCTCCTTGAGAACATCCTCCCGGAGGAACAGTAGGTGTTGTAGTACATGAATCCGTGCAATCATTGCTAGTGCATTTACTTGCTTCCCAACATGTATTGTCTGACTTTCTCCATAAACATTTTGCTTTTGTTTCAGCTACACATTTTTCACAAGTCTCATGTCCTTTACCAGTATCGCAAGGGGCACCCTCACATAGTTCAAGACATTTTTTATGAGCCGCATCTGCTGCAGCATAACAAGCAACCTTAGTGCCTTCACACCCAAGATAACATGCTGGTTTTGTTACAAGATTACAAAACCAATCATTTGGATCACAAACAATTTTATCACATGCCTCATTACATAATTTTTTCCCCTCATCACAGGCCTTATATGCTAATTTCTTTGCTTCATCACATGCGAGTTTGCATAGAGGATTCGGCTCAGCTATTGTTCCTACCTCAAGTAAAGAGTAAGGTTCACCCATCTCTATTATTTTTAGTCTATATGCGCTGAGAATCTTCTCCTTTTGCTCATCTGTTAAATTTCTATTTTTATTTAATTCTTCTCTTGCCTTTTTTTCAAATTCATACTCGAATATTGATACAAAACCTCTTCCTGTTGAAATTCTCTCAGAAGTATAAAGGTATCTATATCCATAGGAGGGCTCATAAGAAGGACGACCTATGAGAAAATTACATTTACATTCATACATCCAATTTGTTGTTGGATCACAACATTTTGCTCCAGGAGTTTGACATGAAGCACCTTTGGAGCATCCTGTTGGAGAAGGAGGGGTTGTTGGACCTGGACCGCCACATTTAGAGTTATCCCAACCTGAATTTGTGCAAACTGAGAGATCACACTGCTTATTTGTATCTTTTTTATCACATTCCCAACCACAGACTTTTATTCCCGGACTAAATAAACTATAGAACCACCTAATTAATTCAGAAAACCAGTTAGATGCGATAGTAGGAGCACCTTCAACACATTTTGCTTGGCCGCCATAGTAGCATATACCACCAACTGCGAAAGGACATGTTGGTTTAGGTTGCGGGCAATCTGAATCTGAACAACAATAGTCTACACATCCCGAAATACAATTTTCTTTTTTCCAACAGGTTTTATCTGAGGGCCTCCATAAACATTTAGCTTTTGTTTCACCTAGGCATAACGCGCATGTTGGATGTGTTTGTGTTGCACAAGGATATGCATCAGCACAATTTTTATAACATTTTGTTATATCCTTACAATCCCCCTCTCCCTTAAGCCAACAGGTACTAGTTGAAGGATTCCAATAACAATCGGCCTTTTGTTCACTTACGCATAACTCGCATGTAGGATGAGTTAAAGTATTACAAGGGCTACTTGGTTTCTCTTTACATACATTCTCTGGTCCAGTATCTGATTTTCCACAGTAGCCACTACAGCATTCCGAGTCTGAATTACATCTACGCCCATTTTCTTTACATGTTGTACCACAACTCTCTCCTTCTTTATTACATGTATTTGTTCCCGCACCTGATACTTGTTTACATTTGTTTTCTATACATTCTAAGTGATATTGTTCAGGTTGCCCTCCACATTTTGATAGAGAGTAAATACATTCTCCAGGACAGTCATCATTGCACTTTAATAGTTCTTTACATTTTGAAATCCCAGAAGTACACCATGCACATTTTGAATCTGATAAACATTCGTTACAACTTCCACGAAGAGAACAAATAGTTGAGGGTTCCCCACTTTTACACTCTTTCTTAGTAGCATCACAGCCATAAGGACAAGTTTTAGTTGTCCATTTACCATCAGCACCACATTCTTTCAGATTATCTCCATCGCATTTTTTTTCTCCAGGAGTACACTCCTGAGCAGGTTTATCCTCACATATACAACAACATTCACCTGAGCATTCTGCTTTGCCATAATAACAATTTTTGAAATTTTTATTTTTACTTTTACAATAGGACTGACATTTACTTGCATCACCTACAACACAGGTCCCTCCGGCAATTTGGCAATCTTTAGCTGGCTCTTTATCTTTACAGTAACAACAACCAGCAAAACCCATTCCTTCACATTCCTTAGAGGTAGTGATCCATTTATCAAGTTCTTTTTGTAAGCTATTGCAATGGGTTTCGCAAGCAACTTTCCCATATTTACATGTTCCTCCACTTTTTGTGCAGTCTGAGTCTAACTTACATACACAATTAGAACCTTCTTTTACACATTTCTTCCCAGCATCAGGACCTTTACAATTGCTATCATAAGGTTTCCATACATTGTTTATACAGTCACAACAGCCATTAGTTTCTCCTTCAAAGCACTCAGTAACTTTTGCAGAAACTTGAGTAATGATAAACGAAAATACAATTATAATTAAGAATATAAATATTAGTTTTTCTATAAACAAAAGTTTACCTTTGCTTTCTGTTTGCATTCTTTAATTTTAAATTTTTTATATGCAAAAGTTATTATAAATTAGGCAGACAGAATATAAAAACTTTTTGTTTTTTGATGCTTTGTTGAATAATCAAATTCGGCCAATAAAGCTTAATGCTTTTATGCTCTGTTAGAGAAAAAACACAATATTGCATATCTTTTCCTTAGTAGAATCACTCTATCAGAAACTTTTAGTCTGAGTTAAAGTCTCGATTTAAACAGTTCAAATGCTCCAAAGAAACCTTTACTTATTTCTCTCTCATATTATAACTTCTCTCATCCTAAATCTCTCCAAGGTTGTCTCTCAATCTGACTTTATAACCTAGCTTCATAGCCAAGAAGTTTAATTAGAGTAGATAAGCTCAACAACTTCATCAAGAATTTTAGCTAATGAGATCCTTTTTTCCTTTTCGTAATTTCTTAGAAGCTTTTAATTGGGAAAATGTGAAGATGATGTCTGTTATATACAACACCAGTCCAAGATTAGAGTATGCATCTCAGCTATTCTCTTAGCCAGTAAGTTAGCTTTGTTGAATCCAAAACACTATAAGAATAACTTCTCTATCCAATATTGAAGAAGTTTAAAAGAAAATTTCTTTTTCAAGTAATGTACAACACAATGGTCTACCTATTTATTAAAAACTAACTTATAATCACAATACTGAGCAGTCTCAAAGAATGTGTATTACTCTATTTTAGAATTAGTATTGTCAGATAATCAGCTAACAATTCATTTTTGCATTTCTTTCCAGTTTTCTTTTCAAATAGATTTGTAAACTACTTCCGAGAAGTTTCCTCTTTTTTATCAAAAAGTGGTTTATATCCTTGCGTGAAATCTTTTAACAGGGATTTGTTATTTTTTCGTGTAATTATATTACACGAAACATTCCACACTCTTTTCTATTTTTTAAACACGACCTGCAATGATAGTTTTTTAATCTCATAAAACCACTATTAATTGTTCTATAAATAAACTTTTTAATTTATGTGTAAGGTTTAGGTATAAAAATGCGAGATAAAATTTGGCGTTTATTGCCTTTGATTGAAACAAATGCTTCAATGCAGATGGCAATAGATGAAGCAATCTTAACTACAAGAGCAAAAGAAAAAGTTCCAAATACCCTAAGATTCTATACATGGAAACCACAAGCTGTTTCAATTGGATATTTTCAAAGTGCTGAAAAAGAAGTTAATTTAGAAAATTTGAAATCGTATAATGTTGATTTGGTTAGGAGAATTACTGGTGGCGGGGCTGTTTTTCATGATAAAGAGATTACATATTCTATTGTAATTTCAGAAAAGGATGCACCATATGACATTCAAGAATCATATGAAAAAATTTGCAATGCTTTAATTATTGCTCTGAATAATCTTGGTCTAAATTCAGAATTCAGAAAAATTAATGACATTTTAGTTAATGGAAAAAAAATTTCTGGCAGTGCACAAACAAGAAAAGAAGGGATAATCTTGCAACATGGCACTTTACTTTTAGATCTAGATGTAGAGAAAATGTTCTCTCTCCTCAGAGTTCCTGATGAAAAAATTCGTGACAAGATGATCTCTTCTGTTAAAGAGAGAGTTACTTCAGTAAAAAAAGAACTAGGCAGAGAAGTTTCTATAGATGAAATCAGAAATTTGCTTATAAATGGCTTTTCAGAAAATTTTTCTGTCTCATTCTCTGAAGAAAATTTAACTTCAGAAGAAAAAAAACTTTCAGAGAGATTACAGAGAAAATATCTCTCAGAAGAATGGACATTTAAAAGATGATTAAAGAAATTGACTATAAAATTCCGAATGGAAAATTGATTAGAGTTGAGGCAGAAATTGAAAAAGAAAAACTAAAGAATTTAAAAATCACAGGAGATTTTTTCATGCACCCTGAAGAGAGTATTGAATTAATAGAGAGTTCAGTTAAAGGAAAAATTTTAAAAAGAGAAGAAATTGAAAAATCAATAAGGGAGGTTATTCGAAAAAACAGAATTCAACTATTAGGAATTTCTGAAAAGGATTTTGTTGATGCTTTAATGAAATTGAAAAGTTAGGCACTACATGAGGGTATATCAAAATTTTAACTTAAGTTAATATTATTACATTATGAGCACATTTTATTTTATACTTATCGCAACTTTATTCAACAGTTTAATTGCTCTAATTGGAATTTTTTCAATTTGGATAAGTGATAAAACACTGAAAAAAATTTTAATTGCTCTTGTCGCTCTATCAGCAGGAGGTTTGCTAAGTGGTGCTTTTTTTCATTTGATGACTGAAGCGATGGAAACTCTCAGAGCAGAACTTGCCTTTTTGTATCTAACTTTTGGATTTATCTCATTTTTCATAATGGAAAAAATTCTTTTTTGGCATCATTGCCATGAAAGTGGAAAATGCAAGACACATCCTTTCACTTATCTCATCTTAATTGGTGATGGCATCCATAATTTTATCGATGGTTTAGTAATTGCTGCAAGTTTTCTCATAGATATAAATTTTGGAATAACAACAACTTTCCTAATAATAACGCATGAAATTCCCCAAGAACTTGGAGATTTCGGAGCGCTTATTCATGGTGGCTTCTCAAAGATAAAAGCTTTGATTTTTAATTTAATTTCACAGATGACATGCATTGTTGGGGGCATTATTGGATTTTTACTTTCTGGTGAAATTCAATTTATAAATGCTCTCTTGCCATTTGCAGCAGGTGGCTTCATTTATATTTCCGCCTCTGATCTAATTCCTGAACTTCATAAGGAGGTCGATCTAAAGAAATCCTTAATTTCATTCGTATTTTTTTTGTTAGGATTTTTATTGATATTTGCAATAAAATTACTTGAACATTAAAATGCAAGAAATTTCTGAAGATAGAATCAAGGCATTAACTAAAAAATCTGAGGAGTATGCAAAGAGAAATAATCTGATGTTAAATAAAAATAAAAAAGTAGTTGAAGTTATCATAAAGGGTCTTTTGAGAAATGAAGATAAATATGGCGAACTCTACTGCCCTTGCAGACCAATAACCCAAAACAAGGAAGAAGATAAGAAGATAATATGTCCATGTGTATATCATATGCAGGAGATAAAAGAAATGGGGAAGTGTCATTGTGGTTTGTTTGTTAAAAAATGAGGTGAAAAAATGGCTGTAAAAGTTGATAGGGAAAAATGTATAGGCTGCGGCACTTGTGCTGCAATTTGCCCAGAAGGTTTTGAATTAGATGATGAAGGAAAAGCAAAAGTAAAAAATCCGAAAGCGAAATGTGTTGATGAAGCTATCTCATCTTGTCCAGTAGAGGCGATAAGTAAGTGAGCAGGAGAGTAATAAATTTACGGGAGACTTTTTATAATTTTTACTTTTTATTTTTAATTTCTATAAAAATTTAATGTTAGTGTATATGGAGAGCATCATTTTTTTATAAGAAAGGTCATTTTCTCTTTTATTTATAAAAACAATAATTATTAGTATTATAAATTGATTGAAACAAAATGGTACTGAAAAGACTTTTATCTAGAGGAAAACCCGAAGAGGAGGAGGATATAGATATAGAGGAATATTTGAATGATCTGAGCATAAGAGATGGAAAAATAATTGAAAGAGAAGACATAACATATGTGAAGCCAATTGATTTAGATGCTGAGGGCAAAGGTGTAGGAGCAGTTATAAAAGAGTTAGAAAAGAATAACATTGTTATATTGAATGTTAAAGAGCTTCTGCACAATAAAGTTTTGCTTAGGGAAATTGTTCAAGAGTTGAAAGACACTTCAATAGAGATGAATGGTGACATAGGCAGAATTTCACCAGAGAAAATTTTAATTGTGCCAAGTGGAATGAGAATTGTGCATAGAGGCACTGAAGTTACTGAATGATCAGCCAAATTCCTCAAAAACACTCTCTGAAGGAAATACAACAATTCCTTTCTCAGTGATTTTCATCGGTCTTAGATGTCTATCAAAATCTGAGCCACGAATTTTTTCTATTGAAATTGCATTTATCATCTCTCCCTTGCTTTCTAATAGATGTAGCTTTATTACTCCAGAAGCTAAAAATTCTTCCATATGAATTTCACCATTAACAGATTCTGATGTTAGCAATGTTGTGACGCCGAATTTATATAGAAATTCCATCAAAGAGAGAAGTTCTCTTCTTAATTCACCCTCAGATTCAGAAAGCATTTTTATGCTTGTTATTGAATCTATAACAATTCTCCTTGGATTATAAGTGTCAATCTTTTCTTTTATAACTTTCATTAAATTCATAAGAGTGAATTCTGGTTTTGATATCACATTGTCAACCTTTATAAGCCATTTATCACTTCCTAACTCTCGTGTGGTTTCTAAAATTTTTATTTTTGATGTATCCCAACCAAAAACGCTCATATCCTCTTTAATTTGTTCAGCAGTTTCTTCTAAAGCAACATATAACCCACGCTCATGCTCTTCAACACCTTTCATTAGAAATTGCATGCAAAGAATTGTTTTTCCTGCTCCTGGCTCGCCGCAAACAACATAGGGCCTACCTTCTATCAAACCACCATGAAGCATCTCATCCAAACCATCAATTCCAGTTTTAATTTTTTTCAGCATTTCATAAATAATTTTGTTTTTACTTTAATATATATTTTGGCTTTCTCAATAAAACAACAAATTAGTCTATCTGAGGGGTATCCTCTTAATAAGAGAATAAATTGGGCCTCTTTGTTTTAACTCACTTTTCATTATATCTATTGATTCAACATAAAAACTACCAAATTCCTTGCCTTTATATTTATTCAAAATTTCTCTCATTTTTATCTTGTCAATCCATTTAACTCTTGCCAATGTTATATGTGAATGAAAGTTCTTTTCTTTTTTAAATTCAAGTTTAGATAACACTTGCTCAACTAAATTTTGAAGTTCTCTAATCTTTTCATCTCCCTTGCTTATGCCGACCCATATAACTCTAACATAACTTTCTGAGGGAAAAACACCTATTGAAGCTAAAGATAAGTTAAATCTTTTAAACTTTATACTTTCAAGAGCCTCTATAACTTTGTTTTTTTCTTCATCAGAAATTTCTCCTAAAAATTTCAAAGTGAGATGAAGATTTTCCTTTTCAACTAATTTAAATTTTCCTATCTGAGAGAATTCACTTTGCAAATTTAGAAGTATGTCTTTTAATTCATTTGGTACAGGTATTGCTATAAAAACTCGCATATATTTAATTCATCTTTAATACTTAAATCTAATAATATAAGGATATAAGGAGAATGTTTCCTCGTGGCATAAATCCAAGGCAAATGCAGCAAATGATGAAAAAACTTGGAATTAAAACTGAAGAAATTAATGCTGAAAGTGTCGTAATTCATTCAAGTGAGAAGGATATTATCATTGAAAATCCTCAGGTTGTGAAAACAGTGATGCAAGGACAAGAAATTTTTCAGATTTCTGGAAATGTCAAAGAGCAGACAAAAAATTCTGAAAAGGTTAGTATCAGCGAAGAGGACATAAAAATTGTGATGGAGCAAGCAAAAGTTTCTAAAGAAAAAGCAAAAGAAGCTTTAGAAAAAACTAATGGGGATATCGCTGAGGCTATAATAAATTTGAAAAGTTAGCATCTCTCTTTTATGAGATGAAGTTGGCTTGAATTAGTTTGGATTACACTTTTGTTATTTTTACTCCAGTAGCTAGTATTAATTTATTCCCAGCCTTAAAAATGTGTGGAATTGGAGGTTATATCGGTAAGAAAACAAATGGAAAAATTCTTTTTGATATGCTAAAAAGGTTAGAATATAGAGGCTATGACTCAGCAGGAATTGCATACATTTCTGCTGATGGAAAAATTTTATTTGCGAAAGATAAAGGCAAGATAAACGAGCTTGAAAAGAAAGTTAATCTGGAGAAAATTTATTTTTCAGTTGGGGTAGCACACACAAGATGGGCAACTCATGGTGTTCCCAGTAAAGAGAATGCACATCCACATTTTGATTGTAAGAAAAATTTTGCTTTGGTGCATAATGGCATTATAGAAAATTACAAAAATTTGAGAGAGGTGCTAAAGCAAAAAGGACATAATTTTTCATCAGAAACTGACACTGAAATTATTGCGCATTTAATTGAAGAATTTTACAAGGAAGAAAAAAATTTTGAGACAGCATTTGTAAAAGCAATGAAAGAGATTAAAGGAAGTTTTGCTATTGCTGCAATATCAACATTTGAAAATGACAAAATTTTAATAGCAAGGAATGAAAGTCCGCTCATAGTTGGTTTAGCCAATGGTGAAAATTTTATAGCATCTGACATACCTGCAATCTTGCCAAAGACAAAGAGGATAATAATTTTAGATGATTTTGAGTATGGTGTGGTGACAAAAGATAGCATAAAGATAATGAGCATATGGAATAGAAGCGAAATTAAAAAGCAAATACATGAAGTGAAATGGAAAATTGAAGATGCAGAAAAATCAGGCTATGAACATTTCATGCTAAAGGAGATTCATGAAGGGCCAACTGCTGTAAAAAATGCATTAAGAGAGAAAGAAAAAATATGGGAGATTGCTAAAAAAATTTCAAATAAAAAGAGAATTTACTTTATTGGCTGTGGAACAGCATGGCATGCTGCCTTAGCAGGAAAATACCTTCTTGAGAGATTTGGAATTTTTTCTGATGCAGTTGTTGGCTCAGAATTTAGGTACTCAACTGTAAATACAATTGATGAAGATTGCGCAGTTATTGCAATTTCTCAATCAGGTGAAACAACTGATACGATAGCGTCAGTAAGAGAAGCAAAAAAGAGAGGAGCTTTTATTGTTTCAATAGTTAATGTTCTTGGCTCAACTTTAACAAGAATTTCTGATGAGAATATTTTCATTCATTCAGGTCCTGAAATAGCAGTTGCATCAACTAAGGCATATATAGGACAGTTAACATCTATAACTCTCTTATCACTTGAAATTGCAAGAGAAAATAAAAAAATTGATAGTGAAACCTTAGAAAAAAATTTAAATGAATTTGAAGAATTACCAAAAAAAATCGAGGAAATTCTAAATGAAAAAGAAAAAATTAAAAAACTTGCTGAGAAATTTTACAAGAAGAGAATATTTTTCTACATCGGCAGAAGATTGGGCTACGGAACAGCATTAGAAGGTGCATTAAAAATTAAAGAGATAAGTTATGTGCATGCTGAAGCTTATCCTGCTGGAGAAATGAAGCATGGGCCAATAGCATTACTCGATGAAGGAGTTCCTGTTATAGCAATTTCTCCAATCAATGAACTAAATGAGAAAATGGAAAGCAACATACAAGAGGCAAAAGCAAGAAAGGCGTCAGTCATTGTAATTTCAGAAAAAAATGGTAGTGACATAGAAATTCCAAAAGTAAATCCTTTGCTTTCACCAATTCTCTACATAGTACCACTGCATTTATTTGCTTATTATATCTCTACTCTAAAAGGTTTGGATCCGGACAAACCAAGAAATTTAGCAAAGAGTGTGACTGTTGAATAAGCTATTAAACTTCTTCATTTTTTAACCATAATATTTCTTAACTTCATATTCATAGATAATTTCTTTCTTCTCCCATGCATTAAGTTTTAGATTATCCCACTTTAATGAGTAGAGTTTTATCTCTGTTGGCTTTATTGTTGATGAAAGCAAATTAACTTCAGAACCTGATTGCATTTCATCTTTTATTAACATTGTTACATCAGAATCTTTATGGTTTTCAAGAGACAATTTAACTTTATAATATGTTTTAGTTGCATATGTTCTACCATAAGTTGTAGAATATTCCTCAGGTAATTTTTCTTCTTTTCTTTCCAAAATTTCCTTCTTGACAATAATATCTGGGGCTTTAGCAACTTTCACTTCAACACTTGCTTTTTTTGCAGTGTATTTTATTTTATCCTGTCCTTCAAATTCTCCCTTTAAGTAGACTGAAAATACTCCCTCAGCAAGTGGCACATCTAAGGTATTATTTATCTCATAAATTTTATAAACTTCATTAGCTAAATTTGCATTCCATAAGTATTTTCTTTTGAATTTTATATCTCTTGAAAAAATTGGTAAATTTTTACTTTCTGAGGCATTTATTGTTACTGGTTCTTCAAAAGAGTAAATACAAAACTCTCCTAAGGATTCAGGAACTAATTCCTCTTCAACAAATGGAGCTCCTACTTCTTCATATACAGCTGCTTCTTTTAGGTATTGAGCTCTATATGTTGGTGCTGGAGCATAAACTGGCCTATAGCTATAGTAAATTATTATATTTGGATAACCAACAACCAATTTTAATTCAATGTTATTCCAATTTTCATTTCCATTATTCTTAACAAATGCCCAACTCTGTAAAGTCCCAAAGTCTTCATCCTTTTCTGAGTTAATATAAAATTTGTAATTTACATCCCAATTTATGCCTTCTCTGAGGTATGATAAGAAGAGATTGTGCATACCTTTGTAAGTTGGAATTTCCTTTATTATAAGCGCAGGTATAATTATGCTATTATTTTCAGATTTTTCTCTTTTTTCAACATTTGCATTTGGAATTAAAAATTCTTTGACATCGTAAAGATTCAAAAATAGCACACCATCAAGATATTCAATTCCAATTTTATCTTTCTCTTTGCTCAGCCATACTAACTTTCCAATGAATGAACTATTGTCAATTTTAACTTTAATTTCTTTGCCTAAACTCTCATTTAAAATTTCTTCAAACTCAGGAGTAACATTTTCTTTAATCTCCTCTATCTTTTCAACATCTTTAAAGTAAAATTCCTTCAAGGAAGCTTTATCATCATAAATAAGTAAAGAGTCCTTAATTGGTTGAGTAAAATTTAAAATTTCTAAAACAATAACCTCTGCATTTTCATCAGAATTAAAAGTCCCATGTCTTTTAATAAATGCTATATTGTTGCTATAGGCCGTAACTGAAATTACTGGTGCATTAATACTATAATTTTTTTCTTTTGCTAGAGATGTGTCTTTAACCTCAGGTTGACGCTTAACAAAATTAAAGATATCTCCAAAAGCTGCCATCACTGCAACTGAAAAAATCAAGATAATAAAAAGCCAGATAAAAATTTTTTTTGTGCTTTTCATTTTAGTTGTAAACCTCCTTACTAATTTTTTCTCTAACTCGTTACATTTTTAAAAATAAAATTTTTGAGTTTACCTTTTGTAATACCTATTATTTCATCGCTTTAATACCTTAGTAATATTCTTTTTCTTTATTAAATATCCTACACAAATGCATATTATTAAAATTAAGATAGCAAGCCATGCTAATTCTAAGTAAGGAAATTTAAGGGCTTCTCCTTTTATAGTTTCTGTAGATGACATTAATGCTTCTTTGTTGAAATACCTTAAAGTTTCAATTTCTCCCTTTTGAATTTCTCCAGTATGGGAGATAAATTCCCTGAAATTTAAAAATAGTTTATGTAATGCCACTATCATAGCAAAAAATGCAGTTGAGAGCACTATCCAAACTTTTGTTTCATATGGATTTAAAATTTTTTTGCCTTTTCTTGTTAGCTTATAGTATTTCCATTTCATACCTTTATCAACAATTTGGATTAAATTAGCCTCCAGTAATTTATCAAGATGCTCTTTTACTGTTGATGGCGACATTTCAAGCTCATTTGCTAAATCTGTTAAAGTTTGCTGATGCTCCTCAATTTTTCTTAAAATTAATATTCTTGTCTCTGATGCAAGAGCTTTAAAAGTTTTCCTATCTAATGTGATTTTTTCTTCAATCATTTTTTTGATCTCTCAACAATACACCTCTCATCAACGCAAGAACATTTACCTGCGCCACAATCAATTGGTCCTTCACAAACCATAGTGCAAAAAATTCCTTCACAATTTGGAGCAAATTTTTTATTAACACAAGAGGTTGGATGGCAACATTGCTCTGGAATGCAATCTGAATCTTTCTCACAGAAAAGTTTCTCACAATTTTTTTGGCATTCCTCCAAAGTATCAAACAGTGCTACACCATCACAATAAATAAATTCCTTGCAAATTCCTTCATTTGAATCAAAATAATATCCTTTAAAATATGCCTCACATGATCCACTCTCAGGTTTCAACTTACATCGGTTAATTGTATACAAACAACCTTCACTTCTTGTTCCAATAGCAACACACTCATCCTCTGTTATATCAGAATTATCATCACAACCTTTTTCAGCACATTTTTCGTAACGGAAACAAGTATCATCTGTCTTCCTAATCCAATTTCCTTTTGGGCAGATATGCTCTAAACAAGGATCTCTAATAAAAGTTAAATTAACACATTTTCCAGATATGCATTTATGATAAGGGTCAACTCCATCAGAACACATACTTTCTTCTTTAGCACAATCAATATCATAAGAGCAAAATTTTTCTTTTTCTTCTTGTTTACATTCTCCTCTAAAAAAAGCCCATTCTTCACATTCAGTCCCATCAGAGAAAACACAAACACCGTATTCATTTCCATCTTGATCCTTTCTTATTTTTAAGATACCGCCTTGTTTTTCACAATAAACTGATGCAGGATTTTGAATTTCACTAATAAATTTTTTATTTAATTCATCCCATATATCATCTAAAATTGCTGAAGTAATTTTTCCTTCTTGAACTATGATCTTAGCTCTATGCTTAGTTATAACTTGCGCAAGAGTTTGCCCTGTTCTATTGCCATAGCTTTCATGCCTTGAGAAAAATTCAAAAGTAAAGGTCCAACAATGTGGACATTCCATAGTTATTGTCTCTAAATGCCTTAAATCAAAACCATCAAATTTATATGTCTCAGAATTAATTAGAAAATTTTCAGCTATTTTCAAACTTTCATTTTCATTAAATTCAATTTTCTTTTCAATACAACTTAAAGCAAGAACAAGAAACAGAAAAAATCCAAAAGAAAAAATCCAAATTTCTCTTTCAAGTTTCATCTTAAACTTCAATCAGTTAAAATTTTTTCTATAGGAGAAGCATAGTATCGTGGTTGCTGGAAAAATAAAACTCCAAAAATTAAAAAAGCAACTAAAAATATGAATAACCAAACTGCACTCATTATGAAAGTTAGCAATCCTTCTAAAACTCCATATTTCGCTCCAACATAAATACTTGGACCGAATAATACAATTGTCATTATTAAAATTCCGAATAGCATAAATAAGGGAGTTATCATTATGTAGGAGCTATAATAAAACAAACCAAAAAACCAGCCACTTAAAAACATCAAAGCAAAGAAAGTTATGCTCACCAACGCTGCAGAAATAAAACCAAAAATTGTTGCTCTAATAAAAATTTTTCCATAGTCATGTGCTTGTTCTTCTCCCTTTGTGAAAACTTTTTTTGGAGCAAATGCATTTTTAATTTTTTTCCATAGGAAAAATTTTATTGATAATAAAAGAAGGGTTATCACTACAAAGACCAATAAAATTTCCCAAAAATAAAGTTTCCATGCGGCATTAGAAAATTTTCCTCTTACATGGAAACTTTCAAATGGGTCTAAATTATGTGCATTTCTCACTAAACCACTAGCATAAGTAATTCTCGAAGAAAAATCAGAAAGTGCACTACTTTGAATTCCAGATTCAGGAATTTTCATAGTTTCAAAAGTTGTGAAATAATCAGGTTTATACTCTACATTTGCTTTGCCTCCTTTCAAAATTAAACCTTCTTGAACATTTATTGCAACTCTGACATTCTGAATTAATGCAGCATTTTTATCAATAATTGTTTCAAAATCAAATTCATGATTGCCAAGAAAATCAACTTTTGTTGCTTTTGGAATTTTATATAAAAGAATAATGCTAGTTTGATTTTGAATTCCAACAATCTCTGGTAATTTTAATTTTAAAATTGTTGAAGAAGAAGTTTGCTCTTTCTCATATTTTATTGGATAAAATGTAGACCCATAGTAGTAATTATATTCATAGTAGGGATATCTTTTACCTTCATAAACTTCTTGGACTAAGTTGTAAATTGAGATAAAAGCTGGAATTTCCAGAGTTATCTCCTTTAAATTCTCGTTCTTTGTGTTTAGAATTACCAATTTTGCAGCAACTATCGCATCACCTTCTTCATCATAAATAATAGAATAGTAATCATATGTATGCAAATAGTTTTTACTTTCGATATAGCCACTAAGTGCAAATGAAAAACCCAAAATTCCAAAAATCAAAAAAATCCAAAATTTAGAAATTTTAGTTTTCATTTTTTCATTTTTTGTTATGTTTTACACTTATATAATAAGAGTTAGATATATAAACAGTTTTCTGTTTTTTTAGGAAAAAACCGAATTAATTTTAACGATTTTCATATACCTTCTAAAAAAGATAAAAAACCCAAATGCTGAAAGAATACTTGCAAAATACATCAATTCCCTAAAACTAAAGACTTCAGATATAAAGCCGCCAAAAAAAGGACCAACAACACTAGAAAGAGCAGTTATTGAATTAAATATTCCTATAGATGTTGCCTTTTCAACATTTCTATCCATGAGATATATAAGAGAGCCAACATAAAGAAAAGCCCAAGAAATTCCAAGAAGAATTTGTATTGGTATAACCTCAGTATAACTCTTTGTTAATGAGTAAAGAAAAAAAACAAATGTTGATAGTGCTAAACCAATATAAATAATTTTCTCACTCTTAAATTTATCTGAAATTCTCATGAAAATAAATTGAGTTAAATAGTTAACAACATAAAGCATTGCAATCCAAAATTTGTCAGCTCCTAAGCTAAACAAATATAAAGGAAAGACAGCCCATATAGACATTGCTCCTAAATATCTAAAAAAGAATGCTAAATAGACAGAAAAATTTTTTCTTATTAACTTAACTGGGAAAAAAGGTACTGAAATTTTCTCATGAGTCATTTTAAGTTTGAATGAAAGGAAAAATGCTATGAAAAACAAAAAGGATGAAAGAATAAAAATGCCATGATAAGATGTAACAATTCCAGCAATAAAAGTTCCAAATGCCCAACCCAAGGAACCATATGAGCTAAATCTACCTATTTTTTTCTTCCTATCATGAACATGTGAAATTAAAGCTGAAGGATAAATTCCAATGCTAATGCCATTTAAAATTCTAATTATCAGGAGAGTTATTTTATCAACTATAAAAATTTGCATAAAAAAAGTTATTGCTGAAATAATTAATCCTGACCTTAAAATTAATTCTCTTTCGTGGATATCGGCAAATCTTCCAAAAACATATGATGAAAGAAGAAATGCAAGTCCATATACTGCGACAATTATTCCAACTTCAAATTTTGAGGCATTTAGTTCATTAGCAAGTAGTGGTATGAAAGTATAGGACGCCATTGATGCAGCATAAGTTAGAAATTGAATTGTACTAGCTCTCATTTTATATTAACTTAAGTTGTTCGCTTTCTTTTGATTTAAATTTTTCTAAATCTATACTCAATCCATCTCTTGCTGCAATTGTTCTTATCCCAGAATTCTCCTCAATTAATTTTGCTTCTTTTTCAGGTGATGAATTCAAGAACTGCATCCCAAAATGAGTAATTATTGCAACTTCTGGGTTTGCTTCTTTAATTAGTTTAATAGCATTTTTTGTATTTAGATGAGTTTCAATTTCTTTTGAATAGGGAAAGATTACATTTAAAATCAAAATTTTAGAATTTTGATAGTATTGAGCAAGTTCTTCTGAATATGCAGTATCTGCTGAGTAAGTTACAATTCCTTTTTCAGTGAAAAATTTAAAGCCAATTGCATTACTATGCCTGTAAGTTGGCAATGCTACAATTTTTAAATTTTTTATGTTGAACTCTGAATTTGGCTTTAAAGATAAAACCTCAACCGCTTTCTTATGGTATTCTGAAATATAAGGCAATGTTTCTTCATTAGTAGCAAAAATTCCACGATTTTTTTTCATTCCATAAGTCATTGCCTCAATTAAAACTTCTGCGTCGTTATAATGATCCAAGTGATTATGTGAGACAAAAATAGCATTAAGCTTTTGTGGAGATTTACCAAATTGTAATGCCCTTATCAATGCTCCTGGACCTGGATCAAGGGAAATTGTTACATTATCAAACTCGAGCCATATACCACCAGAATATCTCCTTTGAGTTAAAATTACAAATCTACCACCTGCAGTTCCAAGGAAAGTTATTTTGTGCATTTTAATTATATATAAACTCAAAAAGGGAATATAATAAAGAGTATATAAAGGGATAATTAGTAAAAATGAAAAGCAGGCTATACTTCTTTTTGGCATTAATTCTTTGCTTAGCTCTTTTTATTGCAAATTGCTCAGCAAAGGTTGTTCTTTTCTATGAAACTGGTAAAATTTCAGGCCAATATAAGATAGATTCTGGTTATAAAGAATTCAAAAAAGCGCTTGAGAAAAGAGGTTATACTGTTTCAAAAGTTGAGATAGAACTTTCAAAGGCAGTATTACAACGCTATGATCCTGATGTTCTTGTCATTGCAGGATTATCAAGTCCATTAACTCCACAAGAGCAAGCAGCAGTTTTCGAATTTGTTATGCAAGATGGCAGAGGGCTTTTTATATGCGGAGGCACTCCAGCTGCAAATCAACTCTCAATACCTTTTGGAATGACAATTGACGATGCTCCTTTAGAAGATGAAGTACATCCTATAAGAGATTACTCAACAGGTCAAGTTATAGCAGACAAAAGTAAATTTTCTTTGACATTAAGCAATATTATTACTGACCCTGTAACTAAGTCAATAACACAAGGAGTTTCACAACTTGGTTTTTTCGGAGGTAATGGAATTGCTCTTTCTGGAAATGCAAAAGCGATATTAATTGGCTATCAAGACACATATGCTCCAAAATCATCTACAGGACTTTTTCCAAAGGGCAGTAAACCACCAGTAGCAGCATATTCAATAGTTGGCAATGGACTTGTATTTTTGCTCTCAGATGCTTCAATGCTCTTAGATAGTAATCTTGATCCTAGCAGATATAGGCATGATAACCTGAGATTTGGAACTAATATAGTTGAGTGGTTAAGTATAAAAAGAGAACAAACAGTTAATGCCTCATTGGATGAACTCTATGTTATTATTGGTGATTTGAAGTTAAGGTTAAATGAGACTTTGGAGGAATCAGCAAAAAAAGATACATTGATAAGTGAATTAACAAATGATAAAAACACTCTTGCTGCACAGCTTGATAACTGCAATAAAGAGTTAGAGAAACTAAAATCTGAGAAATTTATGGGAGTTTCCCATTGGATAATTGCAGTTGGATTTTTAGGATTTGCAATTTTAGTTGCTTCTGCAATATATGCAAAAAAAGCAAAAACAAAGAAAGAAGAAGCGCATGAATTAGGTTATGAATTTGAAGAAAAGGAAGAAGAGAAAGGAGAGCTTAATATTGGCGGCGGAAAATTTGATGATTTTCTTGAGGAGAAAACAGAGAAAGGGAAGAAAGAATAGCAATATTCTTTCTAAAATTCATCATAGGTTTATTTTCTTATTCTAATTTCTTTTTTACTTTCTTTTAATTTTAGCAAGATTTCTTTTAGCATTGAATCATCAACTTGACTTGGAAGCCTACCGGCTTGATAGAGTTGTATAAGAAAAATTTCAACACCTCTTGCAAATTCAGGCATTGCAACCCTTATGTTTCCTAACCTTTGTCTTGCTTCAGGAGTTAAAATTTTATTTATTATGGTTCTTATTTGAGCATTAATTTGCTCTTCTTGCAATTGTTGTTGTATTCTCTCCTGTGCTGCTTGTTGAATTTGTCTTTGTAATAATTCTTGCATCTTTCTTTTTCTTATCTCCTCTAATTCAGACATTTTCAGCAAATTAAGTTAGAAGAACTATGACGCCAAAAGCCTATCTGAAATTTTATTAAGATATTCGGCACCTTTTTTTGTTATAACTCTGCCCTTTTTATCTTTTTTTTCTGTGAAGCCTAAAGCGTCAAATTCTTGCAAAATTGTTCTTATAATTTTACCACTAGCTTTATAGAACTTTTCTGGTTTAACTCCTCTGTGTTTCCTACCACCATATGCAACTCTAAGCCTTTGAACACCAACTGGATTTTTGCTAATATAAATTTTTCTTAATATTGAGGCTGCTCTTGTCCACCACCAGTCATTATCATTTGGCGCTCTCTCTTTGTCAGCTCCCGTCTTGACAAAAATTGCCCAATCAGGTCTTTTGAATTTTATCCTATCTTTTAGATCTTTTGCTACTTCATCAATTAGCTTTTTTGCAGGTATGTCTTTTGGAGTTGCCATTTTATAGATCTAAAATTTCATCTTTTTTGAAAAAAATTTCTATCTCCCTCTTTGCATTTTCAATTGAGTCAGCAGCATGTATCAAATTTTCAGAAATACTAACTGCAAAGTCACCTCTTATGCTACCCATCTCAGCCTCTAAAGGATTTGTCTTTCCAACAATTTTTCTAACAAGAGTTATAGCTTCACTATCAGGAAGATCAATTCCTAAAACCATTGCAACTATTGGACCAGAAGTTATATATGAAATTAAGTTATTATAAAATTCCTTTCCTTTGTGCATCTCATAATGCTTTTCTGCAGTTTTTTTATCAATTTTCATAGCTTTTATAGCAAGAATTTTAAATCCATAATTTTCAAATCTCTCTATAATCTTTCCAACTAAGCCTCGCCGTACTCCATCAGGTTTTATCATGACAAATGCCTTCATTTTTTCTTTTTTATTTTTTTCTTGCTATCATCTTTCTCTTTTACTTCTTCTCCAACTTTTGACTTTTCTTCCTTAGCTTCTTTTTTCTTTTTTACTTTAATTTCTTCCTTTGGCTTAACTTTTATTCTTATTTCTTTTTCTTCTCTATATGCCTTTGTCCATTTAACTTCTCTTGGCTTTCTTTTTAGTTTTAGTAAATTTTTCTCACATTTTCTTGAGCAAAAATGAAATACTTTACCCTTTGCACTAACAAAAATTTTTTCCTTTCCGTGAGGAATTTCATTACCACAAAAATTGCAGTTCATTCTAAATTTTAAAACAAAAACGAATTTATGATAAAGGTCTGGCTTCTCTTTCTGCTTCTCTTAAGTCAATAATATCACCTTCTCTTACAGGAGTTCTAACATTTCTTCTGAGAACTCTACCCTTACTTTCACCTTCTAAAATTTTACACATTACTTGAATAACTTCACCATAAATTCCAGTTCTACCTATAATTTTTACCACTTGCGAAGCGACCATCTTCTTTATTTATTAACTTTTTATCTCATTTACTTTTTTCACTATCTCTGCTATAACATCTTTGGCTTTGCCTTCTTCAACAATGCATGCAGAAGCAGTTGGAATATTTATGCCAACGGCATTGCCAATTTCAGCTTTTGTTAGATAAACATAAGGTATCTTTTTCTCTTCACACAACATTGGTAAGTGCATCACTATTTCTGGAGGCTGAACATCAGTGCCAATAACTACAAGTTTTGCTATACCTCGCTCAACAGCTTTTGTAACTTCATTTGTGCCTTTCTTTATTTTTCCTGTTTCTCTTGATGTTTCCAATGCCTCAACTATCTTAGCAGATAACTCCTTTGGAATTTCAAATTTTACATATGTCATTTTTTACCTCCTTCATCTTTTAATAGGTCATTGGTTTTATAGAATCCCAAATATATTTTAGTTAATAGAAGTTCTCATATATAAATAATATTGTTGGTTATCTATGCCCAAAGCAAAATTTCAGTACAGAATTTTTTTCTTCAAGAACTACAAACCCAAAGCGTTCAAATTGTATTATCTCACCTAAGCGAACATTTTTGCAATTTTCTTCACATATACCTTTGATTATGCCATCAGGAGTTAAAATTTCTGTTGGAATTCCCAACTGAATCCAGTGAATTTTTTTAACTTTTAAATTTTTTTCTTTTAAGCATATTGCTGAAATTTTTTCTGAAATCTCCTCAATTTTTACATTACAAAGATTCATTAATCTCACTTCCTCATTAACTTTAAGTTCTTTTGCATCCTTTTCTTCAATGAATATTTTCCTTTTTGGATCTACAAAAATTTCTCTTTGTTCGCCCTTTGGAAAATTTGGATGTAATGGTAATCTAACAGTTGTCGGCTCTAAATTTTTAATTTCTATTTCAATTGGTTTAGCTATGAAAAAATATCTCCTGGCTTTTGGATCAATTATCTTCCTATTCTCAGAAAATAAATTCTCCATTGAAATTGAGACAAAATTTTCTGTTATACCTAAGTTAAGAATTACTTTTATTATAGCTTCAGCAGTAATACCTCTTCTCCTTAGAGCACGAATTGTTGGAAGTCTTGGATCATCCCAACCAGTATATAGTCCTTCAGCAATTCCTTTCTTTATAGCACTTGTTGATAATTTCCCAAATTCTTCAACTTTTACTCTGCCCCAGTGAATTACCTTAGGATAATTCCAACCAAAGTAATCATAGATAAATTTCTGTTTTTTCTCAGAGTTCTCTAAATCTTTACCTCTAATAATATGCGTAACTTTCAGCAAATGATCTTCAATTGCCGATTCAAAATCCAAAAGTGGCCATAAATGATATCTATCTTTAACCCTTGGATGTTTGGCATAGAGAATCCTAAAACCAACCCAGTCTCTCAACGCTGGATTTTTGTGTTGTATATCTGTCTTAATCCTTAAAACAACTTCGCCCTCATTGTATTTCCCTCTCAACATATCTTTCCAAATTTCCAAATTTTCTTTTGCATCAGTGTTGCGATGTTTACATGGCATTTTTGCATCTTTCAACTTTTTAAATTCATCAGGATTACAAAAACAAGCATATGCCTTTCCCATCTGTATAAGTTTTTCAGCATAAGGATAGTATAGGTGAATTCTTTCTGATGCATAGTAAATTTCATCAGGCTCTGCATTTAAAAATTTACAATCTTCTAAATACCAATCATAAGCCTCAATCATAGGGGCCTTTGTTTTTGGATCAGTATCATCAAATCTAAGAATAAATTTTCCATTATATTTTTTTGCAAGATAGGAATTTATTATTATGCCACGAGCAGAACCCAATGTAGGTGGCCCATTTGGATTTGGGGCAAACCGCATTCTAACATTCTTTGGGTTATCAGCTAATTTCAGAGAATGATCCTTTGCTTCCTCTGTCATTGCATCCATTTATAATTTAATACAAATTTACTTACTTTAATATTCTGTTCACATATTATTATAATTGCAATAAGAAAAAAGAGGTAAAATGCGGCCAATTGTTATTTGGAACATAGAAATGAGTGCTGATGGAAAAATAGGTAAAAAAGATAAAGAAATTTTACTTTCAAATAAGTTAAATCAGAGCAGGATTGAAAAGATGCGAAGTGAAGTTGATGCCTTAATATTTGATTTTAGAAATGCTGAAAAATTTGCTGAAAATAGAAAAGTCCCGGAAAAAGGTCCAAAGATAGTTATCATAGACCCAAAAGCAGAATTGCCAAAAAATTCAAAAATTTTAAATTTTAATCCATTGCTAATTGTTGCTGAAGAAGCAAATGCGGAGAAAGTTAAAAATTTGAGGAAAAACTTTGAAGTTATGGTCATTGGTAAATATGCTGTAAATCTTCATGAATTGCTTGCTAAGCTTTATAGAAGAGGTATAAGAAAATGTATTGTAGAGGATAAAGAGCATTTAGCTAATAGAATGCTGAATGAAAACTTAATTGATGAAATTTTCATTCTTGTAAATCCTTTGCTGATAGGTAATGGCAAAAGTTTCATTGAAAAAGTTAGTAAGGAGATCAATTTCTCTCTGAAAGGAATTGTACAGTATGGGGATGCTGTTCTTTTACATTATATAGTAGCAAAAGAGCAAGAGCAAAAATAATTTTAAAATGCCAACTCAGGCAATTTCATATGCAACAGCAAATATTGTCTCTACAGAAAAAAAAGGTGCTGCATTCACAATTAATATTCCTGTAAAAGTCACAACTGAATTAACAAATGATGGAAAAATTTTAATAACTAAAAAAGAACTGAAAAAAATCGCAGAGAAAACACTTTTACTTTTAAAACACAAAGAATATGGATTAAAGATAAAGATTAAGAATGAAATTCCAGATGGCTTAGGCAGAGAAGAAGCTACTTCCTTAGCGTTAACATTTTCAATTGCTGGAGAAATAGCAAAAAAATATGGCAGTATAAATGAATTGAAAATTGATAAATTTCTGAGTGAGCAATTTTTAATAATTGAGAAAAAATTTTTTGACAAGAAAAAACTTTTGGAATTATGTATTAAAGAGAATGAAAAATTGAAATTTGAAAAGTTGGCTACTAGCTTTTATGGAGGATTTTCTGTTACAGATAATAGCAAAAGAGAAATTTTGCGTAGAGGCGACATTGAAGAACTCTTTCTGAAATTGCACAAATTAAGGGTAAGAAAACAATTAAAAATTTTTGAAAGTGAATTAGAAAAGGCATGGGATGAAGCACTTAAAGGCAACTTGTATACTGCAATGAAAATAAATGCTCTTTTGCTAAATGAAAACTCAAAAAAATTTGTTAAAAATGAGGTTATAGCAATTTCATATTCGCCACCCTATCTTATAGAAATTTCAAGAGAGAAAAAATATGGAATTTCATCCATAAATTCTCCAACAAAAATTCTTGAAAAACCAATGAGAATCTATAAAGTGAAAGATTTTTTAAAGATAGAAAATTCAGATGAATTTAATATTTTTTAGCTAAAGATATTCCTTTTCACCTTTTATCGCATACATTGTTTTATTTGCAATATTAACTGAATGGTCACCTATCCTTTCTAAGTACCTTGCTATTAACAGAAAATTTATTGCAACTATATAAGCACTTTCTCTTTTATTTTTTTCACCATTCAAAATTGCATTAGATATGAATTTATAAAGTTCTGAGAACATGCTCCCATATAACTTGTCTATAGCTTCTTCATTTTCCAATACAGACTCTACCTTCTTTTCATTTTTATTTATAAATGCAAATGTTGAATCAATTATCATTTTCTCAGCAATTTTAGACATCTCAAAAACAGTCTCAATATTCTCCTTTTCATTTTCAACATATTGGATAATTTTTGCTATATCAATAGAGTAATCAGCAATTCTTTCTAAACAAGCACCAACTGTCATAGAAGATGTTAAAAATCTCAGATCAGAAGCAACTGGTTGATAAAGAGCAACCATTTGTATAGAGCGTTCCTCTATTTTTAAATATATATTGTCAGCAATTTTCTCCAAATGAAAAACTTCTTTGGCTTCTGTATCTCTCTTCTTGAGAGCTAAAATAGCTTCATGCAAGCTTCTTTGGGAAATTTTTGACATTTCCATTATATCCTGCCTTAAAAGATCCAAGCTCTTGAGATATTTTTTGCTTATCATTTTATCTTATCCAAATCTACCTGTTATATAATCCTCAGTCGCTTTTTCTTTTGGGTTTGAAAATAATTCTTTTGTTTCGTTGAATTCTATTATCTCCCCTAAAAGGAAGAATCCTGTGAAATCTGATACACGAGCTGCTTGTTGCATGTTATGTGTTACAATTACTATTGTATAATTCTTCTTTAATTTATAAATTAGGTCTTCTATTTTTGCTGTCGAGATTGGGTCTAAAGCAGAGCATGGTTCATCAAATAATATAATCTCTGGTTTTACTGCAATTGTTCTTGCTATACAAAGTCTTTGTTGTTGGCCACCAGATAATTCAAATGCATTTGCATGGAGCCTATCTTTAACTTCATCCCAAAGTGCAGCTGCTTTTAAACTTTCTTCAACTATTTCATCTAATTTTTTTCTATCTTTCACACCATGAATTCTTGGCCCATAGGCAACATTATCATATATACTCATAGGAAAAGGATTTGGTCTTTGGAATAACATGCCAACTCTTTTTCTTAGTTTTATAGTATCAATATCTTTGTCATATATATTTTTTCCATCTATCTTAACTTCTCCAGTTATTTTAACTCCTTCTATAAAATCATTCATTCTGTTTAGACATCTAACAAATGTTGATTTTCCACAGCCAGATGGTCCAATTAATGCAGTTACACAGTTCTCTCTTATATCAATGTTGTTATTCTTAAGTGCTTGAAAGTCTGTATACCATAAATTAAGATTTCTCACCTCTATTTTATTTCTCTTGCCTTTCATTTTATCTTGAAAAACTAGTAGAAAATTTTCTTTTTATAAATCTCGTGATTGTGTTAAGTATTAAAATTATAATTATGAGAGTTAGGGATATGCCAAATGCAACTTTAAGTGAAATACCTTCCATTGTGAGATAATAAAGTTGGGTTGTTAATGTATTTCCACTATCAAATACTGAGGTAGGTATAGTTGGATTCAAAGCAATCATAAATATTATTGGTGCTGTTTCACCAATTGCTCTACCAATGCTAAGAATTATTCCAGTGACTATTCCAGGCATTGCTCCAGGTAGGACTATATTCCATATTGTCTCCAATTTTGATGCACCTAAACCATAACTTTCCATCTTCTCAGCGAATGGAATTGTCCTTATCGAAACCTCTGAAGTTCTGATTATTGTTGGCAATATCATAAAACCTAATGTTAAACCTGCTGATAACAAAGATGGGCCACCAGTATAATCTTTTAAGTAGAATACAAATAAAGCCAATCCAAATAGTCCAAAAACAATTGATGGCACAGCATTTAATGAATCTGCAGACATTCTAATTAACTTACTCATCTTCCCTTCTCTTGTGAACTCTGTCAGATATAGTGCTGTTCCTATACCTATAGGTGCTGCAAAGATAATTGCAATTCCAACAACAATTAATGAACCAAGAATCGCAGGCATTATGCCACCAGAACGCCAATTATCTTCAGGTATGTTTATTATAAAAGAGATATTAAGAGTATCTATGCCCATAATGAAGATATATCCAAGGATAGAAAATAAAATTAGTAATATCATAAATGCTGAAAACCAAAACCATAAATTTGAGATTTTATCAATTGTTTTTCTCTCCATACTACGCAAACCTCTCCTTTGTCTTTAAGATTAATCTATTTGAAATGAAGCTAAGAATTAACACTATTATAAGAGGTATAAGACCAAGAGAGAATAATGCACTATAATGTAGGCTTTTAACTGTGGACTCCCCCATTTCAAGAAGTATAGCAGATGTGAGAGTCTCCCCAGGATCAAGAAAGCTCATTGGAATTTTTTCAACATTTCCAATAACTAAGACAACGGCCATAGTTTCACCAATTGCCCTTCCAATGCTTAAAATTATTGCAGCTATAATCCCTGGTTTTGCAGCTGGTAAAACAACTTTACTTATCACCTCCCATCTCGTTGCACCCATAGCATAGGCACCTTCCCTATAAATTTTAGGAACAGATTCAATTGCATCTTGAGAAATTGATATTATTGTTGGGAGAACCATTATCGCAAGAATTATCGCAGCTGAGAATATTGTTTCCCCCGTAGCAAGATTAAGAGATACTTTAACAAAATTCACTATTATAACAAGTGCAAATAATCCATAGATAACTGAAGGGATTCCAGCAAGTAATTCAATAGCAGGCCTTACTATTTTTTTACTCCAACTTGGTGCAATCTCAGAAAGGAATATCGCACATGAAACCCCAAAAGGTATGGCAATTGCCATCGCAGAAATTGTTACAAATACTGTTGATAAAATAAAGGGGAAGGCTCCAAATAGATTTTTTCCTGGTATCCATTTATCTCCAAATAAAAAATCGGCTAAATTCACTCTTGAGAAGGTTGGTAATGCGCTATCTAATATAAACACAATAATCAAAAGTAGGATAGATATCGCGGTAATACTAAAGACTGATAATAAAGCCGAAACAATTTTTTCTGCATTAATGTTAATTTTCATTTTTTAATTCTCACAAAGCCCTCTTTCTTTACTATCTCTTGACCTTCATCAGAAAGTATAAAATCTATGAAATTTTTAACTTTACCCGTTGGCTGGCCCCTTGTTATCAAATATAAATTTCTTGCAAGGGGGTATTTTCCATTTTGGATATTTTCTTCAGTTGGCATAACACCATTTATTGCTATTGGCTTAATTGTTCCATCTAAATATCCAATGCCAACATATCCAATAGCGTTCTCATTACCAGACACAGTAAATCTAACAGCACCACTTGATGGTTTTTGAAGAGCGCCTACAAAAACCTCTGTATGATTCATAACAAGTTCATTGAAGCTTACTCTTGTACCGCCACCATCTTCTCTTTGCACAACAACAATTTTCTTATCTGGACCACCAACTTCCTTAAAATTTGTTATTTCCCCAAGAAAAATTTTTCTTACTTGTTCTAAGGTTAAATTTTCTATTGGGTTTGATGGATGCACAATAATTACTATGCAATCTAATGCAATTTTATGCACTATCAGCTCAGGATGTTTTCTCTTTTCTTCTTCACTTAATTCTCTTGAAGATGCTCCAATATCAATAGAGCCTTCACTAATCATTCTTATACCTGTACCAGAGCCACCACCTTGGACACCAATTTTTATTTCCGGATATTTCTTAGAAAAAATTTCAGCTGCTTTTATTATGATTGGTTGAACAGTTGTTGAACCTGCTATAACTAGCTTATCTTTAACTTCTTCACTTTCTTTTTTTACGCAACCCAAAGAGAAGATTAAAGCAATTAAACTACAATATAGAAAAATTTTTTTCAACATTTTTAATGAAAGGTAAAAATCCATGAATTTAGATAATAAGTTTTTTGGCTATAAAAAGTATTGTTCATAATAATAATGGGAAAAGTTCATAATAATAATGGGAAAAATGGAAAAATTTTATTTCATTGATCAGGAAATTTCTGATCTAAAGGAGAAAGGTCTTTTTAATATTATAAGAACTATAGAAAGTGCAAAAGATGCGTGGATTGTTGTAAATGGCAAAAAAGTTTTTGATATGTGTTCAAACGATTATCTTGGAATGGCAAATCATCCAGAAATTAAGAAAAAAGTTAAAGAGACAATAGATAAATTTGGTATAGGCCCAGCCGCAGTAAGAAGTATCGCTGGAACAATGTCACTACACTTAGAGCTTGAAGAAAAATTAGCAAAATTTAAAGGTGTTGAAGCTTGTATATCTTTTCAATCAGGACTCCTTGCAAATTTAGGAACTATTCCTGCAATAGTTAGTGAAGGTGATGCTATTTTTTCAGATGAATTAAATCATGCTTCAATAATTGATGGCTGTAGACTAACAAAGGCAACAAGACATATCTACAAGCATAGAGATGTAAACTCCTTAGAAGAAGAAATAAAGAAAGAAAAAAATGCAAGAAGAAAATTAATTGTGACTGATGGTGTTTTTTCAATGGATGGGGACCTTGCTCCTTTGCCTGAAATTGTAGAAATTGCTGAGAAATATCAAGCTATAGTTATGGTCGACGATGCTCATGGAGAAGGTGTTCTTGGTGATCATGGTAGAGGTATAGTTGATCACTTTAAGCTGCATGGAAAAATCGACATTGAAATGGGCACTATGTCAAAAGCATTCGGTGTTATTGGTGGCTATATAGCAAGTAATGAAAAAATTGTTTCCTATCTTAAACAGAGGGCAAGACCATTTCTTTTTTCTTCTGCTGCAACAGTTGCAGATGTTGCTGCATGCATTGCTGTTGTTGATCTATTACAACGCTCTGATGAATTAGTGAAAAAACTTTGGGATAATGCAAAATACTTCAAAAAAGAAATGAAATCATTGGGCTTTGATATAGGACAAAGTGAAACTCCTATAACGCCAGTAATGCTAAATGACGAAAAATTAACAAGAGAATTCTCAAAGAGATTATTTGATAGTGGAGTTTTCGCGATTCCGATAACATATCCAACAGTTCCATTAGGAAAAGCAAGAATAAGAGTTATGCTCTCAGCAAAACAAGAAAAAAAGGACCTTGACTTCGCTTTAGGAGTTTTTGAAAAAGTTGGTAAAGAGATGAAAGTTCTGTTATCTTAATAATTTTAAGATAATTTAGATTTTAATAAAAGAAGAGTAATAAATTTATATGAAAAAAGCACAGGCATCTTTGGAATATATGATAATGTTAGCTATTTCTCTTGGAGTTTTTGCTGCAATTTTATATGTTAGCACATTTTTGATTTCAACCTCAACAACTCAAGTTGGCTTAGATACAGCATTTAGAGCAGTTCAAACTATTAGAGAAGCTTCTGACTTCATATATATTCATGGACACCCATCAAAAATTCAAACGCAGATAAGAATTCCAACAAATGTTGAAGAATTGAAAATTGCAAATAGATCAGTTAAGTTAAGTATAACATCTTATAACTCATATACTGACATCTATGAGGTAACAAAGGGTAATTTAACTTCAGATATCTCTTTAATTTGCCCAACAACAAGGTCTTGTAAATCTGGCAATTATGTATTTGTTTTTGAATCTTTAGCTCCAGGAACAGGATATGATGTGAATGTAACAACTCTATGAAGATGGTTTTAAATTTTTTCAATCTGTTGGTAAATTTACATTCCTAAAAGGAAAATTTCAGAGAGAAAAAGGAATTGAATCTTTAGCTCATTTGCAAAGATACTCTGGGAAAAGCAGTTATAAAAAACGAACTTACTTAGTTTCTACACTATCTCTAAGAGGAGGCACATATTATAAATCCATCATATTTTATTAGATTTATCTTATGGCAGATTGAAATTTAAAGCTATATTAGTTTTTGCATGGAATTAAATCCATCTAATTTCTTTGCTACCGCATCTTGGGCACTTTATATCTTTCTTAAATTCTGCTATTAGCTCAGAGCAATTTTTACATATCCCCATTTTTGTAATGGGACCGTGGAGATTTGAACTCCAGTAACCAGCACCCCAAGCTGGTAGGATCCCAGGCTACCTCACGGTCCCAGTTTTCTTTTTTCATCAACCTTTTTCTCTTTTGAAAAAGAAAAGATTAAAATGGACCCGTCGGGATTTGAACCCGAGGCCTCTCCCACTTTGTAGCTTTTTATTTTCTTTCTCTTTCGCCAACATCTCTCTTTCTTCTTAAGAAAGAGAAAGGCTATGCCAAGGGAGCAATCTACCAGACTGATCTACGGGCCCATTTAAATTAATTCCACCATAAAAATAAATTATAGCATTTCTTTAATTTCAGATATTTTTTTCTTTTCAATTTGTTCCCTTATAATTGCCTTTATAACTAAATCATCAGTCAACCCACTTCTATTTGAAATTTCTTTCAAAATTTTATATGTTTTATCATGCATCTCAAATGAAACTATTTTGCCTTCTCTTGAGATTGTTGTCTCTGGTAGGTAATCTAATGTAACTTCAGAATCTTTTGCTTTAGCACATATAAAATTTTCTAATATCTCACTCTCAGTAAATTCTTTATATTTCTTCTTTTCTTTGTTTAAGAACTCCATTTCCTCTTTGGATAGAAAAACGAGAACTATTCTTGTCATTATTATTCTTTTAAGTTTCCTAAAATAAAAGGAATAACATAAGTAGCGTAACAAACAAGCTATAATATTCTTAGAGAGCTCTCTTATTTTTAAAGTAAAGAAGAGATTAGCAGAGTGGATTTAGAACCAACCTTTTTAAATTGATCAAATTATCTACCGGTCAACTAAATTCTTATTCATGTAATTTTTCTTTCTCTTTCGTGAACGTTTCTATTTCTTTTTCTAAAAAAGAGAAAGGTTCGCCGAGGTTGGGATTTGAACCCAAGCCCCCCAGTTGGAGGACAAGCTTAGCAGGCTTGCGCGTTAACCGGACTCCGCCACCTCGGCATTTGTCATTACTCTTTACTTCCTAAAATTTTTCTGCTTCATCAATTAGCATAATTGGGATTTCATCATCAATGCGATATTTTAACTTACATTTATAGCATATGAGCTTATTTTCTTTTTCTTTAAATTCTAAATCCCCTTTGCATTTTGGGCATACAAGTATCTTTAATAGTTCCCTATCCATTCTCTCTTTAATAATCTCTGTACAAATTTATATATGCTTTCCTTATTTCTCCTTCAAAAATTTTGGATATGTGCCAAGTTTCATTACAACTCTCTTAGGAGTTGCAACAATTCCTGAGTTTGCATTTAAAATTTCATCACTTGACATCTCTGCCCTTGCAATAGCAACTAATTCATCTTTCAAAGACATTATCGCAACTATTTTTCCTTTTTCAATTTTTTTTGTTATTTTGCAAACTCCTGGAGCATATAAACTTGAGCCATGACATATCGCATTAACTGTGCTATCACTAATCCAAATTTTTTCAAAACTTTCAACTGCTTTCTCAAAAGGTAAAATTATCTCTCTCAGAAATTTATCATTGCCTTGAAGATAAAGTGCATATGCATCACTAAGTTCATGAAGTGTAGTTATAGAATTTTCATCAAAATTTCCAACTTGAATCCTTCGTAATTTTTGCATGTTTGAGTTAACACCTAAGAAAACACCAATGTCATGGCATAACTTTCTAATATATGTGCCAGATTCGCATTCAACTTCAAATAAAATTTCTCTGCCCTCTCTTTCAAGAAATTTTAGCGAGTAAATTTCTCTGATACGAGAAACTCTTTTAACTGCAGATTTTCTTGGTGGCATTTGATAGATTTTACCAGTAAAATGATCAAAAACTTCTCTTAGAGCATTATCTGAAACATCTTTATGTAATCTTAAAATTCCAACATATTTCCTTTTTAAAAATTTAAAAATAGGGCTAAGTTTTGTTGAATTTTCCAAAAGTATTGGAAGAACCCCAGTAACATTGCTATCCAAAGTTCCAGTATGGCCTGATTTTCTCAAATGTAAAATCTTTTTCACAATCTCAGAAACACTATGCGATGTAAAATTTTCTGGCTTGTCGATTACCACAATCCCATTGTTGATATGCTCAGTAATACCTCTATCTTCTGGTTTTTTACCATATGAGAAATCAGTTTCTTTATCTCTGATGATTAACAATTCTTTTTCAGAATTGCAAAATTTCATTTAAATCCTTCCTTTTCAAGTTCTTTTATAATCTCTTCTGATTTTGAATTTTTCTTTATATTAATTATCTTTGGTAATGGCTCAAGATGTGCAGAATTAATCTTGCGCCTTTTTACTCCTTTACCTTCCACTATCACAAAATTTTTCTCTCCTGAAACTCTGTCAACTACCACAACATATTTTCCAGCATTTTTTCCAGAAACAACCATGCAAACTCTACCTGTAGTGAGGATCATTTTATTTAAATTTTTATAATTTATGGATTATTAATTTAGATTTTCCCTATTTTAATTAAATTTAAATTATCCATTCTAATTATTCTATTCATTGTTAGAATTAGTGCAAATCATAAAGTGAATGCCTCGGTAGCTCAGTTGGTAGAGCGTCCGACTGTTAATCGGATGGTCGCAGGTTCAAGTCCTGTCCGAGGCGTTTTATGTTGGCAATAATTATGGGTATTCCTGGAAGTGGAAAGACAACAGTTATAAATGAAGCAATAAAAATTCTTGAAAAAGAAGATAAAAAATATGAAAGAGTTGTCTTTGGTGATGTAATTTTTGAAATAGCAAAGAAAAAAAAATTTGTAAAGGATAGAGACGAAATAAGAAAGCTACCTTTTGGAATACAAAAAATATTGCAGAAAGAAGCAGCGAAAAAAATTGAGGATATGACAAAAGGAAAAAATTTTATAATTGATACTCACTGCACAATTTCAACCCCAAAAGGTTATATTCCTGGTTTACCTGAATATGCCCTAAGAGAATTAAAGCCAGATGTTTTAATTATAATTGAAGCAGATGCTAAAGAAATTGAAATTAGAAGGTCTACTGATCTAACAAGAAAAAGAGATGATGAAAATGTTTCAGAAATTGAGCTTCATCAGCAATTGAATAGAGCAATTACAATGGCTTATTCTGCTTTAACAGGAGCATCAGTTAAAATTATAAAAAACTCACAAGGAAAGGTTAATGATGCAGTAATGCAATTAGTAAAAATTTTATCAAACAATTAAAATGAATTTTCTAATAACAGAAGCTGGCCAAATTATAGCATTGATTTCAATCGCATTGTCAGTTTTCAGCATATTTGCAAGAATTTTAGTCTTAGGTAAAGACAAAATAAAGGAGATGAAAGAACAAATAAAAAAAAGTCAAAAAGAAATGAAAGAAGCAACAAAATCTGGAGATAAAAAAAGAGCATTACAAGCTCAAGAAGCATACATGAAAATAACAATAGAGAATATGAGACACTCATTCAAGCCATTAATTATAACCTTTATACCCTTTGTTCTGGTTTTTGGATGGTTAAAAGAGAATTATGGAAATTCAGGTAATGTTGCTATTATTTTTGGCATAGGATTTGATTGGTTTTTATGGTATCTTGCATGTGCAATGCTCTTCTCAATTTTAATATCAAAAATTTTAAAATTAGATTAAAATGCCAAAAGTAAAAGTAAAAACACCATCTGGTAAATTGGTGATAAGGGAGAAAAAGAAAAAGCCAAAAAGAGCACATTGTGGTAGATGTGGAAAACAACTTGGTGGAGTTGAAAGTAAAAGTGTTGCAGAGATGAGAAAATTAGCAAAGAGTAAGAAAATTCCAACAAGACCATATGCAGGAGTTCTTTGCAATAATTGCTTAGAAAGTTTGCTTAGGTATAAAGTTAGATTTGAAGCAAAATTTTCAAATCCTGAATTTAAAGATTTAGAGTTGCATAGAGATTTAACAATTGAAAAATTTTTGCCAAGAGGGTGGTTTGCATCTCTGCAAAATTTACAGGAGAAATAAGGGAGATATGACATTTGAAATTCCAACAAAAATAATTTTTGGTGAAGGTTCTTTTTCAAAAATTTCAGAGATTATCTCTAAGGATGAAAATTTTCTGCTGATTTGTGGAGCTCATTTTCTCGAGACTAAAGAATTTTCATTTCTGAAGAAAAATTTTCCGCAGATGGAAATCCTTTCAGGAGTAAAACCTGAGCCAAAGTTGGATGAAATTGAAATTTACTGGAATAAAGTAAAAGGTAAAAAGCCAAGATTCATTCTTGCTATTGGTGGTGGTTCAGTAATTGATACAGCAAAAGTTTTAGCTGCAAAATTTACAAACAAAAAAGAAAACTTTAGAGATTTTTTTGGAAAAGAAAAAATTAAGAAAAAATGCTTAAAGTTAATTGCAGTTCCAACAACTTCTGGTTCTGGAAGTGAAGTCACTAAGTATTCAGTAATAAAAGACTCGGGAATAAAAAAGGTTATAATCTCTGAGAAAATCTATCCTGAGATTGCAATTGTTGATCCTATGCTAACATTAAGTACATCAAAAGAATTAACAGCTTATGCTGGCTTAGATGCTCTTTCTCATAATCTTGAATCATATATGTCAAAAAAAGCAAATTTATTCTCAGAAATTTACTCAATTGAAGGAGTCCGTCTTTGTTTGAAATGGCTTGAGAAAGCTTATGAAAATGGAAATAACATAGAAGCAAGAAGGGGTATGTCATTAGCATCACTATTTGGAGGAATTGCAATCACTAATGCTCCTACAGGAATAGTACATCTCCTCAGTAAAATTCTTGATAGTTTTGTTGAAATTCCACATGGTTTAGGCAATGCTATTTTTCTTCCTTATGCAATTAAATACTGCAACTCTGAAAAATTGCAGAAATTGGAAAGAGAACTTAAAATTGAAAATCTTCCAGAACATTTGGTAAAGTTAAATGAAAATTTAAGAATTCCGAGATTAGGTGAATTTAAAATTTCTCAAGAGGATTTTATAAGAAAAACAAAGGAGAATATTACACTTGTCGTTGATCCTTCCAGCACAGCCATAGGGGATGAAAATTTAATTAACATAATTTTAGAGTCAATGTAGTTAAATCAGATATTTCAAAATCAGAAAGCCGCCAACAACTAACAAGAAAACTAAAATCGTAGATATGTTAAAGTATCTATCAATTAATTCTCTTACTCTTCTTCCAAAGAGGTAAATTAAAGTTGCAACTAAGAAAAATCTTCCACCTCGGCCTAAAATTGACGCAATAATTAATATTTCTAAGCCAACATCCCAAACTCCTGCTGCGATTGTAAAAACTTTATAGGGAATTGGTGTAAATGCCGCTCCTAATATTGCCAAAAAAGCATATTTGCTATAGTAACTACCAACAATTTGAAAATATTCTTGATAGTGAAAAAATTCTATAATTGCTCTTCCAATTGTTTCAAATAGGAATAAACCAATGAAATAGCCAAAAATTCCTCCAATTACTGATCCAACAGTTGAAATTAAAGCATAGAAAAAAGATTTTTTAGGTTTTGAAATTGACAATGCTATTTGAAGGACATCAGGTGGCACTGGAAAAAAAGATGATTCTGCGAATGCTAAAGTAAATAAAGCGCAATTTGCGTATTTTTTATTAGCTAAGGATAAAACCCAATCATATAACTTTCTCAGTAAACCAAATGTATAGTTATAGAGAAATTTCAATTTTCACATTAGATAACTTTTTCCCATTTTTTTAGTTCTTGAACTTCTGAAAGTGTCTCTCCTCTGTGGATTTCTTCTCTAATTCTATTCTCTTTTTCATAAATATCTAAGGCTCTATTTGCGATCTCAATTGCTTTTTCCTTTGGAATTACAATAACTCCATCGCTATCAGCAACAATATAGTCCTGAGGCCTAATCAAAACTCCTGAAATTTTTATTGGAATGTTTATCTCACCAAAACCTTTGGGTTCGCCAGCATTTGAACAGACTAACTTAGAAAATGCATTAAATTTAATTTTCTTTATCTCTTCTAAATCACGAATAGCTCCCCAAACTACAACACCTGCAATTCCCTTTCTCTTTGCTGAGTGAGAAGCTAATTCGCCCCAAACTGCAGGACCAACACCACCAGCATCTATAACAATTACATCTCCTTTTTTTGCAATTTCTAAAGCCTCTACAGGCTTAGCCCAATCTCCAGGATAAGTTCTCACTGTAATAGCCCTACCAACAATTTTCTTTCCAGAGCAAAGTTTTATTTCTTCAAGACTTGATGTTCTGTGCATAGCATCTGAAATGTTCGGTGTTGAGACTATTTTGAAAACTTCTAAAGGATTGAGATATTTCTTGTAGAGCTTTGTTTTAATTTCTTTCCTTAGCATAATGGCTCTCTTTATTTTCTTTGTTTCAATAGTGGCATTTTCTGACTTTGTTATTGCTCCGCCAACAATTATTATAGATGCTCCTGCTTTTACTGCTTTTGCAGCTGTTTCAGAATTTATGCCACCTGCAATCGCTAAAGGAATCTTTACCTTACGAGAAATTTTTTTTAATTCTTCTATTGGATCTAAACCAAGCATTTGCTGGTCTATACCTAAATGAATACAAATATAGTCAACACCCAAATTTTCAATTTCTATTGCTCTTTTTTCTATGTTAGGAACATTCAACAGATCTACCATAATTTCACACCCATAATTTTTTCCTGCTTCTACAGCTTCCTTTATTGTTGAGTTATCTGCAACTCCAAGAATTATAGCTATGTTAGCTCCTGCCTTTGCAGCAGCTTCGACCTCATATCTACCAGTATCCATAACTTTTAAGTCTGCAACAATTTTTTTATTTGGAAATTTTTTCTTTAACTCTCTCACTGAATTTAAACCTTCGGATTTTATTAGAGGTGTTCCAGCTTCTAACCAATCAGCTCCACCTTTAACTGCTTCCTCTGCTACTTTCAAAGCCCTTTTCAATTCAACAAAATCTAATGCTATTTGGAGCACTGGTTTCATTTTTTATATCTAAGCATATATTTTTGAAAAATTGAAGTGTCAATTGATAGAAAAAAGGCAAAAGCAGGAACTATTGAATTTAACCATGGATTTGAAACATTTATCGCACTTAAATAAAAACCAATTGAGATATATGTAAAGAAAATTAATAAAATCTTCCTTGTGTAACTTGTTTCCCACGCATTATCAGCTTCAACCTTTCTATTTCTCTCCTCTATATTTCTAATCCTTTTCTCTATGTCTTCTAAATTAGCCATTTAAGGACTGTATTAACAAATAGTTGATAAAATTAATAATATAAGTTTATTTCTTTTTATTAGATAAAACAAAGCTTAGAAATCTAAAAACTACACTCCAAGGAGCAACCATCTAAGAAAGTTGTTGGGTCTAATATTTGAGTGGCAGAAACGCCAGTAACAACCCACTCAACAAGAAAAGCAGAGATTATGACAATTACTAAGCCTACAATAGCATGTATTATACTACTCTTCGCAGAACCTCTTGCTGATGCATCATCACCGGAAGCAATCCATTTTATGCCTGCAATGATAATAACTAATGCAGCAACTGCTGTTGATATATAATAAAAAAAATTGAAAAGTCTACAAAAAATGCAGGAAAAGATGGCTGGCACTCGCACAGCATCATAGGCTTGAGCAGAAACACTTTGTATGAATGTGATAGAAATAAGCAATGCTATAAGAAAAATTTGGGCATTATTCAAATTTTTTTTCATTGTTTTGTTCATTGTGATTATTTTATTTAAGTATATATGTATATTCTTAGATTGCAGCATTAAAAATTACAAAGATGGGAATTTTCAATGGATTTTTTGGTAAGAAAGACAAGGAAGAAAAAGTAAGAAGAGAAAATTTGACCTTATCTGAAATTCCGATATTCTTAGAAAAAAAGCAAAGAGAAAGGAGCAGGGAGAAATATAAAATTGCAAAGCCAATTGTGGATAAAATTTCTTTAGCTTTAAAAGACATAAAAAAAATTGCTGAGGAAATTAACAAAAAGGAAATTCCTAAAGAAATACCAGAACGGGAAAGAAAAGTTATCGCGATATCAAAACCAATTTTTGTTAAGGAGATTCTTGAAAGTGTCACTATTAACTGTAATACTAACGAAATTGATAAATTTAAAAAAGAGGTAGATATTTGTGTTGATAGACTTGGGAAACTACTTTTTAGTAAAGGGAGATACTTGCCAATAGCATTTTCCGACGAAATTGAAAAAATTGGTAAAAAAGCAAAGGAAATTTTAGAGTATAGTGCAAAATTATCAAATGTCTTAGGCAAAAATGATGAAAACCAAATTAATGAGATAATGGGTTACTACACAAAAATCAAAAAATTTCTTGATGATATTGAAGAAATGAAGCAAAGGAGGAAAAATCTAAGAGAAGAAATTGAGAGGATGACTAAGAAAAAGGAGACTCTTGAGAAAAATTTAAATGAGATTGAAAGCGGTAATGAATTTTTAGAATTTTTAAGGAAGAATGAAGAGATGCAGAAAATTAACTCTGAGATTGAAGGTATTAGAAGTAAAATTTCTGAGAGCCTAACTTCGTTGAAAAGGCCATTAAAAAAATTTAAAAGATTTTTGGCTGAAAGAATAGCTTCTGATAAGATTGATTCCTATATCGAAAATCCTGTTGATGCTTTTATTCTTGATGAAAATTTTGAAATTTTTCAAATTCTGAAAAGTTTAAAAGATGAAATTTCTGCAGGAAAATTCATTCTAAAACAACAAGAAAAAAGAAAGATTTTTATTGCTTATGATAACATTTATGAACTGAAAAATTTAAGAGCCATATTCAAAGAAAAAATTTCAGATCTAAAAACAATTAAAGATGAGATTGAAAGTTCTGAGATAATAAGAAGAAGGAATGACATAACAAAAGAAATAGAACTAATAAACAAGAATATTGAATCTTATGAGCAGGATATAACAAAATGCAATGAGAGGATTTCAGAACTCAAAAAGCAAATTTTACAGGAAAAGAAAAATCTTGAATATAAGTTATGGGCTTTAAGCAAAAATGAAAAAAAGGAATTTTCAATACTCATAGATTTTTAGATTTAACTCCTTTGCAATTTCTAAAGCTTCATTAAATTCCTCAAATGATAACTTCCTTGAAATTTCTTTTATAGAAAAAGCCTTATATTCCGGTCTATATTGATCCATTAAATTAAGCCTGAAATTTTTCATATTTTTTGAAAGCCACTCAAGTATTGGCTTAGTGCAACATTCAATATGTCCTGGCAAAACTAAATGCCTTACTATAACTTCTCCTTGCTTTTCTGCTATAAGATGATTTCTTTTAACTATAGCTGTGTAATTTTTAACATTTGATAGTTTCTTAGCACAAGAATCATTACCATATTTAAAATCTGTTAGGTAAATGTCAATAATTCCATCAAGTAAACTCATTGCTTCTAAGCTAAGATACATATTTGAATTCCATATTTGTGCAATGTTTGAATTTAAATTTTTTAAAATTTTCAAAACTCTTAAGATATAAGCTAAGTTAGGAGTTGGTTCGCCACCAACCCAATTTACATTTTTTGCGCCTTCCATTGCTCTTTTAGCTATCATTCTTGCGATTATTTCCTCTTTTATCGTAGCTCCAGAATCAGGAAATTGCGAGATATCCCAATTTTGGCAGAATATACAAGAAAAATTACAACCAGAGAAAAAAATTGTATATGAAGGAATTAACTCTTGTTCTTCACCAAAATGTAAAAACTCGGATGCAATTTTTGCTTCTAAAACTTTGCAATAACCTTTTTCTTTTCTAAAGCGATTAATTTTGCATTTTCTTTCACAAAGTTCACAATCTTCAATAATTTTTTCAGCTTTTTCTATTTTCTCATCTAAATTTTCACAAGAAAGAAATTTTGCCTTTTCTTCTCCTTTAAGAATTTTGAAGTATCTTGCTAATGGTTCATCATTCATCTTCTCTTTTAGTAATTAGTGTAATTTAAACATAGAAATGAAAGTATAAGATAAAATGGATGAGATTGAAGTAAAAATTATAGAAAGACCAAAGCTAAAGAAATCAATTTTGATTGAGGGGCTTCCTGGAATTGGATTGGTTGGAAAACTTGCTGTGCAACATATGCTTGATGAACTAAAAGCTAAGAAATTTGTAGAGATATACTCCTCATATCTACCGCCACAGGTTTTTGTTCAGAAAGAAGGGACAATAAAACTTGTAAATATGGAATTGTACTATTGGAAAAATAAAAAGAAGGATTTAATACTTCTCATTGGTGATTTCCAAGGCATAACTCCAAGATCTCAATATTTATTATCTGACAAAATAATTGAAATTTGTAAAGAATTTGACCTTGAGAAAATTTTTACATTAGGCGGATTAGGCACAGGAAACATGGTTAAAACCCCAAGAGTTTTTGGAGCAGCAACAAACAAAAAATTAGTTGATGATCTAAAGAAGTATGGTGTTGTTTTCAGAGGCGGTGGTGCTATTTTTGGTGCAGCAGGTTTACTTATTGGCTTGGGTATGCAAAAAGGCTATGAAGGCATATGCTTAATGGGTGAAACTCATGGTCAAATAATTGATGCGAAGGCAGCAGAAGCAGTTCTTAATGTTTTGACAAAAATTTTAGATATTAAAATTGATATGACAAAACTCGCTAACAAGGCAAAAGAAACTGAAGAGCAAATAGATAAACTGCAAAGGATGATATCTGAGGAAGAAACCGCAGAAAAAATCAATGAAAAATTCATGAGAGAGACACCGACATATATAAGGTAATAAAATGCAATTTAACATTGATTTTCATATTCATTCAAAGTACTCTGGAGCTTCTTCAGTTGATATGGAACTGCCTGTAATAGCAAAACAGGCGGAAATTAAAGGCTTAGATGTTGTTGCCACTGGCGATTCATTAAATCCTAAATGGCTTAATCACATAAAGGAGAATTTACATGAAGAACACGAAGGTATTTATGGAATAAAAAATTCAAAGACAAAGTTTCTCATAACAACGGAGGTTGAAGATTCAAAGAGAGTTCACCATATTATTCTCTTTCCTGAAGTTAGCTCAGCAGAAGCTTTATTTGAAAAATTAAAAAGACATTCAATTGATATTGAAAAAGATGGCAGGCCACACTTGAAAGTTGATGCTATTGAGTTGGTTGATCTCGTTAGAGAAGTTTCAGCACTCATAGGACCAGCGCATGCATTCACACCATGGACAGCGATTTACAAAGAATATAACTCATTGCAAGAATGCTACAAAGATAATTCAAGGGAAATTAAATTTTTAGAGTTAGGACTTTCTGCTGATACTTATCTTGCTGATAGAATTCCCGAGCTACAAGAAGTTACATTCATGTCAAATTCAGATACACACTCGCCTTGGCCTCACCGCTTAGGGAGAGAATTCAATAGAATTGAAATTCCTGAATTAAAATTTTCAGAGATAAAAAAGGCCATATGTCATGAACAAGGTAGAAAATTTTCTTTGAATGTAGGTCTTAACCCGAAGGAAGGAAAATATCATTTGACTGCTTGCACAAAATGTTTTTTAAGATTTAAAATAGAGGATGCAAAAAATTTAAAATTCAAATGCCCTGAATGTAATGGAACAATAAAAAAAGGTGTTCTTGATAGAATAGAGGAATTAGCAAAGTTTAAAGAGCCAAAACATCCATGGCATAGACCTAAATATTTACACATAATTCCTTTAGCTGAAGTGATAGCATTAGCCCTTAACATAAGAGCTCTGCCAAATAAGAAAGTTAACGAACATTATAATGGCCTTGTAAAAAAATTTGGCACAGAGATAAATGTTTTAATAGACGCCAATATTGAAGATATAGAAAAATTTAACAAAGAAATTGCAAGTATAATAGAAAAATTTCGCAATGGGAAAATTCTTTACATTCCTGGTGGTGGTGGCCAGTATGGTAGACCTACATTAAAAGAAGAAAAACCAATGTTTTGGAACTATGGGCAGAAAAAATTACAAGATTATTAAAAATCTGCAATCTTTTTCTGTTTTTTTGCCTCAATTTCTCTTGTTATAGTCCTCCAAGACTTTCTTAAGTAGCATGGCAACTTCTCCTCAGAGAAAATTTTCTCAAGAAATTTTTTAGTTTTCTCATCTGAGGGATATCCTGAACCACAATCTATGCTAAATTTTTCTTTCAAATTTTCAATTTCCCTATCGCGCTCAACTTTTGCAAGTATTGACGCAGCAGAAACTTCAATATAACGAGCATCTGCCTTGTTCTCAGAAATAATTTCAGGAATTTTTCCATTCTCAAAGTAATGTGAGGTTATATAACTTTTAACTTTCTCTCTAAAATTTTCCTCTATACTATCAGGTGAATCTAAAATTACTCTATCAGGTTTTGATTTTAATGAAAGTATTAACTCAGCTATGTGCACTGCTTCAACTAAATTCAATGAAAATTTTTTCCTTAATTTGTCAATATCCTGAGGGTAGATCTTCACTAAGTTAAACTCGATTGCAATTTCTTTAATTTTCTTTTCAAGCTCTTCTCTTTTTTTCTTTGAAAGTTTTTTTGAATCTCTAACATTAATTTTTCGCAGTTCTTCTCTACCTTTTTTATCAAAAACTGCAGCTGCGATAACCATTGGTCCAACAACAGGACCACGCCCAGCTTCATCAATGCCACATATTTTCAATTTAATTCAATAAAATTTCAAAGTTCTTTCTCTGAGCCATTTAATATCAGAAATGTAGATATCACGAATATCCTCCATATTCAATGAAAGCATGATAAGTCTTTCTAAACCTAACCCCCATGCTAAAACTGGGCAGTCAAAACCAAGCAATGCATTAACCATTTCAGGCCTGAAAATTCCAGCACCTCCAAGTTCAATCCACTCTTTTTTATTTTCAAGGTAAATCTCACATTCTAAACTTGGTTCTGTGTAAGGAAAGTATCCTGGCCTAAATCTAACCTTAAATCCAAGCTCATCATAAAATCTCTTTAGTATTCCTAAAAGATTTCTGAAATTTGCATTTTCGTCAACTATAATGCCATCAACTTGATAAAATTCTGGCAAATGCTTATAATCCAAAGCTTCATTTCTGAAAGTTTTACCTATGCAGAAAACCTTTTTTGGTAGATCCTCCCTTCTCAAAGTTGACAGATAATGGGCAGTAACTGAAGTTGTGTGTGTTCTGAGTAAAGTCTTCTTTGCAATTTCCTCATTCCAAGAATATTTCCAGCTTTTTTCATGGGCGTCTCTTACAGCATTCTTCAATTTATCCCAAAAATCTATCTTAATTTCCTTTGGTGTTTTTAGATAGAATGTATCTTGCATCTCCCTTGCAGGATGATCCTGCGGTTGAAATAACGCGTCAAAATTCCAGAACGCACTCTCAACCAGGCTCCCAGAAATTTCATTAAAGCCAAGAGTTATAAAAATTTCTCTGATTTTTTCTATCATCAAAGTTAATGGATGTTTTTTTGCAGGATATTCTGGAAAAACAAAAATATTTACATCATATTCGCGAAATTTTTCACCTTTCCATCTACCTGTTTTTAGTAATTCAGGGGTTAATTGCGAAATTCCAAATGAAAACTCTTTCTCTGAAAGTTCAAGTCCTTTTTTTGTCGGTATTGCATAGAGAATTCTTCTTTCAGAAATTTTTATAATATCCTGTCTTTTCTTTAGAAATTCAACAGCTTGCTTAAGCTCATCATTAAGCTCTTCAAATTTCAGGATTTTTTTCTTTTCAAGTAATTCTAAAAGTTTTTCATCTGATGTTTTCTCACTACTTATGATCTTAATAATTCCATTTTCTATTTTCGCAAGATTTTTTCTCTTTAGCCAAGAAATTCCTATAGAGGTAATTTCTTTGCCAAATTTCTTTTCAACTTCAGATATTTTCTTATTATTTTTAACAAACTCAATAATCTGTCTCTCTGGCAAGCCTTTTTTAAGGTAAATTTTTCCTTCATCTGCAATTGAGATTTCCTTTTGAATCTTTTCTTCTAATTGCACTAAATCCTTTGAGAATAACCATGATAAAGCGCGCATTACAGCATCCACTGGAATTTCTGCTCTTTCTGAAATTTCTTTTGGTGTTAGCCTTCCTTTCAAAACAGAAAGGATTTTTATTTCATGAGGATGCAAATTTTCCATTTTGGATATAAAAATCTATGAATTTAAAGATATAAACAATATGAATGTGAACGAAGTTAAATTTTACAAAATTAAAAATGAAATAAGAATTTTAGGCATAGACGATGCTCCATTTAACTTTAGAGAAAAGAAAACTATGTTAATAGGCACAATTTTTCGTGGTGGTAGTTGGCTTGATGGTATTTTGAAAACTGAAATTGAAGTAGATGGTATAAACGCAACAAAAAAAATTATCTCTATGGTAAAAAAAACAAAGCACAAAGATCTGAGAGTTATAATGCTTGATGGTTTAACTTTTGCTGGTTTTAACATTGTTGACATTGAAGAGATTTTCAAAAAAACAAAATTGCCAGTAATTGTCATAATAAGGAAAATGCCCGATTTTAAAAAGATAAAAATAGCGTTAAAAAAAATGAACGATAAGGAGAATTATTTTTTCAGGCTAAAATGCATTGAAAAGGCATCTATCCCAAGAAAAATTGAAATTCGTAAAGGAAAAAATATCTATATCCAATATTATGGAATAAATTTTTCTGATGCTAAAAAAATTGTCAGGTTATCAGCAACAAGAAGTTTAATTCCTGAGCCGTTAAGAGTTGCACATTTAATTGCAACTGGTATTTCCTTAGGTGAATCAAGAGGTAGAGCCTAACTAAACTTTTTCTTTATAATAAAACTCAAAACAAAGAGGATTATAGAAAATGCTATTAATAAAATTCCAAAGTCATTTACAGGTTGAAAAATATCGCTTAGAATTTTCATGAACATATCGGAACTAATTGGGAGATTTTTTAAATTCTCAGTTATCTGAAATTTCTCAGATAACATTGAAAAAACCATTGGTTTTAAAATTAATGCTGAACTCCCAGTGATAAAAAAGGCAATTCCGATTTTTAGAAGAATTTTTTCAATTTTCCTTGAGATATAAACAAGGATTAAAGCAAAGAGAATTGCTCCAAAAATTGAAGCATAAAAAAGTGTATTGACAAAGCCAACAGATTTTCTTAACTCAAATGCTGCCTTTTCAATTTCAGCCCTCTTCTCTAAATCTAAATTTTCCAAAATATCTTGTTCTTTGCCGTTATAATAAATTTTTAGTGATAATTCAGAAGTTTGTGAGTTTATATAAGATAAAAAATTCTTTATAATTAAGTACAGGACTTCTTTCTCTTCAGAAGTTTTAAAAAAATTACTCTCATCTAATTCCTTAATATAAAATTCAGGATTTAATACTGTTGACCTGATAGCATTCAAAAAAATAATTGTCTGTAAATTTAAGATAAGCAGTAGAGAAACAAAAGCTATTAAAATGCCATTCAAAATTTTTTTTATTTCCATTTTATTCAACAAATTCAAATTCCAAATTCAATTTTTTTGCAGCATTTTGCAAAAAATTTTTTAATGTATCAATATTATCTTTTGCGACTAATACATTATTAAAATAGTGGAATTTATATTTCTTTTGCTCTTCAATTTCAGTTACTTGAAAAATTGCTATTATATAAGCAGGATGTGGGAATTCAACCCTTGCATTTGGACCATATTCACCTTTTCTAATACCGAATTTTACTTTAACTTTTCTAAGCATTTTCAAGAAAAATTTTCATGAAGTTTTTGGCTTTAATTAAGCCGTATTTTTTTGCTGTTCTTTCACAATATTTCTCAATATTATTTTTCACCTTTTTTTTGCTTGAATAAATTAAGAATGGTACTGGGTCTAATGTATGTTTTCTTAGCTCAGTTGAAGTTGTATGATCTGCTAAAACAGCAATTTTGAAATTTTTAAATTTTATCTTATTTAGTATTCTGCCAATAACTCTTTTGTCTATAAATTCAATTGCCTTTATTTTACCTTTGAAATCTCCATTATGACTTAGATCATCTGGCGCTTTTAAATGCAAATAAACAAAGCCCTTTCTTTTCAATTCTTTTAATGCAAAATCTGCCTTTCCTTCATAATTCGTATCTAAGGAAGCATTTGCCCTTGGAACAGTCGGAACTGAAAGTTTTATTGCTTTAGCAATTCCTTTTAGCAAAGGAACAGAAGAAATTAATGCTCCATTAATTTTAAATTTTTCTTCAAAACTTGGCATTCTCCTGTATTTTCCAATACCCCAAAACCATACCATATTTGCTTTTAGCTTACCTTCTTTAACTCTTTTTTTATTTATCCAGTGTTCTGATAAAATTTTTTCTGATTTTAAAGTTAATTCCCTTAGAATTTTTTCAGTTTTTTTTGCACTCTTGGTAAGAGCTTTTGGTAGATAATCATCCACTTTTTTATTAATAATTTCATGTGGTGGCCAGCACTTTACTTTTTCTGAGTATTTCTTTCTTAGGATAAGGACGCCTCTATAGCCCTCACCTTGATAAAATTTTAATTTTTCATTGCTAAAATTTTTGTTTAGAGCATCTATTAAAATTTTTCCCTCTTTTGTGCTTATATTTCCAGCGGAGTAATGCACTAAAATTCCATTCTCAACATTGACAAAATTCGTTCTTATAACAATTTCTCCATTTTTAAGCTTTAAATCGATAGCGTGAGCTTCTAAAGGTCCTCTACCATTAGGAAAATACTTCTTGGGAGAGTAACCTAAAATTGATAAATTTGCAATTTCGCTAGTTTTAGGCATATTCCCACTGAGAGTTTTCAATAACCCAACTCTTCCATTACTTGCTAAAAAATCCATATTTGGAGTTGAAGCAACTTCAAGAGGGGTTTTATAATTTAACTCCTTCAGAGGAAGATCAGCCATGCCATCAGCAACAATAACAATATACTTCATTTTAATACTTTTCGCCATTTAATTATTATATTATGGTAAATTTAACAAATTTTAGCTCAGAAAATTTTAAGATAAGAGATTTTCGCATTTCTGATGCCAACGAAATTTTTCAGATACATAAGGAGAATGAAAAATTTTTTGAGGACTTTTCATTTTCAGAAGAATTTATAATTGATATTTCTCAAAGAAGCGACTTCAAATTTTTTGTTTGCGAATATAACAAAGATAGAAAAATTCTTGGCTTTTCAGGAGTTCTTTTCAATCAAAATACCGGGAGAGCAGAAATTGGTCCAATAGCGGTAAGGAGAGAATTTCAAGGGATGAAAATTGGAAGTGAACTTTTAGAGCAAACACTAAAATTTTTAATTGAAATTGGTATTAGAAGATCAACTGCAAGAATAAAAGTAAAAAATACTAATGCCATAAAATTCTTTGAAAAATTTGGTTTCTCTATTGAAGGTTATTTCAAAGAATACACAAAAAAAGGTGAAGATATTGTTCAAGTTGTTAAATTTCTATATTAAAATTGCTTTTTATTAACTTTAATATAAAGTATTATATTTATAAAATTTTGAAAAGGAAAAGTAAAAATGTTAAGTAAAAAATCTGTTGTTTTTGGATTGATAATAGTATTTTTGGTTTTTTCTTTTATAGATTTAGTTTTAGCAATACCAAGTGTGAGTGATGAATTCAACTTGAAAGTAATTCCAGAACAGCCAAAACCATATGAAACTATAACGCTTAAGATAACAAACAAAACAGGTGATACGATAAAGAGAATGAGAATCACAGTTTATAACCCAAAACATGAGACTGTTTTTAGTGGTTTTATTTCTGAGGGTATTCTAACATTAAGTTCTTTAGACACGAAAAGTGTAGGAGTGTATAAAATTGGTATTGAAGATTATGCCGGTTTTCTTAACTTTTCAGTGAAGAATGAGTTGTGGTATGCTGGTCCAAATCCTTCTATGCCGGTAGTAGGAGAAAAAATAACCTTAGGTGTTCCACAAGGAGTTGGAGTTAAAATTTATGACTCTAAAGGGGAATTATACCTTGCATGTAAGACCCTTTTAGATGTCTTAGGTAAAGGTGTTGTAGAATTTACAATTGATACACCGGGAATTTACGAATTGAGAATTGCAGAGATTAGCGTAGATTACTGGCAGAAAAATTTATCTCTAAGAGTTTACGAAAGGAAAAAATTTGATATTGAGATAACTCCTGAAAACCCTAAAATAGAGGAAATTCTAACAATAAAAATTAGCTCTGAAGCAAATGCCGTTGAAAATGCAGAAGTTGAGATCACTTACCCATCAGGAAAAATAGAAAAGAAGATTACTGAGAAAGAAGGTAAAGTAACTGCAGTTCCCACAGAAATTGGTGAATACCTACTAAAAGTTAGAAAAGATAAATTTGAGACTGCTGAGAAGAGATTTTCAGCATATGATTCATTCAGAGTTAAAGTAATTCCTGAGGAGATTAGTACTGAAGACATCATAACAATTAAAGTTAGAGACAACAAAAACAGACCAGTTACTGATGCAGAATTTTCAATAAGTAATTTAATAACAGAAACAACAGATATTGATGGTGAGTTAAGATTTCAGATTTCTAATCCTGGTAATTATAAATTTAAAATTGAAAAATTTGGTTTTTGGACATTAGAAGATAGCTTAGTTGTTTTGCCGTTATCAACACTTAACTTACCAGAAGTGGTTGAAGTTGGAATGCCAATTAAAATAGAAACTCTCAATCTCGCTAAAGAAAAAATTTCATCAACAAAGACGATACTTAAGCCAAGTGGTGTTTTTGAGAGTATAACCTCTGATGAATATGTGCCAAATGAGATTGGGACTTATTATGTTAATGCAAAAAATCCAAGTTATAAATCTATAAATGGAAGTTTCAAAGTAATCTCAAGGCCAATAGATGTTAGAAATGAAATTTCTGGGAGGAATATTAGAATCTTTACAAGTAGCCATTCAGTGCCAGTGTCTGGGATTGTTATTTTTGTTGAAACACCAAAAGATGAAAAAACTTTTGTTACTAATGATAATGGTACTGTTGAATTTGAAGTAGAAGAGGGCGAATTTAAAATTTATGCAAATTTAAATAAGAGAAATTTGTTTTATGAAGAGAAGATAATTCATGGCTTTGTAAGAAAACAATATTCTTTAGTCGCATTGTTAATACCGATTTTTGTGATAATTCTATTAGCAACAATCGCGATATTAAAGCCATGGAAGAAAGAAAAAGCTTTAATGAGACTCTTTATCCAAGAGAAAGAAGGTACTTCACTTGGAAGAGTTGGTAAATTTAAAGCAAAAGAAGAGAAGGTAAAAGGAACTACCAAAACAATTATAGAAAAAGAGCCAACAAAAGAAGAAAAGAGCAAAAAAGAAGAGCCAAAGAAAGAGGAAGTTAAAAGTGAAACCCAAACATCTCTTTCATCAGTATAAAATTTTGCTATTTTTAACATCTGCTAACTAAATTATATTGTTATTTAGTTCCTAAAAAAATTTAGAAAATTGGAGGGGTTAAAATGAACTCAAAAAATTTTATATCTTTGGCTATGGTAATCTTCTTGTTTGGATTTATTAGCCTTAACGTAAATGCAGCAAAGGACATAAAGCTAAATGTTGATGTAGTCCCAAGTTCTATAATAGTAGGTGAAAATTTTAATGTTTTAATTACTCTTGAATATGATGGTGATGACATTGAAACAAGTGATGATATTACAATAAAAATTTATAAGGAAGGTGTTCTTGTTCATGATAAAGAATACAATTTGCCATATAGATTAAATAGCACTAATACAACTTACACATTTAATATCAGTTCAACAAGTTTTAGGGTTGATAATGCCGATGTTTGGAATAAAAATTTAATGAACTATGAATGTGGTGATAATCAAGAAATAAAAGTTGAAATTTCTGGCGATGTTAAAAGTAGAGATGATACAGATGATATAGATATTAACCCATACAAGGAGGATTATGAACTCTCATTTACAATTTCTCCTGAAAACCCAAATGTTGATCAGAAAATAGTTGTGCATGTTGTTGATGAGGATAATGATGATCTTAAAGATGCAAAAGTAAAATTTACAAGGCTTGAAGATAACGATGCTTGGGATTATGACGATACCTACTTAATAAAAACAACAGATAGCAAAGGTGAGGTTATCCTAACAAATGGGCTATCAGGAGAAAGCAAATTTAGAAGTGCGCCATATTCTAAATATCAGGTTGATGTTTATAAAGAAGGTAAATACTGCAAAGTTACAAAATTCTTTGATACAAGAAGAAGGCTAAACATTACAGAAATTCCTTCTCCTATTTTCGTTGGAAAAGCGATAAAATTAAGGATTGTTGATGATTCTGGTGTTCCTGTTGCAAATGCAAACTTAATGGTAAGTAAAACCGGATTTAGCCAAAAATTTACAAGCGATAATAGTGGTTATGTAATTTTCACACTAGAGGAGGAAGGCACATATAATTTAATTGCTTCAAAAACAGGATATGGCGATAGTGATATAAAGAGTATTGCAGTTAATGTTCGTGGTAATCTTGGTGTTTCTATAACTCCAAAAGATGCTATTCTTGGTAGCTCTGTTAAAATAGTTATTACCGCATCTGATGGCTCTTTACTTTCTGGAGCAAAAATACAAATAACAAAACCTGATGGAACAAAAGAAGCATTATTAACAACACCTGAAACTGGTCAGGTTTCATACATACCTTCAATTCCTGGAACTTATACTTTGAGAGTAGAAGAAGCTTCTCATCTGCCAAGAGATGACTCCTTTATTGCTCTGAATGAATTTACTTTAACTTTACCACAGGAGATAACTCTTTACCAAGATATTGAGATTGTTGTTAGAGATCAAAATGGATTAACAGTTGGTGGAGCTTCTATTACAATTGATTCAATTACAGGCACAACAGATAATGAAGGTAAATTTAAATTTAAATTAGAAAATCCAGGTAGCTATACAATAACTGTAAAGAAAGCAAATTTCAGAGATAAAACACAGACAATTACTACAATAGGAAATTTAAAGTTAGAGTTAAGCTCAAAAGAAATTTTCATTGATGAACCTATTACAATTAAAGTCACAGACCAATTAGGAAAAGAGATCACAGACGCAACTATAGAGATAACAAAGCCAGACTCAACGAAAGAAAGTTCAGGAAGGGAATATAAACCTCAAACAGATGGAAATTATATCGTAACAGTTTCAAAGGCAAATTACAGACCTGCAACTGAAAATTTCACAGTAAGGAGAATTCCATTAGAAATGAAGGTTGATGTTATTGGAAATAGAATAGTAGCAACTCTCTCAAAGAATGGTGAACCACTGCAAAACATTCCTGTGAAAATTGATACAATATTTGGTGGTGAAGAAATACTAACAGATGAGCTTGGGAAAGCAGAATTTGAAATTGTAAACATAACTGAAAAAATAAATGTTACTATAAGCGTGAATTCACCAAAATATGAAAAGTTGAGTGTTGAAAGACAGGTAGTGCCAACATCGCCTTTGACAAACATTGCAATTGGAATTATTGTTGTGATAATACTTGTTCTCCTTGTGTATATACAAATAAGGAGAAGAAAACCAAAGAAAGAAAAGAGTTTAGTAGGGACTAGTTTATTACAGAAAGAAAAAAGAAAAGGTAGTAGTTTAAGTGGTTTAAGTAAATTATAATTTTTCTTAATTCTTTAATAATGGCAATAGAGTTAACAACAAATGCATTTGGCGTTTTTGCTTTAAAGAACGGTAGAGTTATAGAGAAAATTTTATTTCCTAAAAATGCAAGTTTTGTTGCATTAAAGTTAGTAGAGGTAGAGAACTCAGTTTGTGAAGAAGAAAAAGAACTTGTTCTATTGCTTAAAAAATCTGGTGTAAAGGAACTCTCTGTTGATAATCCAGGAAGATTTAGAAAATTAAATTTAGGTATTGAATTTAAAAAGAAGGAAAAGTTAAGTGCTCCTGATGCTGAGCAGCTATCAATCCAAGAAGATGAATTTATGAATTTTCTCAGGGAAGTTCAAATTGAAATAGCAAAGATTAAATTAAAAGAGAGTTCATGGGATAGGATTCTAATTCAAAGCATAAACACATTGCAGGATTTAGAAAATAACAACAATATTATGGCTGAACATCTTAGGGAGTGGTACTCACTAAATTTTCCAGAATTAGAAAAATTTTTAAAGGACCAGAAGAGTTATGCAATTGCAATAGCAAAGGAAAATGAACTTGATAAAGGCTTGAGAGAGAAAATTTCTGCAGAAAAAGCTAAAAGTTTTGGTATGAAATTTTCAACTCATGATATGGAAATTGTTAAAAAATTTGCAGAATATGTCTTGGCAGGAGAGAAAACAAAGGAAGATATTGATGCTTACATAACTTATCTTATGGAAAAAAATGCTCCAAATATAACTGCTCTTGTTGGTGCATTACTTGGAGCAAAATTGATCTCTTTAGCAGGTAGCTTAGAGAAGCTAGCATTAATGCCATCATCAACAATACAAATTTTAGGAGCTGAAAAAGCATTTTTTAAATTTCTAAAAACAAGAAAAAAACCACCAAAACATGGCATCATCTTTCAACTACCAGAAATAAGGAGTGCTAATAGAAAAATTCGTGGAAAAATTTCAAGAACATTGGCTGCAAAGTTAAGTATTGCAGCAAAAGCAGATTACTATAAAGGCGATTTTGTTGGTGATAAATTAAGAGAAGACTTTTTAAGGAGAATTGAAAGTCTAAAAAATATGGAAAGTAAATAATAGCTATACTTCCTCAATAAAAAAATTTTTTATCCTTCTAAAGATTCCTTTTTTGCTCTCTTTAACTTTGTCTTTTAAGAAGATTGGTTTTATCTTTGCAACTAAGCTATTTTGCTTTTCTTTTTTTATTTCCTCAGTAAGTGCTTTAGCAATATGCTTTGTTTCTCTAACTCTTATATTCACAACTATTGGTTGTTCAACACACTCGCCAACAATTAAAGCCTGACCAATAGCTAACTCTTTTATATCATTTTCCATCCCAGAAGTAAATCCTTCAATTGATTGAGCTATTGCCTTTAAGTCATTTGGATTTGTAACTTTAAGAATTATTTGTGTGTTACATTGCGAAAGCACATTCTTATCAATTCTTGCTGGTCTTTGCGAAACTACGCCAAGGTAAAACCCAAATTTTCTGCCTTCTGAAGCAATTGTCCTTAATATATTTGAAGAGAGTGCATCTCCAAAACCCTTTTCAGGACAAAAATTGTGTGCTTCTTCAACTAAAAAAAAGAAATCTGGAAGTTCAGCTAATTTTTTTGCATTAAATAAATCCCTTGCAATTTTTCCAACAATAAGTTCTTGAATTTCTTGCTCACATCCCTTTAAATTTATTATAGATGCTTTTCCGTATTGCACAAGTTCTCCATTGCTTATAGGCAAACCATCAAAAACACCACTATTTCTTAAATTTTCTAAACCATTAATAATTTTCCATTTAGCACTACTTGAATCCAAATGAACAACATTTATCAAATCTTGCAAGGTATAGTCTCTACCTTCAAGTCTTTTAAGAGCATCATATAAAATTCCTTTTTGCTTGTCGTTGAGTTGCATTGGCATTGTCCTTATTAACTCCTCTAAGGAAAATTTTGGCTTTAGAGTTAATTTCTTTGCATCTGCATTTACAATAATGTTTGGAGCATATTCCTGAATTTGGTTTTCATAGCTATGTGGTGATACATTAAATTTTAGCATTGTATCATAGTCATCATTCTCATATTTTAAAGAGGAATATTCACCATGAGGATCAATTATAACTACAGGAAATTTTTGTTTTAACAACTCCTCAATTAGAACAGCAACGGCATAACTCTTTCCAGCTCCTGTTTTCGCAATAACCGCTACATGCTTACCTATCGTTTTCTTCAAATTTAAATAAACAGGAAGATTATGTCCTTCCAAAGTTCCAAGATAAAGATTGCCTTCCTTTTTGCTCTTTATTCCTATAACTTGCATTATAATTTCTTGATCAGCAAGATAAACTTTTTGATCAGGCTTAAAGGGCATTCTTGGCATTAAAATTTGCTGTTCATGTGAATAGCCAACTGGTCTTGCACTTGCTATCATAACCTCCTCAGAATTTTGATTTATAAACCTTCTTAGATCATAAATTCTCGCTAAGACCCAACCATATTGCTCATGGTAAACCTTCACATATGTGCCTCTCTCAACTTCTGTTGTTGAAAGTGCTATTTCAAATTTTGTTGGTTTGACTTCTCCAAAAATGCTACCTATAAGTTTCATCTCAAAACAGAAATTTCCCTTAGCTCATTAACAATTTTTGGTAAAATTTCAAGAAAATAGTTAATTTCCTGCTCAGTGTTATCCTTTCCAAGAGTTATTCTCAAGCTACCATGAGCATCTTCTGGCTTTAAACCAATTGCAATTAAAACATGACTTGGCTCAAGAGAATGGGAAGAGCATGCTGAACCTGTAGAAGCTGCAATTCCATATGCATCTAATTTTAAAACAAGCGCTTCACCTTCAACTCCATAAAATGAGAAATTTGCATTGTTAGGCAAACGAATTTTTTCATGTCCATTCAAGCGAACTTCTTCTATATTGTTTAAAACTTCTCTTATAAGCTTATCTCTCATTCTCTCAATTCTTTCTGCTTCACCATTTCTCATTCTCTCATATGCTAATTCAAGCGCCTTTGCTAAGCCAACTATACCAGGAACATTTTCTGTTCCAGATCTCAAGCCATGTTCATGGCCGCCACCATGAGCAATTGCTTCTATCTTTGTGCCCTTTCTGATATATAATGCTCCAACGCCTTTTGGGCCATAGAATTTATGTCCTGATATACTCAAAAGATCAACATTTAGCTTTTCAACATTGACTGGGATTTTACCAACAGTCTGAACAGCATCACTATGCAATAGAACATCTTTTTTCTTTGCAATTTCTCCAATCTCAGCTATTGGTTGAATTGTTCCTATTTCATTATTCGCGTGCATTACTGAGATTAGCAAAGTTTTCTTGCTGACTAACTTTTCAATTTCATCTATGCAAACAATACCTTCGCTATTAACAGAAGCGTAACTAACTTTCCAGCCATTTTTCTCTAAATATTCACAAGGGTGTAAAACAGCATGATGTTCTATCTTACTTGTTATAATATGCTTTTTCTCTTTATTTGAAAATGCCACTCCTTTTATTGCTAAATTATTACTTTCAGTTCCGCCAGAAGTAAAATAAATTTCTTCAGAAGAAGCACCGATAATTTTTGCAATTTTTTCTCTTGAATTTTCTACAGCCTCACGAGCTTCTCTTCCAAATAAGTGCAAAGAGGATGCATTGCCATACTTATCTGAGAAATATGGCATCATTGCTTCAAGAACCTCTCTATCAAGAGGAGTTGTTGCAGCATGGTCAAAATAAATTCTTCTCATTTTTACAATTAAATTTTTAATAATTTTAATGCAACCTCAGCTGCTTTTTCTCCTGAAAGTAACATCGCTCCAAAAGTTGGTCCCATCCTTGGTAAGCCAAAAATCTCAGCAACAGACATTCCACAAGCAATTAAACCTGGGAAAATTTCTTTTGTATAGGTAAGAACTAAATCCTCTGACTCATTAATATTCATAGCCCCAGTTCCTTTAATCTTTATTAAATTTCTCTTTTCTAATGCTCTCATAACAACTGCCTCATGACCTGAAGCATCAATAACAATTTTAGCTTCAAGAGCAATAGGATCAACACAAGTTATCTCTTTTGGCAAGTGAGAGACTGCATGCCAATTAGCCACAACACCAGAAACTTTTCTTTTTTTAATTATAACATCTTCAAATTTAACACAATTTAAAATTTTTGCTCCAGCATCACATGCTGCTGAAATTAATTTTGAGCATGTTCTTGGACCATCTGATACAAATAATCCCTCTTTAATTTCCTTATAAGGTGCTTTAATTTCATCAAGAATTTTCTCTGCTGGTTGTCGAAAAGTTAATTTATTCATTAAAAACCCTCCGATCCAAAAACCACCACCAATGTAATTATTTGCTTCAATTAATAATGTTTTAACTTTTTTCTCAGAAAGTTTCTTTGCCGCAGTTAAACCAGATGGGCCTCCACCTACAATTATTACATCGCTTTCAGTATATTCTAAAAAATCCTCCAAAAATTCAGAAACAATAGCTCTTGTAATTTCACTCTCATTTACTTGTTTAAAAACCATTTTATATCTTATTATTGATTTTGAATAAAAAACCTAAATTTTTCTTAATGCCTGCTCCAAATCAGCTATTAAATCATCTGAATTTTCTATCCCAACTGATAGTCTTATTAAGCCATCACTAATTCCTTTGGCCTCTCTCTCCTCTTTTGTTAGAGATGCATGAGTCATTGTCGCAGGATGCGTTATTAATGATTCAACACCACCTAAACTCTCTGCTAATGACCACAACTTTACTTCCTGCATAAGTTTTTTTCCTGCTTCTAAGCCACCATAAAGCTCAAATGAAATCATACCACCAAAACCAGACATCTGCTTTTTCGCTAATTCATATTGTGGATGACTTTTAAGGCCAGGATAAATTACTTTTTTTACTTTATCATGTTTCTCTAAGTATTCAGCAATTTTCTTTCCATTTTCATTATGTTGTTTCATTCTCAAAGCTAAGGTTTTTATTCCTCTAATGGTAAGCCATGAATCAAAAGGGCCTAGTAAAGGACCGGTGCTCATTTCTATAAATTTTAAATCTTCAATAAGCTGTTTATCTTTTGAAATTATTGCCCCTGCAATTAAGTCATTATGACCTGCTAAATACTTTGTTAAGCTATGAACAACTGTATCTGCTCCGAGCTCTAATGGCTTTTGAAAATATGGCGTCATGAATGTATTATCTACAACTAAATGTAATTCATTATTATGCGCAATCCTAGAGATCTTTGATATGTCATAAATTTTTAATAATGGATTTGTTGGTGTTTCTATAAAAATCATTTTAGTGTTTTCTTTTATATTTTTTTCTATGTTCTGTAAATTAGTCATATCAATAAAACTGCTTTCTAAATTAAATTTTCTCAGGATCTTAGTTAATAGCCTATAAGTTCCTCCATAGATATCTTCACAGAAGATAACATGATCATTTGCTTTTAAGGTAAACATCAACGCAGTGATAGCAGCCATTCCAGAGCTAAATGCAACCGCACCATTACCACCTTCTAAAGCATTTAACTTGTTTTCAAGAATAACTCGTGTTGGATGTGCCGTCCTTGAATAATCAAAACCTTCTTTTCTAATTTCTGTTCCTTTTAACTTTCCAACTTCATCCAAAACATAAGTTGCTGTTTGATATATTGGCGTGATGAGAGCTCCTGTTACTTTTTCTGGATTTTCTCCTGCCCTCACAACCTTAGTTTCAAATTTCATTTTCATTAAATTTTCATAGAAATTTATTTTGTTGCATCCAATCATCATCAAAAATTTTGCTTAGATAATTTCTACCGGTATCAGGGAATAATGTAACTATTATCGCATCCTCATCCAAATTTTCTGCGACTCTTAGAGCTGCAACCATCGCTGCTCCTGATGAACTCCCAACAAGTAATCCTTCTTCTCTTGCTAATCTTCTAGCCATGATCATAGATTCTTTATCTTCAACAACAATTATCTCATCAATTATACCCATATCAATTGTCTTTGGAATGAAATCTTCGCCAATACCTTCAATTTTGTATTGATGAATTTCACCTTCGGTTTTATAAAATTTGTGATGAAAGATTGAACCTTCAGGATCAACGCCAATTATCTTTATATTTGGATTTTTTTTCTTTAGATATTTAGCAACACCAGTTATAGTTCCTCCTGTTCCCATCCCACAAACAAAATGAGTTACCTTACCGTCAGTATCGTTCCAGATTTCTGGTCCAGTTGTTTCGAAATGTGCTTTAGGATTATTCTCATTATAATATTGATTTGGACAAAAGGAATTTTCTATTTCATTTGCTAATTTTTCAGCAACTTTATAATAACTTCTAGGATCTTCTGGTTTTACATCAGTTGGTGTTCTTATAACTTTAGCACCATAAGCTTTAAGCAAAAGCTCTTTTTCTTTACTCATCTTATCAGGCATTGTAAAAATCATTTTATAACCCTTTACAGCTGAAACTAATGCTAAACCAACACCAGTGTTACCAGATGTTGGCTCGATTATTGTAGCTTCTTTTTTAATCAGCCCTTTCCTTTCAGCATCTTCAATCATTTTAATTCCAATTCTATCTTTTACACTACCTCCAGGATTTAAAAATTCAAGTTTTGCAAGTATTTCTGGTTTTATACCTTTTGTGATATTGTTTATTCTAACTAACGGTGTGTTTCCGATTAGATCAAGAATGTTATTAGCAACTTTCATATCATTAAATTAACAATTGTTAATTTTTAAGTATTATATTATGTCGTTTCGCATTTAAATAACAATTGTTAAGTTATTTACAATGAAATTTCCATGTGAGATAAAACTTTGGTATGTTCTCCCAAGCATAAGGTCAGAACTGGCTAGAGAGCTTCTAAAGTTAGGACTAACGCAAAGAGAAATCTCGAAAAAATTAAATTTAACTGAAGCATCAATTTCTTATTACATCAGAGAGAGAAGGGGCTATGAAATAAAATTTAGAGACAATATAAAAAAAGAAATTAAAAAATTGGCAAAAGATGTTATCGCTGGTATACCAACAACAGAAATAACCTCTCGTATTTGTGGGATATGCAAATTAGCTGAAAGACAAAAAGCTGTTTGTGAAATTCATAAAAAAATTGAGAAAGTTCCTAAAAGATGTGATATTTGCTTAAGTTAATTTATCTATCTTCAAGATTTTTCACCTATTTTCACACTTGTTTGTTTGAAAGCATTCAGAAATTAGAAGAAGATTTTATTTTTGTTATCAGTAAAAAATAAGAGAGGTCGTGCATATGATTAATGATAAAAAAATCAGAAAAATTTTAAATGAATCCAAAACGATAGCAGTAGTGGGCTGTTCAAGAGACCCAGAAAAAGATGCTCACAAAATTCCAAAATATTTGAAAGAAAGGGGCTACAAAATTATTCCTATAAATCCATTCGCTAAGGAAATTTTAGGAGAAAAATCTTATAAAACACTTTCTGATATTAAAGAACCTATCGATATTGTAAATATTTTCAGACCAAGTGAAGAATGTCTGCAAATTGTAAAAGAAGCCATTAAATTAAAACCTAAACCAAAAGTAATTTGGATGCAACTTGGAATAAAAAATGAAGAAGCTAAAAAATTAGCTGAGAAAAATAAAATCAAAGTTATTATGGATAGATGCATTATGACTGAACACAAAAATTTAATTTAGATAGCATGTTTTATTATCTCTAAATTGCAAGAGTTATGTTTCTTACACCATTCTTCGCATTTTTTTGCAAAATTTTTTTCTTTATAAAATAATTTACATTCCTCGCATTGCCACAAGCCATTAACTTTTTTAACCATTTTTTATATCCTAAATTTTTCTATTTCTGAATTTTTCATTGGCTTTACTTCTATTTTTTTATCCATTTTATCTCTTCCGTATCTCACTAAAACTTCTTTTTCATTTTTTGCATCAGAGTAATGCGCTGTTATTTTGGCAGCAATTTCTACAGCTTTTTTTGTTTTTTTACCTTGCAACAGAGTTATCGGACTTCCAAAATTTGGAACCTCGAAGCAATAATCTTTAGCTTCTTTCATATTTAGCAATTTTTCATTCTCTTCTTTATTTCTGCCAACTATAATTTTGTTATTTTCAAAACGGAAGTGCCTACCAATTTTCAACAAATTTATGTCTCTTAAAGAAATTTTCTTCTTATGATTGAAAAGGTCCCTAAGCTTATTTGAAAATTCTTTATAAGTTAGCAAACATCCTCCTGATGGGCAGGGATAATCTATCTGAAATTTATTTGCTAATTCCATTTGTTTTTTTCTTGACCTTCCATGTATGCTTAGTAATTTTTCTCTATCAACCAAACCTTTTATCTCTGCTTCAGTTTTTGGCAATAACTTAGCTGATAATGGCCTTAGAATTTTTCCTTCGAGCTTAGATTCCTTTTCAATAATTTTAAAAGCTCTCATATGTTGAGACATTGGTCTTTCTCCAAGAACTTCACCAGTAAAGATGAAATCTGCTTTTATTTCTCTTGCAATTTTTTTAGCTTTTTTGAATATATATATGCGACAATCAATGCACGGATTCATATGTCTACCATAACCATATTTTGGTTTTCTTATTAGCCTAAGGTAATCTTCACCTTTACTTACAACCTTTATAGGAATGCCAAATTTCTTTGCTGTAGTAATTGCATTGCAGCCATGAGAACCACATAAGCAGAAAGGCGAAGTAAAATTCAAAGCAACAACATCTATTCCTTGATCTAAAATTAACTTTACTGCTAAACTTGAATCTAAACCGCCTGATAACAATGCTAATGCTTTAATTTTTTTATTATTCTTACTTTTGTTATTGCTCATGGTATCATCAATAATAACATTGATAGCATTAATGTTAAAAAAGTTCCTATAAAAAGATAAGCAATCGTGGCTTTCTTTCCAATTCTTTTCCATACAACAAGGATTTCTGTTAGGTCAGTTGCTACTCCAGCCATAGTCATCACAAAGACTACACTCAAAGTTGCTCCCATATAATAAAGTTGTCCTGCTATTATTGCAAAACCCTCTGAGCATGCTTCTATTATCACAGCAAAAGGTAAAGCAATAAAAATTGCCATAACTCCTCTTTCTTTTCCAAGATAGCTATAGACAATTTCAGTTGGGACAAAGGCTTTTAAGAATGCTGCTAAAAATAAGCCTATTACTATGTATTTTCCAATATCAAAAAAAATTTCTTTCATGTTTTTTGGAATACAAATGAAAATTCTCTTAAGTATTGATTCCTGTTTATGTTCTTCTTCCTTTTCTTTCTCGCATTCAAGACATTTTTCTTTTTCATTATCTTTATGCATCGAGTTAAATTTTTGTTCTATGATATCTCTATTCTCTAACTCCGCTAAGATTAAGCCAGATAAAAAAGCTGTGGATAAAGCTAAAATCATCAAAATTATTGTGTTAAAAAAACCAATGAATCCAAAAAAGATAAAAATCATTGGCAAACCAGCCCATGGAGAAGCTAAAAGAAAAGTTAAAATTGTTGCTGTTGAAGCTCCTTTTTTCCTGAAAATTACAGCTAATGGAATTGCTCCACAAGAACATGAGCTAACAAGAAAACCTGCAAATGTTGCTCTTAATAAAGAGGAGATGTCATTTTTTCCAAAGTATCTCAATAATCTTTCAGTTGAAACAAATTCTTGGATTATTGCAGCTAATAAAAAACCTAAAAACATGTAAGTAAATAAATCCTTAAATAAATCCAATAATGCTTCCAAATACTGGAATATCAGTTCAATCATTTTTCCTACTCACACTTGTTGATTAGTAATTTTTCCATCCTTAATATAATAAATCTTGTGTGCATGATTTGCAACTTCTATGTCATGAGTAACTATAACAATTGTTTTACCATTATCGTTTAGTTTTTTTATATAGATGAGAAGCTCATGTCTTGATGCTGAATCTAAGTTTCCAGTAGGTTCGTCCATAAGTATTATCTCTGGGTCATTTGCCAATGCTCTAGCAATCGCAACTCTTTGTTGCTGGCCTCCACTTAATTCTGATGGTTTTGCATCTTTTTTATCCTCAAGCCCCATAAGTTTTAATAATTCCATTGCTCGTTTTTCCTGTTCATTTTCAGGAAGTCCAAGAAACATCATTGGGACTTCAATGTTCTCTCTTGCTGTAAGAGTTGGTATTAGATTGAAAAACTGAAAAACAAAACCAATCTTCTTACATCTAAAATCCGTAAGTTCATTCTCTCCCAATTCACTTAAGTCAACATTATCTATGATTATGCTCCCATTTGTCGCTCTGTCAAGCCCACCAATTAGATGCATAAGTGTACTTTTTCCATGTCCAGATGGTCCAACAATCGCTATGAATTCTCCCTTTCTAATTTCAAGATTTATGCCCCTTAATGCTTTTGTCTTTATTTTATCACCATAAGTTTTACTTATGTCCTTGATTTTAACTATAGTACTCTTACTCATATCTCATCGCCTCTAAAGGTGTTAATTTAGATGCTCGCCATGCTGGATAAAGTCCTGAAATAATGGAGATGGATAATGAAAAAAATAATGTTATGACAAATATAGTTGGGTCAAATACATTACTTGATTGAGAGGAGGAGCCAACAAATGCCATAAATTCATTAGAGCTCATGTATGGTGCAGAAATGTATGTTGCCAAAAATCCAATAACTGCTCCTAAAATACCTCCAGCTAAGCCTAAGACAACTGCTTCCAGAACAAAAATTTTAAAAATAGAAAAATTTCTCCCGCCAACAGATTTAAGTATCCCGATTTCTCTTTTTCTTTCATATACGGCAGTCATCATTGTGTTCATTATCCCAAAACAGGCAGTTAGAATTGCAACAGTTGCTATAATCTGCATAGAATTTTTTACTGTAGAAACTATACTCAAAACCGATGCTACAAGTTGTTTGTCTGATGTTACATCAACATTAGCGACATCTTTTATTTTGGTTGAGTAGTAATCCAATTTTGATACATCATCTACTTTAACAGCAATGAAAGAAACTTTATCTTTTATTTCATATACTTCCTGCGCTATTTTAAGTGGAATGAACACAGAGACATCATCTTTTGTTCCTGTTTCTGTTAAAATTCCCTTAATTCTAAATACTTTACCGCGTATTTTTATTTCATCCCCAACATTAAGCTCAAACTTATCGGCTATACTAACACCTATCAATGCCACAAAAGTGTCGTTATCTTTCAGATAATTTCCTTCACCTACTTTCCACCCCTTAAAAAAATTCATTTGGCTTGGAATAATTCCGATAACTGTAACAGGATTATTTTTTATTGCCATTGCTTCTGTCAGAAAAGGAGCTATAACAATTCCTTCAATTTTTGATATTTTTTCAACATCAGAATTATCTATCTGTTCTGGAACTGACTCTCCTAACAAAACAGAAATTTGCTCATAGGCACACCATCCCTTTGGAGTGACAATCAAATTTGCACCTATGCTTCCTGCTTGTTTGTTTATCTCCTGCTCCAATCCGCCACTTATGGAGAGAAGTGCAACTAAAGAAGCTATTCCAACTACAATTCCAAGTAATGTAAATACAAATCTGCTCCTCCTCCTAATCATATTTCTTAGAACTAGCTTGTAAATATTCATATTTTTTTAACCTCTTTTGCTTTGAATAAAACGTATTCCCCAGATGTTCCAGAAACTTCTCCAATAACAAGGACTTTATCCCTCATTTTTGGTAGTTCTCCAGAATATGATACCTGTACATGATTAATAGCACAAGTAACCTTACCACAAAGTTCATATTCTCTCAAATCTATTATAATAAAACTTGATTCTGAAGGATAAACAAAAGAGACCGCTCCTCTAACAGCAATCGTGCCTTCGTAAGCTTCAGGGTCCTTTGCAAGATTATCCACATCAATAGTAATAATAGGGCTATATGTTTTTTCTTTAAGATTTGTTGTGCCATTCTCTTGGTAAGGAATTTTATCCTCGGTTTGTTCTTTGTTTGTTTTTTCTTGCTGAACACATCCACTTATAAGAATAATCCCCATTATTGCTACAACTCCTACTCTTAAAACAAATTTTCTTATATTTATGTTCACTTTCCTTCTATTGTCTTCTTACACTCACTTAAGAGGTTTAATATATGACTATTATTTAAGGAGTAGTATCTATTTCTACCTTCTTTTTTAACTTTAACTAAGTTAAGATGTCTTAATGCTCTCAATTGATGAGAAATTAAAGATTGAGATTTTCCTAATGCCAATACAATTTCACAGATGCACAATTCACCATGTGATAAAGCATTGAGTATCTCTATCCTTGTTGGATCTCCTAAAACACTAAAGAGTTCGGACATCTTCAGCACTTTATTTAGATTTATCTTTTTTGATTTTGCAATTTTAACTTTTTTTAAATTAGCGGTTTCTGGTTGGCATATCATCATTTTTCTTAATCATACCTATATAAACTATAAATATGAATGCTCATTCATATATTCATTTAGTATTCAAGTATAAAAATCAGTAGAGAATATCCCTCATTTTCTCCTTAACATGCTTTAGACACTCAAATCCAAATGCCGAAAATATAAGCTAATATAGCCAAAGTTATGTGAACAATTCCTGTGATTAATGTTAACCAAGCAAAAGGATTATGAAGTTGGCATATTAACTTAGAACTATTTATTTTGCAAGTTTTTGCCCATGGCATGCTATAACAGGTAGCATAATTCAATACGAAAAATACCCCAGTAACCACACCTGACCAAAATACAGTTGTTTGTCCTAATAATATAATTGCCATTTCCTAACACAACTCTTTTAAAAAATATTTTTTCAACAGACGCTCAGCATCTTTATTATGCGCACCTTCATTGATAGTTTTTGCATCGTAAATTTCTCCACAATAATGCTTTCCTTCATGACCACTTAACGACCATTTTTTAGCATCTGTTAGATCATATACATTGTTATTAAAAACAATCAAGCATCTATCTGCTGAATTTTTGACCTCATTTAAGCTGATACAATCTTTTTTAACACATGAATTATTTTTGCATTCATAACTTTCTGGACAGTTAACATCAATACAACAATTTTGACTCGTTTCTCCAATATCAATCTTACCATTGCCGCAGTAAGCATTTATTTTTTGTTCGGGTATCGTGGTTATTTGCTCAGAAGTAGTTGTAAGAGTTATTGTTTTTTGCTCTTGAATTGTTGAGGTTGTCTTTTTTTGTTCAGTTGTAGAGATGTTTGTTTTTATATTCTGGTTTTTGACATTTCCAATATTTTTTGGATTATTCGTTTTATTTTGAATTTGGATTATTTTAGCACTATGGTCAGTTGAGTCTTTAATAAATGTCTTGTAGGAGCTATTGATCATCAGTACAGTGAACGCTGTCAAGCCTGAAATTAATAAAATTATTGTTATGTATCTCCACATATTTATCACTCCCTAAAGAGTATTGCACTATTATTAAAAAAGAATTTACAAAAAAGATAAATTTTGTTATTTTCCCATCATAATCCTGACTATCTCACAAGCCTTGCAAATTTCTTTTCTTGAAGGCTCTCCGCAAATTTTGCAATATTTTAGCTTTTCATCGCTCTTATAGTACTCTTTTATCTTAGGCAAAATTTTTATAAAATTATAAACAATTTTTTCCTTTACTCCAGGATTTTCTTTCTCTATTTCATTTAAATATCCTTTAATTTCTAATCTAAATGTATCTATCGCACAAGGGCATTTCTCATATAGCACAGGAAATTTTTTTAGCATTGAGTATTTTCTTATTTCTTCTTCAGGGCAGAAATATAACGGCTTAATTCTTGGCACAAATTTTTCATCCTTGATAAAACCAGTTTTTGGACCTAATTTTGCACATAAACTCAAATTTCCCTGAAGGAAATTCATAAAGATTGTTTGAGCTTCATCATCTAAGTTATGGCCAGTTGCCATCTTTGTTGCATTAAGTTCACGAGCTTTTCTGTTCATTATACTTCTTTTCATTACTCCGCAAATTGTACAATTTTTTATGCTGTAACCTTTAGATTTCAGAATTGAATTTATATAGCAAATTTTATAGCCAAATTCATCCCTTATTGAAACAGTATGCAGATTTATTTTATTTTCATTACAAAATTTTTTTATATTCTCAAAATTTTTTTCTGAATATCTACCAAGTAATAAATCTATAAAAAGCGCCTCAACTTTATAGCCAAATTTTTTCAGTAAGTATAACGCAGTAGTTGAATCCTTGCCGCCAGAGCAAGCAACAAGTATTTTATCTCCTTTAGCAATTAATTCAAAATCATCAATTGTCTTTTTTACTTGCTCTTCAAAATGTTCTAAAAAATTTTTCTCATCCATTCTAATGAATTTGCAGTATACCTATAAAAAAGGGGAAACAAATAAAAAATTTCAGATTATGCTTGCTCTACAGTGCCGAAAATTTTCCCAGAACTTCTATAAGTTTCAGATGTGCGGTCATCAATGTAATCGACTGATATAAAAATCTCAAATTTTGAGCCTGCTGGAATTTTCAATGAGAAGGTATTGCTCCACTGATAAATGGCTCCGGAATTTACAGGTATGTTTAAATTGCTATCACATCTATTTTCATCCTGAAAAGTTACATTGACTTTTGTAATGTTAACTCTTGATCCAATTTGGTTTTCAAATGAAATCAATAAAAAGCTATTTGATGTAAATTTAAAGTCTCCCGGAACAATACCCCAAAAACCAGCTGAGCCCTTTCCAGTATCTTTTGGATTAAATAAGCCAAATTGCCACATTACAACAATTATGACAAGAATTATGACTAATGCCCAGCCATATGTCATTAAAAATTCTAATGCGGTTTGAGCTTTATTTTTCATTCTTAATTTTCTCAACAATTGCTGAGACAATATCAGCAAGTTTTTCTTTTGTGAAATTCTTTGTATTTATAATTATGTCATACTTACTAAAATCATCAAAATCTATACCATAAATTTTTTTGTATCTCTTACGCTCGCTTTCTTCTCTTTCTTTTATCTGGATTATTGCTTTTTCAATTGTACTTAAATTGTCTCTTTCCATAACTCTTTTAGCTCTTATTTCTAAGGGAGTAATTAGAAAAATTTTTAAATCTGAATCCAAGAAATGCGCAGAAATTCTACCTTCAACAACACAGTTGCCATTTTTAGCAAGTTCCTTTTGCTTTTTATCAATTTCTCTATCAACTGAAGAGTTTAACTCTGCAAATTTTGAAAATTCCATGAGTGACATTCCCTTCTCAGTTGCCATAGACCTCATTATCTCTCCTGCAGAAATGTACTGCAAATTAAAACGCTTTGCAATTTCTTTTGCAAGCGTTGACTTACCAGAGCCTATTTGACCTGAAATTGTTATTATCATCTAGCTATTAATAAAATATAGAGTGGGAATATTTATTTAGGCAAAAACCAAAATAAACCGAATAGAAAAGTATTTATATTGGTAATAATTAAATTTTAATACTACAGAAGATATTAGAGGTGAGAAACATGAAAATGAACAAAAAAGGTCAGGGTGCTATGGAGTACCTCATGACCTATGGATGGGCAATTTTAGTTGTGCTTATTATTGGTGTTGCACTTTGGTATATGGGTGTTTTTAATGTTGGTACTGGTGGAGTTAATAGAGCATCTGGATTTTCAAAGATGAAAGTTGCAGATCCAACAATACAGTATTCTGATTCTGGAAATTTCTTTAAATTTATGATAATTAATGGTGCGGGTACAGGTGTAGAGAATATTAATGCAACTATTATAGGTGGTGACTATGGTTGTAATACTACTGGAATTGTTAATAAAACAATTTTAGTTGAAGGTGAAACAACAGAGATATGGTTTGGTAAATGCACTGGCTGTAGTTGTACAAAATCCCGTGGCTCAGCATTTCTTGCTCAGGTACAGATAAATTATACTCAGTCAATTATGGGTACTGTTTATCAGAGATCTGACACTGGAATAATCTCAGGAACAGTTGAGCAATAAATTTAGGCAACTTCTCCTTATTTTTTTATTTTTAGAGAAAAAAGGGGAAAATAGATAGAGAGATTAAATTCTTTAGATATTTTCCTCTGCATTATTCTCTCTTTTAAAAATACTTCAAGATCAGCCTTAAATCTTTTTCTTTTATAACAACATTTGCAATTTTTTCAATTTCTGGAATTTTTGGATTAAATGCTATTGAAAAACCAGCAAATTTGAACATAGGTATATCATTGAAAAAATCTCCAACCGCTGCACATTCCTCAGCAAGGATATTAGCTTCTTTTGCAATTTTCTCAAGAGCTGTTCCTTTGCCATTCATATCAATAATATTCTTTATTCCAGCAACTTTTCCATCATCAACAATAAATTCATTTGCAGCAACAAAATCAATTCCAAATTTCTTTGCTATGATATCTGCTAAGATTTTCAAACCTCCAGAAACAATAGCTAACTTATAGCCTCTCTCTTTTAAAATTTTTAGAGTCTCTGTTGCGCCTTTCATTAGCTTAGTCTTACTGAAAATTTTTTCTATTCTTTGAATTTCAATTCCATGCCATAAAGCAACATCTCTTTTAGCCCATTCATCAAATGTTATCTTTCCAGAGTAGAATAAAGCTTCATTTATTTTAGAAAATTTTTCTGTACCAAGAGCATAATGTAGCTCAGTCCAACTACCTCTACCATCTACAAGCACACCATCAAGGTCAAATGCTATGAGTCTTATTTTTCTTTTATTTTTCATGTTTTATAGTGCTTCAACCATACATCGGAGGTGATAAATCCTCCATATCTTCATGATGTTCCTTGCTTCTTTTGACTTCTTCTGTAATTCTCTTGAATACTTCCTCTATTTCTTTACCTTCACGAGAAATTCTCTCTGTGTCTATATCTAAGCCAAGAATTTTATTCATGACCTTTAACATTGAAACTGCCGCCATCGGATCTGGTGAATATTCAGTCTCAGCAATTAAAGCCATCGCTGGAATTTTGTTATCAGAGCAGAAAAGTATAAGGTCACTTGAAATTCCACTGAGCATTCCTTCTTCAACATGAATTACATCTGCATTTCTTAGCTTATCCCTCAACTCTTTATTTGTTGCAATGCCTAATATCTCATGCTCCTTTTCTGTAAATCTACCAGAAATTCCAGCAAGAAGAATAACTTCTTTTGGTTTTATTTCAGATAGCCATTTTGAGATAGCATCAGAAATTTCATGCATTTGCCTTATCGGAATTATAATCTCAGAGAATATCAGCAGAATGTTTCCCTTAGCATAAATCCTTATTGGATAATGAATTTCAGAATTATGGATTATTGCAAAACTTCGTAGTTTATCACAAATTATATGTCCAACAACTTTCATGTCTAATTCTTCTATCAAATAGCGTGTTGCTATAGTTGAAACAAAACCCTTTGATGGAAAACCCTCAATCACAATTGGCTCCTTTGGTAGCTCTCCAGTGATTACAATTTTTGTTGTCATTTTCTCTCTACTTTTATTTAATCATTTATCTTCTTACTTATTAAAATTAATTCTTTTTTTCTTTTTATGAACATATTAATAGGAATTGGAAATCCTCTCAAAGGAGATGACGCTATTGGAATTTATATAGCTGAAAAATTCAAAAGTGAAATTTCGAAGGATAAAACTCTGCGCAAAAAATGGTTTGTGCTTAGCTGTGAAACTGCTATAGAAAATTTCTCAAAAGTAGTAAAAAAGAAAAAGCCTGAAAATTTGATAATTATTGATGCAGCAGAATTCTCACTAACTGCAGGAAAGTTCAGAAAATTTCAAACTGATAAGATTTCCTCTAAAGGCTTAGGAACTCATTCTATGCCAATTTTTTATTTTATAGAATATATTAAGCCTTATGTTAAGAATAAAATTTTTTTCATTGGAATACAAATAAAAAGAAGTGATTTTGGCACGGGGATTAGCAAGGAATTAAAAAAATCATCTAAGGAGATTATTGAAATTTTAAAGGATGAAAAATTTGACGAGATTAGAGACTTAGATTGATTTCCCTAAAAAAAGAATTGCGAATATTCCTGCAGTATTTAGAAAATAGGAGATCAAAGAAAATTTTTTTATTGATATAACTCTTGAGGAAGCAAGTAAGGAAACACCAATTTCATCTGGTAATGGTGATGCTATAATAAAACCCGCTAGAATTGTTGTTATATACTTACCAAGATATCTTCTGAATAAACTTGGTGTCTTCTCAGATATTTTTTTGTGTATGGCTATTAAGCCTCTCTCTCTTGACAATTTTTCTATCTCATCAGCAAATGAGTATCGGATCATGCTAAATATTATCAAATCTCCAACTAAAGATCCAAAACCAGCAATAATTCCTGCTAAGAAAATATTTTGCTCCTTTGAGAGAATTAGTAAGATAGCGGTTGCAGGTGCTGCTGTAAAACCATATGTGAATAACACTCCAGAGATAAATGCGCCAATATACCCTAAAGAAATTAAGAAATCATGAAATGGTTGATAAGTCTTGCCATAAAAAAGAATATAAGCAAAAATAAAGGTCAATAATAGCAAAAGTAATTTTGGGTATTTTATTTCTTTAATTTTCATCATTTTAAGCTAATTGACTTATTTATATATTGAATCTAATATCTAATAGATAAGATATGAATTATGGAGGTGATAAATGATGATTCCATGGGGTAAAATAGGTGCTTGGTCTTTTGTTGTTGGTTTAGTGATTTCGATTTTGGCTGGTTTGGGTATATCAGCTGAATGGGTGCCTTTTGTCTTAGTAGTCTTAGGTGTTTTAGTTGGAATTTTGAATATTGCTGACAAAGAAGTTGTACCATTTTTGGTTGGAGCCATTGCACTTATGTTTTCTACATACAGCTTAGGTTATCTTCCATTGGGGAGCATAATAACAGCAATTTTAAAGAACATTAACACATTTGTAGCACCAGCAGCAGCAGTTGTTGCCCTAAGAACAATATACGACTTAGCAAAAGAGAAATAAACTCTCTTTTTTATTTTTTTATTTTGAATATAAATTTTAATGGCTAATAACTGGTATATATTTTATTAAAATTTAGAGAGTAAATAATGAGCTTGCAGATTAGTTTCTAAATTCTAACAAGATTACACTAATTACAACAAACAACTTTTAATCTCTTTTTACCTAAATATTAACCTAGGTTTAGAAATGAACTACATTGTTGTTACTGGTGGAGTATTATCAGGCTTAGGAAAAGGGGTAACAACTGCATCAATAGGTAGAATTCTCAAGGATAAAGGATATGAGGTTTTGCCAATAAAAATTGATGGTTATGTAAATGTTGATCCAGGAACAATGAATCCCTATGAGCATGGAGAAGTTTTTGTTTTGGATGATGGCTCTGAAACAGATTTGGATTTAGGACATTATGAACGCTTTCTTAATATTTCACTTACAGGTGATTCAAATTTAACAACAGGGAAAATTTATCAGACTGTTATAGAAAAGGAGAGACGAGGCGACTATCTTGGTAAGACCGTGCAAATTATACCGCATATAACTGATGAGATAAAAAGAAGGATAAAACAATTTAAGGCAGATATTATTCTTATAGAAATTGGTGGTACTGTTGGTGATCTTGAGAATATGATCTTCATTGAAGCTTTAAGACAAATGCGACAAGAGCCACAAAACAAATTTTGTTTTATTCATCTTTCATATGTCCCTGTGATAGCTTCAGGAGAACAAAAAACAAAGCCAACACAACATTCAGTTAAAGAATTGTTAACTTTAGGCATTCAACCTGATATTATTATTGCTCGATCTAAAAAACCACTTGACCAAAAAAACAGAGAAAAAATCGCACTCTTTTGTGGTGTTCCTGTTGAGAATGTTCTCTCCGACCCAGATGTTGATGACACTTACCTGATACCTATAATTTTCAAAAAACAAAATTTGGCAGAAATTATAATAAAAAAATTAGAACTTGAAAGAAAACCAATGTATACATTAAAATGGGAAAATTTAATTCAGAAGATGCACAGTTATAATGAAATTGTAACAATTGGTATAGTTGGCAAATATACTGCCTTAGAAGATGCTTATCTTTCAATTAAGGAAGCATTTAAACATGCAGGGCTTGTAAATTCATGTAGAGTGAATTTGAAGTGGATTGATTCTGAAAATTTATCATTTGAAGAGTTAAATTCAGTTGATGGAATTCTTGTGCCAGGCGGCTTTGGTAGCAGAGGCGTGGAAGGCAAAATTTCAGCAATTCAATATGCAAGAGAAAAGAAAATTCCTTTTTTAGGCATATGTTATGGCTTTCAATTAGCAATTGTTGAATTTGCAAGAAATGTTTGTGGTCTTCATGGAGCAAATACTACAGAGAATGATCCACAGACTCCACATCCTGTGATAGATATTTTACCAGAGCAAAAATCTATAAAAAATATGGGAGGCACAATGAGACTTGGCGCTTATCCTTGTGATCTTGAGGAAGATAGCCTTGCTTTCAGACTTTATAAAGAGAAAAAAATTTATGAAAGACACCGCCATAGATGGGAAGTTAATCCAGATTATGTAGAAATTTTAACAAAAAAAGGAATTAAATTTTCAGGAGTTTATAAAGAAAGAAACTTGATGGAAATTTTTGAATTACCAACACATAATTTCTTTATTGGTTGTCAGTTTCATCCTGAATTTAAATCAAGACCTGAAACGCCAGCACCTCTTTTTGTTGGTTTAGTAAAGGGAGCAATTGATAGAAAGAAAATGTTAGCATAAGCGCTGAAGATTGATTGCTATGATAATAAAATTTCTTTTTATTCTTAGTAAATTTTTGATTTTTTTGGAATTTAAAGAATTTATATTGGAATATTCAAATAGATAAACTCTAAAAAAGATCAAAAATGCAGAAATTATGTCCTAAATGCGGGTATAGCAGAGTTTATAGCGACTATATAAAAGGTGAAACATATTGTGGTAAATGTGGTTTTATCTTAGAGGATACCCTATTTGACTTTGGGCCAGAGTGGAGAGCATTTGATAAAGAGCAAATGGAGAAAAGAGAAAGAACTGGTGGCTTATTAAAATTTGCAAAATTAGGGAAAGGTTTAACAACTGAAATAGATAAATATGACCGCGATATAAAAGGTAGAGGCATTCCAGCAGAGAGAAAAGCAAAGCTTTATAGAATGAGAAAATTGCATAAGAGAATGAGAACATCAACATCATTAGATAAAAATTTATCAGTAGCACTACCTGAGATAAATAGAATTGCTTCTCATCTTAATATACCAACAAATATAAGAGAAGAGATTGCAATGCTTTATACAAAAGTCGCAAGTGAAGGTTTAGTTAGAGGAAGGTCAATAGAGAGCATGGTGGCTGCAGTCATATTTTATGTCACAAGAAAAAATCAAATTCCAAAAACATTAGAAGAACTTGAGAAATTTTCAGGTGTTGATAAAAAAGACATAGGGAAGAGCTATAGAAAAATTGTTCATGAACTAAAGCTGAAGATTCCTGTTGTTAGGCCAGCAGACCATGTGCCAAAATTAGCATCAGAACTTGGAGCTTCTGGAAGGACAATGTCAAAGGCAATTGAGATTATAGACTTTGCAACAAAGAAAGGGGCAATTGCAGGGAAAACTCCAAGAAGCGTTGCATTAGGAGCTATTTATTTAGCAGCAGAACTTATAGGCGAACAGGTAAAGAAAGTTAAATTTAAAGGTATTTCATCGCATACAATAAAGATAAGATATGAGGAGCTAAAAAGACTAATTGAGCAATATCCTGGAGAAGTAAATTAATTTCTCTTTAGTTTTATAATTCTTGCTCAATAATTTTCTTGAATGTCTCATATGGTTGAGCTCCAACTAATTTAATTCCATTTATAAAAAATGTCGGAGTTCCTGAAACTCCATAGCTTTGACCATCACTAAAATCTTTCTGAACTTCTTGGAAATATTTACCTGAATCTAAACACTCATCAAATTTTTTTGTGTCTAAGTCAAGTTTTTTTGCATATTCTTTTAATTTTGTTATTCCCCCGGAGGACCAATCACTTTGATTTCCATATAGAATATCATGATATTGCCAAAATTTTCCTTGCTCATTTGCACATTCTGCTGCTTCAGCAGCTTTTTGAGCATATTGATGAAAGCTTAGAGGAAAATCCCGATATACAAATTTAACTTTACCTGTTTTTATGTAATCTCTATCTATTTGTGGCAGTGTTTGCTGAAAAAATCTAGCACAAAAAGGACATTGAAAATCAGAAAATTCAACTATCGTCACTTTTGCATCTTTTTGGCCTTTCACAGGATCGTTATCTACACTAACTTGAATTCTCGAACCTTGTGAGGGTTGTTGTGCTATAACAGTTGTTGTAGTATAAGCAAAATTTTTTTCATTAAAATCAGCAATAGAGTTAATTTTCCCATATAAATTGAAACTTAGATATAAATTTGCTAAATTTAAAGCAAGCAAAACTATCATTAAATACAATAAAAAATCCCTATTTCTAGCCTTTACTTTTTTCATTCTTAAAACAATAAGTTATATTGCTTTTAATATAAAAAAGCGATCATTATTTTAAACCTAAACTTCTCTTAACTATTGCCTTTATCTCCTCTGGTGGATAGCCAATTCTTATCAATCTTGTTGTGCCCCTTATACCTTTACCTGAGATGCGAGTTGTTATTAAGCCTAACATTTCTAACTCATTCAAATATTCAGAAAATTGCCTTGATGTTCTTGGCTGTCTATGAAGTAATTTACAATTTTCCTCATAAGCTTCATAAACCTCGCCTGTGAATAAATCACCACTTTCTTTATATTCGCTTGGAAGTCTTTTATAAATTCCTCCCCTTGAGGTTAGAGAAGCAATTGAGTAAAGGACAATTTGTTGATGTTCAGGTAAGGTTGAGATTGCCTCTGACATTATGTCTTCCTCAACAGCGTCTTTTGCTTTTTCAACATATTCAAGTGTTATCCTCTCTTTATTATCTCTTTCAGCAAGCTCACCTGCTTTTTTTAGTAGTCTTAATGCATAACGAGCATCGCCATCTTGAGCTGCAAATGCAGAAATTTTTTCTATAACTCCTTCGGATATGACACCGCTTCTAAAGCTTGCATTTACCCTTTGTCTTAAAATTGTTCCAAGTTGCAATGCATTATATGGCTTAAAAATTTTCTCTTCTTGACATAGGGTTGATTTAGTTCTTGGATCAAGATGATTCATAACTCTGATGTCATTACTCATACCTATAATTGAGACATGCCCTTTAGGCAGCTCATCATTAATTCTCGTTAAAATATAAATTAGGTCATTAAGTCCTTTAGCTACCATATCGATTTCATCTAAGACAAGTATTAAATTGAGGGAATTTGTCTTAACAACTTTATATAAACGGTCATATAAATTTGCAGGGTCCATGCCAGTGAGAGTTCTATCTTTCCTATCACCAAGCGGAGTGTTCTGCAATGGTGGTTTGTTGAGAGCATCGTCTTCTAAAGCACTTAACAATACCTGGTATTTTGAATTTCTTATCTTACAGTTCATATAAACTGACCTTACTAAAGCATTTTTAACATTTTTCTCCGGGTTATTTACAAATTCATCAAGTTTTCTAAGAACATATTTAACAACACATGTCTTCCCAGTTCCAGGTTTTCCATAAATAAACAAATTGTCCGGCTTTTCATTTTTTAATACAGGTGCTATAATTCTCGTGATCTCTCTAACTTCATTCTCTCTATGTGGCAATTCTTCTGGAACATAATGTGATGATAATGCCTCTTTATTAATAAAAATTTTACTTCCCTTTAGCTCTGTTTCGAATATATTGCTTGACATTTTAGCTGGAAAATTTTATATGTGAGAGTATATATTGAAATTAAAAATAAAAGAATAAAATAAAAGCAGTTATTTTTAATTCTGGATTAAGCATGCATTAAATCATTTATGGAAGGTTAACTGCATAGAATTTAAAATATTTCAAAACTTTAAGATTTTTATCTAAAATTACAATAAGACTATCTCCGTTTGAGGTATATCTCACTTGATAAACATCAGCTTTTGGTAATTCACCATATAATGCAGGAAATTCCTCAGCTAAAGAGGTTATATTCTTTGCATCTAATTTCACAACGCTAACATTGTAGTTTTTATTTTTTGTAAAATATTGAACTGCTTGCTCTCTCATTGCAACTTTCAAAATTTTCTCTTCTGAGCTTTTGTCAATTTTTTCAGTTTGTGGGAGTAAATATAGAATAAGTAAAGCTAATACTACAAAAAGAATGAAAATATAAAATTTTCTCAAGAAAAAAATATTTTTTGCTGCAGGAGTTCTTTTTATTTTTTGTAAACCCATTTTCTGCAATAGAATTTAGGATAAATATTTAATTTCGAAAAAAGGCTTCCCAAAAGAACACCTATTGAATTAGCAAGAATATCAGAAAGTTCAGCATATCTTCCAGGAACAAAATACTGATGTATTTCATCAGAAATTCCATAAAAAACTCCAAAAAGAATAGCAAATACAAAACTTTGGTTATGATAACCAATTGCTCTAAATCCAGGAACTAGTAAAATTCCGAGAATTGTAAATTCAATTATGTGCTCAATTATTGGTGCCTCTTTTTTTAAGCCAGTAATTGGTTGCGGTGGATATGGAACTGAAGAAAGATAAAAAATCAAAGCCATATAAAGAAGAATTATTAACCATAAAAATTTTGGCCTTTTCTCAAGAGAAAGAAAAATTTTATTAAACACTTTCGGCAATAAATTCTTTTAGAACATCCTCAACTGCTGTTGAAAATTTATTCTCTATGCGATATGCATGCGATAGTATAACATTCAATTGTTCTTCATGGATGTTCAAATTAAATGCTCCATAATTTGAAATAAAAAGTTCCTTATCTTTGAACCACATTCTCAATCCTGACTGGCTGATGAATGGCGTTGAAGGTTTACTCTTAGCATAATATTCAAAAATTACCCAAGGAATAGTTAACTTTTGTCTATCAGTATAGAGGGTTATAGCCCTTAATCTCTTCTTAAAATTTTCATCATAGTCGAAATGGAACTCCACATCAAAGTTTGAGCCATTTTCATTATAGCCCCTTCTAAACTTCAGATGTGCCATTTTAACTTAAAAATTTTGTTGGATTAATTATTACAAATGGAGTATAAAAAGTCAAAATTATTTTTTTGAATTTTCTATTAGGTCCTTTGCTTTTTTAATAATTTGCCTTAGATGTGATCTGTTTTTTCCTTCTGCTGTTATTCTTATGACTTTCTCTGTTCCAGAAGGCCTAATTAAAAACCATCCATTCTCCAGAGAAACTCTAACTCCATCAATGAATGAAACATCTTGAAATTCTTTTTTTGCAAGAATTCTAATTTTTTGCATAATTTCTTGCTTTTCTTTTTCTAAAACAGGAATTTTGATTCTTTCCATTGGATAATCCCCTATCTTAGATAGAATTTCATAAAATTTTTCCTGATCTATCAAGTTTGATATTATTGCAGCTGTTAAAGGACCATCAGGTACACAATGAAACTCTGGAAATATAAATGCTCCAGAAGGCTCACCACCAAAATCTGCTTTTTCCTTTAAAACAGCATTTGCAACTGCAACATCTCCTACTGCTACTCTAATGACATAATTACAAACTTCCTCTATGCGCATAGAAGCATCAACTGTGGTTACAACTTTTTTCTTTCCATAAGACAAAACTGCTAATAAAGTATCCCATGGAATTAACTTGCCATCTTTGCTAATTGCAGCTGTGCGGTCAGCATCACCATCATGCACAAAACCAATATCAACATCTGCCTTTTTGACTTGCTTTAAAATTTCTTTTAAATTTTCTTCTGTTGGCTCTAGATCATGAGGAAATTTTCCATTTAAAGATGTGTTAACTGCAGTGACATCACATCCAAGTTCTGTTAGCAACTTTGGTGTTATAACACTGCCGGAGCCATTTGCACAATCAATAAAAACCCTTAATTTATCTTTTAATCTTCCTATTTTTTTTAAGATAAAAGAAATGTGCTTTTCAGTATAATCTGCCTTTTCTATTTTGCCTTTTTCTCTTTTCTCAAATTGTTTCAGAAAAAAAATTTTCTCAATATCAGACTCTTGCTCTTTGCTATAAGCACCTTCCTTAGAGTAAAATTTAAAACCATTATACTCTTCTGGGTTATGAGAAGCGGTTATCATAATCCCAGTGCCAAAATCTCTTGCTGCTAAAGCTAATGTTGGAGTTGTTGCTATTCCTAAAAGAACAACATCTTTGCCTGTTGAGGTTATCCCCTTGCAAAGTTCATTCTCAAGAATTTCAGAGCTTTCTCTTGTGTCTCTTGCAACTGCAATCTTGCTATCTCTTGAGTAAGTGCCAATAGCCTTTCCAAGATTTAGAAAAAAATTTTCAGGAAATTCAGAAATTTTTCTCCTAATTCCTGAAGTTCCAAAGAGTTTTTGATATTGATCCATTATTTACCACTTGGTAAGCTATTCTTAAATTATGTGAGAAAAATTGCCAACTATAAAATGCTTGATAGCAACCCCATATATGCGCAATACAGAATATAGCTTAAAAAAGGCTTCTAACTTATCTTATCACTTTTGCTGAATTTTTCCACACTACTTAGTACTTCTCAAACACCTAAAAATATGCAAGTATCAACATTATGGTATACCATGTTTCCACACTACTTAGTACTTCTCAAACCAACAGTATCGGCATGGGTGATAGACGAAAGTGTATTTAAGTTTCCACACTACTTAGTACTTCTCAAACATGCACCATAAAATTTTACACCCAAGGGCCCATCTTTTGAGTTTCCACACTACTTAGTACTTCTCAAACAGGAGAATAGACAATATAGAGGAAGGATTGGAAATAGTAAGTTTCCACACTACTTAGTACTTCTCAAACTCAGAGAAAAATTAAAATCAGTTAAAGGGAAAGAAGAGGGTTTCCACACTACTTAGTACTTCTCAAACATATGAATTAATAAGTATGACCTGGTGGAATATGATTTCTGTTTCCACACTACTTAGTACTTCTCAAACAGAGAAGAAGTTTAAAGACATAAAGATAAAGAAATTAAGAGTTTCCACACTACTTAGTACTTCTCAAACACAAATAACGAGAAGGTTAAAGCAAAATGGTTGGTATGGTTTCCACACTACTTAGTACTTCTCAAACTTCGAGAGAACGGGGATTATAATGCAGTGATAGAAGCGTGTTTCCACACTACTTAGTACTTCTCAAACTGGAGAGATGGATAAATGAAAAGTTAGAAGAGTGCAGAAGGTTTCCACACTACTTAGTACTTCTCAAACTGGAAAACCATCAGAGAGCTAAAAGATAAGTTAAGGGAGTTTCCACACTACTTAGTACTTCTCAAACTATGAAATATCAGATTTTAAAGAGACTGATGATGCGCTTCCAGTTTCCACACTACTTAGTACTTCTCAAACATGAATAAAGAATTTGGTAAGATTTATAATCTGACTGAAAAAGCGTTTCCACACTACTTAGTACTTCTCAAACTCTCCCCCATCGACGGTTTCTTTTCATTTTCTTCTTTATGTTTCCACACTACTTAGTACTTCTCAAACCTGCGTTGGCAATATGGAAAGCAGATCCAAGAAATTCAAGTTTCCACACTACTTAGTACTTCTCAAACTCTAAATGTGAGGTGAAATAAAATGGAATTTATATTATTAGTTTCCACACTACTTAGTACTTCTCAAACTAATAAAATAACAGACACTGGAAGTTATCGCATTGGTATAGTTTCCACACTACTTAGTACTTCTCAAACCTATAGCGCAACGATCGAAGCCTACCGAAAGGTAGGCGGTTTCCACACTACTTAGTACTTCTCAAACAACAATCTCTGGAGTTTTAAATAGGTCGGGTATCCCTGCGTTTCCACACTACTTAGTACTTCTCAAACTGGAAACGTGGATCAATAAAACGATAGAAAGAGCAAGAGTTTCCACACTACTTAGTACTTCTCAAACTCTCTTCCTCAGGAATTGCTAAACTCCAGAGCAATCTCTGGTTTCCACACTACTTAGTACTTCTCAAACGAAATTAATTGAAAGTAAAAAGGAGGAGGTTATATTGATGTTTCCACACTACTTAGTACTTCTCAAACTAAAAGAGGCACTGGATAAGAGAGCACGAGTGTTTCTGCTCGTTTCCACACTACTTAGTACTTCTCAAACGCAAGTAAGAGAACAAACGACATTCAAGAGTTAGAAAAAGTTTCCACACTACTTAGTACTTCTCAAACGAGAAGAGAGAAGCATTGAACACGAACGACGTGTTCAAGTTTCCACACTACTTAGTACTTCTCAAACGAGCAAGAAGCAATAAATACTGCTGACATTTATAATGGAGTTTCCACACTACTTAGTACTTCTCAAACACAAGGAACCCGAAAGTTTCTTGCAAGACGCTTTAAAAGCGTTTCCACACTACTTAGTACTTCTCAAACAAAAATGAAAAAAATGAAAGTATTGACTCTATTGTCGAGTTTCCACACTACTTAGTACTTCTCAAACAATTTAAATAACATTAACAAATTTAGAAGTATAATTGAGTTTCCACACTACTTAGTACTTCTCAAACCAAGAGGGATAATACTTTATATATACTTATTTTTTTGTTTTTAAAAGGATAAAACTCAGTCGATCTAAAAATTAAGCTTTATTTAAAAAGGTCGACAAGATAGTCTCGCTGTCTTACGGGTTTAATTTCACAGTATTCTACTCATCTGCTTTGATACACCAATTTCTGTCCTTCTCAAGAATTTATCACTCTTTAGTGTATAGATTATGACTCTATCTTCTTCAGCCAGATTTTCTTCAAACCATTCAACTATTTCTTTAAATTGAAGTTTTGTTAATTTTCCTTCAAAGACAGAATTTTGTCTCCAATAGAGATATTGGTAAAGAAATTTATTTACTTTCACAACCCTTTCAACAGAAATGTCATAAACAATTATTGCGTACATTTATTATTACCACCACATCTTAAAACTTTTGTATTCCTTATTCCCAAGAATATGATCAATCAACTTTTGACATTCTATCCTTATGATCTCAGTATAATTAACTTTCCTTCCAAGTCCTGGGTAGAAAATTGTTGTAGATAATTTTTTATCAAAAGCTTCAATGAATATCTTTTTTCCTTTATTGTTGAGAAGGACTCCGCCTTCAACTTTTTCAAAGCAATCTTTATCAATTTCTTTTTTATTCACCAAAGAGAATATTGTTCTAGAAACAAACAATGGTTTAAAAATTTCTGCTATATCCAAAGCCAAAGAAAATCTTCTCTCTGAAGGCTCATGCAGAAAAGAAATCGCAGGATTTAAGTATGTACGATAAATTTCACCTAAACATTTTGTATAAAGTAAGGCATTCCCAAAGCTTATTAATGAATTGACTTCGTTGCTTGGCGGCCTTTTTTCTCGTTTTATAAGTTTAAATCCTCTCAGAATTTTGTCAAATGAGTTATAGTAGTTACTCCAAATTCTACCCTCTATTGACATCAGTTCAGGAATGTTAGAGCATTTCTCTATATCTAAAGCTTCTATAACTTCAGTGTTTATATCTCTTCCTCTGTTTTTATAATACTCTAAATTTTTCAGGATATTATGTTTTATTCCTCTCACTATTTCCTTCGCTATTTTTATTCTCTTTTCATTGTCAAGGTAATGTTCTGCTTGCTTTACAATAACATTCCCAGATATTAAAAATTCTCTTGGATATAAAGTTCCTTGATACCAGCCATACATGCTATAGAAATGTATGGGTATTTGTTTTTTCATTAAGTAACTTAAGCAGCCACTTTTTATTGTAACTCTTGTGCAACATATTACTTCTGAAATGGAATTTATTGGCACTGCTTTTTTTCCTTCAAAATTTTGGAAGAATAAAGTACTTTTATTTCTGTATAAAATACCTTCATTTAGCAAATATACTGTTTCTTTCATTGCTAACAATTATAAAAATTTCAAATATTTATATAATTGCCATAACTGTTAGCCTATATGACTAATATTTAAAGGGTCTCTTTTTAAGCACTCATAAGTAATAATTACCATAAATATTTTTGGTAGATATGACAATAATGTTCGTTCCTGTTGGCGAACAAATAAAACCAATATACGAAGGCTTCAAATATGTTAAGAATGTTGACAAAGTTTATTTATTAGCTTCTAAAAAAACCATAGGATATGCCAGTGAAGTGAGCGAAAAGATAGGTGAGATTTACAACACAGAAATTCTTGATGTTACTCCAGAAGAACTTGACAATGTTATCTGCAAACTAATAGAAGTTGCAGAAAAACATAAAAAAGATAAAGTGGTTTCTAATGTAACAGGAGGGACAAAAATAATGTCTCTCTCATGTTATATTTTATGCTCATATCTTGGCGGTGATGCATTTTATATCTTCAAGACTGATGAGGGTAAAATGAGATACATAGAAATGCCTGTTCTAAAGATAAAATTAAATTCAATTATAGAGGAAAAATCAACTCGAAGTAGAATATTGGAAAAGCTAATGGAGAGAGAGTATAGCTCTTTAACTTCATTAGCAAAAGAATTAAGAATAAAAAATTCGACTTTAAGTGCTTTGCTTGATGATCTAAGTGAGCAAGGTCTCATAAAACTAAAAAGAGAAGGGAGGAAATTAAAAATTGAAATTTCAAAAACAGGAAAGATAATTTACAAAATCAGAAAGTTCAAAAATGAATGATGAAGAGAGAATTTTAATTTTAGGAGCATTGTTGCATGATATCGGGAAATTTCTCGAAAGAGCAGGATTTACAGAAAAAATAGAGGACAATAATGTTAGTTATAAGCATCCAATGATTGGAGCATATTTTCTAGATTATCTAAACTTAGGTGAAGATATTGTCAATTTAGTTCTATTCCATCATAACCCAGAGCATGCCCCAAAGAATATAAAAAATTTGAGTTATATCCTTCAATTATCTGATTGGTTAAGTAGTGGTGAGAGAAAAAAATCTGAGGAGGAGATAGATGAAGGTAGGAGATTTCAATGTATGATTTCTGTATTTAATAGAGTAAAAATAGAAAAAAATAACTCTGATCTAAGATATGAGGAGTGCCATAAGTATAATACAGTACCATTAAAGTTTAATAATTTAATATTCCCAAAAAAAGAACCAGACATCATAGATTATAAATATCTTTTTGAAGGAATTAAAAACAAGAACAATCAGAATTATAAATTATTTTTATCAAATTTCAGAAAGGACATAACAGAAAAAAATATAGAAGACCCTGTAGTCCTTTTATCGTTATTACAAAAATATTGGTGGTGTGTGCCAGCACAGACATATTCAAAAGAGCTTGAAGGGGGTAAATATCTCCCAGATATCTCTCTATTTGATCATTCTAAAACAACGTGCTCAATTGCGTTATGTTTATATAAGCTAAATAAAACAGGGGTCATAAATGGGGATATATTAAAGGAATTACTGGAAAATCCTCCATGGAAAGAGAATAGAAATCCAGAAGTATGGGAGAGGAAACTATTTAAGTTGATTTATGGGGATATATCTGGCATTCAGGATTTTATTTATACTATAAGAACATCTGGGGCCGCTAAATCACTTAAAGGTAGATCATTAGCATTGGTTCTATTACAAAGATTTATAGCTGAGCATATTTTGATGAAGCTTAATCTACAGCTAACAAATCTTATCTTCTCTGGTGGAGGACATTTCTATATACTTGCACCACTTGACCTCTGCGGAGAGAATATAGAAGATATAAAAAGAGAGATTAATAAAAAATTGTTTGAAAAATTTGGGACAAAGTTATATCTAACGCTTGGTTATGTCGAGTTATGCCCAGAGGATTTTATAGGCAAGAATTTTTCTAATAAATGGAAAGAGGTTGCGGAGGAGAATAATAAACAGAAAATAAGGAAATATAAAGAACTAGGTTATGAGGAGATATTCAAAGAATTTGATATCGGCGGAAAAAGCAAAATTTGTGGTATCTGCGGCAGTAATAGAGAGGTGAATTATAAGGATGATGAGATAGACGTATGTTCAAATTGTCATTCATTTAGAAATGTTGTCAGCTATCTAAAAGAGGTTCAAAATGAAGGAAGATTCAATATTTCAAAGATAAAAAAGGAGTTACCTATAATTTCAGATTTTGATATACTTCTAAATGATAATGTTTATTTAACACCGGATAATTTACCTTTTTTTTCTATTCCTATTGGAATTCCTCATGGGAGAGATGGTAAAATAAAAGAATTTAACGAACTTGCAGAAGATGCAGAGAATGACACTGGAACAAGAAAGATAGCGATACTTAAGATGGACGTCGATAATCTTGGAAAAATTTTTACTCAAGGATTAGGTGAGGATGCTACTATTTCAAGGATGAGCACTCTTAGTAACATGTTATCCTTATTCTTTGAGGGTTATCTTAACGAATTTATAAGAAGTAGATATTCTGACGATGTCTATCTTATATATTCAGGAGGTGATGATACTCTAATTGTTTGTAGATGGGACAAGATGATTTATCTTGCATATGATATATACAAGGAGTTTAGAGCGTATACATGCAATAATCCAGATATAACTATCAGTGCAGGAATTGTGATTGTTGATCCTAAATACCCACTAAGAAAATCAGTTGATGTGGCCCATCATCTTTTAGATGAAATTGCTAAAGAAGGTGATAAAAATGCTGTTGGTATCTTTGGGCATAGAGTAAAATGGCGTATAGAAAATGATGGGGGTTCTAATGAGTTTGAGAAAGTTATAGAAATTGAAAGAATCCTTGTTAAATCAATTAAATCTTCCGCATCAAAGCAATTGATCCAAAGAGTTAAGTCCTCTATAATTGATCTTGAAAAAGGACTGAATGGTATGGAAGTAGATTTGAAATATTATTGGAGGTTGAAGTACTATCTTCATAGGAATTATTATAACGAGAAAGAAAATTGTTGGAAAATCAAAGAGATTGAGGATTTAAAGAAAAAAATATACAATGATATTCTCGACAGAAATGTATTCAATAAAGATGTTGAGTGTAATCCTTGGTTAATACCAATTGCAGCAAGGATTGCTGAATTAAAAACAAGAAAGGAGGTGAGAAAATGAATGGAGGAAAGTATGAGAAAAAGGATTTTAATGAAGAAGTACGTTCTTTACTTAATGATGAAGAGATAGATAAAATTTTAAACTTAAAAGACGAAAATGTCGAATTGTTTGTAAAAAAGGCAGAAGAATGTGCAAAAGAATTTAAGTTCTCTGCATCTAAACTAAGAAGTTTCTATGATCCTATAAAAGGAATGAAAGAATACCAGAAAATAAAACTTTATTTATTGAAACCAAAGATTGCTTATGCTGTTGGAAAAGAAGAGAGGGAGAAGAGATTAGAATTAAAAAAATTCCAAAAAACAATGGAAAAACTAATCGAAAAGACTAATGAAAATAATTTCGAGAACTTTAAAAGTTTCTTTGAGGCAATTGTTGCTTATCATAAAATATATGGAGGTAAAAAATGGAACTAATGGGAAAATTTTTCATACATGGGGATATCAAAACAATTACTGGATTACATATCGGTGGACAAAAAGAAACATTGGATATCGGAGGGGTAGATAATCCAATAATTAGAGATGGAAAAGGTAGAATCTATATTCCTGGGAGTTCCCTAAAGGGAAAAATAAGATGCTTATTGGAGAGAAAATATAGTACAAAAAAAACAAAAAAAGAAGGTGATCCATGTGGATGTGGAGAATGCCCGATATGTAAAATATTTGGTCCGCACTCAGATGATGTCAAAGAGCCGTCAAGAATAATTATTAGAGATAGCTATTTGCTAGATGATGCAAAAACAACAGAAATAAAGTCTGAAAATATTATAGATAGAATCTCAGGTAAGGCACTACATCCAAGAGATACTGAGAGAGTTCCAACTGATTCTAGGTTCAAGTTTGAGGTCATATTTAATATCTATGATGAAAATGCAGATATAGAGTTGATAAAGAAGTTCATTGAAGGGATGGAATTACTTGAGGATGATTATCTTGGCGGTTCTGGTTCAAGAGGATATGGAAAAATTAAATTCGAGGACATATCACTATCTTACAAAAAAAAGGAGTACTACGAAGGAGATGAAACTAAAAAAATGAATATTCCAGATATAAAAGGAATAAAAGAACTTAGAGAGAAATTAAATGAACTTAAATTCTCTTGAAAATGAAGATAGTAAAATTATTCCCTGCAGAAGATGGTAAATATCATTTTGGAGACCATATGTTAGAATCTACGTCACTAATATTCCACTCAGACTCTCTATTTAGTGCAATTATAAATAACTACAGAAAATTATACCCCATTAATGTAAAAGAGGACGTAGAACATCTAAAGAACATAAAGATATCCTCGGTATTCCCAGCATATGATGATGTGTTATTTATTCCAAGACCGATAACAAAATTAAATTTTGGTAAAAAGATGGAAAACTATATTGAAAAGAAATCTAAAGATATTAAAAATATAGAGTTTATATCTCTAAAAGCACTTAGAGACCATAATAATGGAACTTTGGATTTTAATATTGAAACTGTAATTGATAAAAAATTTCTTATTTCAAAAGATGAAGATAAAAGGGAGAATATTTTTTTTGAGATAACTGAAGAAAAGGTAGGAATAAATCGTACAAATAATAAAGCATCTGAAGGAAATTTATTTGTTATTTCGTATGTAAAACCACAGGATAATACTTACTTCTATTTTTTCTTAGATGAAAAAGTAGAAAATGACATTAAAAAGAAACTTTATGCTTCAATTCGATTAATTGCTGACGAGGGACTTGGTGGTGAGAGAACTAGTGGTGCCGGTTTATTTGACGAAATTAAAATTGAGGATTATAATGGATTTGAAAATTATTATATTGATTCTAATTATAATATGTCACTTTCGCTAGTGTTTCCAAAAGATAAAACAGAATTTGAATGTGCTGAGACATATCAATTAGTTGAGAGGAAAGGATTTATTTATTTTGCAAAAGGAAGTGGCTCAAGAAAAAAAGGTATATTAATGATTAAGGAAGGTAGCATCTTTAAAGAAAATATTGAAGGTAAGGTTATAGATGTGTCCCCAAATGATGAATGTACTATTTGTAAATTTGGTCGATTTTTTGGTATACCGATAAAATATATTGAAAATGATCCAAAATAGTTTGGAATTAATATGTGAAACTCCGGTACACATTGGGAATGGTAAAAAATATACATTTTTAGACTACTTCTTGGATGGTGGATTTATACATATAATTGACACTGAGAAGATATTTGATGACATAAATAAAATTGAAGTTATAGATGGGTTATGTAGAGATATAGAAAATAAAATCATAAATGGTCAAGCACAAATAGACATCAGAGAGTTCTTTGGCCAATATGGAATAGATCCATGGAGATACGTAATCAAAAAGATAAGAACAAATGTGAAACCATCAAGAAGAGTTCAGATATCTCAATTTATAAATCAGAATGGAAATTGTTATATCCCTGGAAGTTCTATTAAAGGTGCAATAAGAACCGCATATCTATTCGATTACTATGACAAAGACATTGATAAATTAGTCAAAATTTTAGAGGATCAAAGAATACGAAATAAATACAAAAAACTTAATGAAGAAGCAATAGGTGGTATAGAGGAGGATATTTTTAGACATATCCAAGTAACGGACTCTAGTTATATTAATAAAAATAATTTTATCGTTATAGAAGCAAAAAGGTATAATAACATAAAGAAGCAATGGGGAAATCCTGTATATTTAGAAGTAATAGACAAAGAAACACGTATTGAATTCAATGTAAAGATCGATGAAAGGTTTAAGAAATCAATTAATGATATTATGTCTTGGTGTAATAATTTATCTAAAATTATTGCGGAATACGAGATGAATAATAGATATAATAGCAATGACTTGAAAAAATATTATAAGTCTTTATATGATAACATTAAAGAAGACGGTGAGCATTTCTACTTGAATCTCGGATTTGGCGGTGGGCATATAACAAAAACAGTATATCTTCTATTATGGAAATACAAGAAAGATTTGAAATTAATAAGAGGTTTACTTAAAATTGAAAAACTAATAAAGAAAAGTATGAGGGTAAACAATTTCTATGAATTTCCAAGAACGAGAGTTATCTTCAATAATCTCCCAATAGGTTGGGTAAAAATAAGTAAATTAAAGAATGTTTGAAGAGAACACTAAATCAATAGAATTTACTCAGCAGGGAGAACCATTGGGCTGGATGAAATTTGAGAATGAATAAAATAAATGCAGTAGTTGAGAAACTTAAGGAATATGGAGCGGAGAAGATAATCCTGTTTGGATCAGCTGCAAAGAGAGAGATAGATGAATATAGCGACCTAGATTTTTTAATGATCAAAAAAACAAGGCTGAGATTTTTGAGAAGATTGATAGAAGTTGGAAAAATTTTGAGAGAATTCGGTAAGGTAGATGTATTTATATATACCCCTAAAGAATTTGAAAAGATGAAAGAAATGAGAAATCCCTTTATTGAGAGAGCTTTAAAGGAGGGGAAGGTTGTATATGAAAAGAAATAAAGAAGATGCTTTAAGATGGTTTGAGCAAGCGAAACATGATTTTAGAGTAGCTGAAAATAATCTTAAATCTGGATTTTATGCAGATGCCTGTTTCATGTGCGAACAAGCTGCTCAGAAGGCATTGAAGGCATATCTTATCTACAATGGGAGGAGGTATATATGGGAGCATTCAATTCAAGAGTTAGCTAGGTTATCTATGGAACATGAAAAGAAATTTAGAAAGGTTATAGATGCTGGAATAATCCTTGATAGATTTTATATCCCTACGAGATATCCGGATGCATTAGCTCCACCAGCTATACCTTATAAGTCATATAGAAAAGAGGATGCATTGGAAGCAATAAAGCTAACTGAAGAAATAATTAGACTGGTGGGTGAAAAACTAAAGTAAAGGAAAAATAGAAGAGGAGAAAAATTATTTAATTAAGAAATGAAAAAAGTTGCATTATTAATGACTGTTGGAACAGGAATTAAAGGTAGGGAAGAGGAGAGCAGAGATAGTCAAGGGCACGGTATCGCTTTTGCTATAGAAAGATCAAATCCAGAAAAGATAGTTTTCTTTTGCACTAAGGAAAGTGAGAAAACTTTAGAGTATGTGTTAAGATATCTTAAAGATAATAAATTAAAGAAAATTTTTAATAGTTCAGAAAGAATTATGCTTAGAAGCTATTCTGATCCTATTCTTATAATAAGAGATATTAAACCAAAGTTTGAAGAGGCAAAAAGTAATAATGATAAAATAATTGTAGTTCCTACTTTTGGAACAAAAGCAATGACCTCAGTCATTTTCAACCTTGGAGTTTTATATAAGTCGGAGCTTTACTCTGTTGAAGGTGATCGCGGAGAGAATGGAATTGTCAAAAAAGGTACTGAAACTTGGCAAGAACAGAACGTATATCTGATTTTTGATATGTTTTACTTTGATAAAGTAAAGGATTTTTTTAATAGAAATAACTTTGACGCATCATCTGAATATCTAAACAACATAATTTCAGATAAAATTGAGGAACTCAAAAAGAGCGAATTAAGAACTTTGATAGAAGGTTTTAGTTCTTGGGATAAATTTGATCATAAAAACGCATATATCAAATTGAAAGAATTAGAGAATGAACTCAGGAAAAAGTTTGAGAGTAATATAGAATTTATTAAAGGGATATGTTCACTTGAGCATGAAATAAAAAATTTAGAGAAAAAAGGGAATAAAGATGAGAATGTGAAACAAAAAAAGTGCAAATTAATTCAACTTTTGATGATAGATTTACTTGCTAATGCATCTCGCAGAATTTCTGAAGGAAGATATGATGATGCTGTTGCAAGACTCTACAGGTTGGTAGAGCTAATAGCTCAGTATAGGTTATATTCAAACTATAATCTCTCCACAAATGAATTTTTTGATGAGGTCTCAACATTGATGGATCTATATAGGTATAGAGATAAATTTAATAATGAAGGTGAAATGGAAGAATATGTAGATAAGGAAGGCAAGTTAAAGATAGGACTAAAGAAATCTTATTCTTTACTTGAAAAACTTGACGATGATATAGGTAAAAAATTTGTAGGAGACGAAGATATGAAAAAATTGTTGGGTATCAGAAATAACTCTATTTTAGCCCACGGTATAAACCCTGTGGACAAAAAAACTGCTGAAAATTTGTTATCTAAGGTAGAAAATATGATAAAAGGTATAATAGAAAACTACGAAAAATTGATAGAAGGAGCGAGATTTTCAAAACTTTAAAATTTATCCATATTTAATTTTATCGTATCGGATTTATAAATCCGAAACCAAAAGAATTTTTCTCACCTAAACCACAATCCATTATGAATTCGTAAAATTTTCTGTCTTCTCTTTTTATGTGAAACTTTTCTAAAAGAGACCAAACACTTCCTATAATTATAAACTTTCTATTATTTTTTACATTTTCAATAGAAACTTCTTTTTTGAATTTTAATTTATCGAATATTCTCTCCTCAAGGGAATAATTGTCAGAATAAAATGCATTAAATTTTTTGACAGCGTTTTCCTCTAGTCTTTTAATAAAAAACTCTACGTTTCTATCCCTCTTAAAAGAGTAATAAAGATTTTTCTTGTTATCCTTATAAAGAACTATAGGGCTTCCAGATATAAATCTGTTTTTCAATTTTAAATTCACTTCTTTGATATCTTTCACATAAATTTCGTGTGAGCCAAGTTTTAGGACCTCAGCACACCTTAGAGACTCAGCTAATGCTTTAATAAAATTTTTGTTCGGTGATGATACCAAAAGCATTTTCGCTTCTTCGTTTTTAAAATCACTCACAGGGAAGATATCAGAAAAGCAGAAGAATTTGAATTTTTTTGAGTCGTGAATTTTTGAGAAGTCGTTATCTTTTGTTTTTAGTAGAGAGTATATAAAGCCCTGAACCATGTGTTTGCTAATCTCCTCATAAGAAAAATCTTCAAGAGGTTCAAAGGTTATGATCAGTCTCATTTTAGCAACATTATCCTTGCTAATAAAGCCTCAAGTTGAATTCTTTCATTTGCGCCTTCAACAAGTGTAAAGTTTGCTTCTCCTATCAGATCTATAATGCGGACTTTTTTTTCATCTGGAATTTTTAAATTTAAAACTTCTCTGTTCATTTGTAATAAAATATCTTCGCCGGACATTCCATATTTAAGAATTAGTCTATCAAGCAAATTTCTTGCATCTAAAAATTTTCCTTCTAAGGCCAAATTTATTAAAGTTTGTATATCCTGTGGATGAGCTTGCGAAGCTATAGCATATACATTTTTCTCATCAACCTTACCAAGAGCTGCCGCTGACTGAAGTAAATTTATTGCAACTCTCATATCTCCTTCTGAGATATAGACTATAGCATCAATTCCCTCATCTGTGAAATGCACTTTCTCCTTTTCTAAAATTTCTTTAAGTCTTTTTTCAATTGCCTCTTTTGGAATTTTCTTAAATCTAAAAATAGCGCACCTTGATTGAATTGGCTCGATTATCTTTGATGAGTAATTACAACTTAAGATAAATCTTGTCGTTTGAGAATAGCTCTCCATTGTTCTCCTAAGAGCATTCTGTGCTTCTGGTGTAAGAGCATCTGCTTCATCTAAGAAAATAATTTTAAAATCTCCTGCTAAAGGTTTAGTTCTCGCAAAGTCTTTTATTTTACCACGAACAACTTCGATGCCACGCTCATCACTTGCATTCAATTCAAGAAAATCATATCTTATATCATGAAACAATTCCTTTGCAATACAAATTGCAGCAGTTGTTTTTCCAGAGCCTGCAGGACCAGCAAAAAGTAAATGTGGCAGAGATTTTTCTTTTACATATGCTTCAAGCCTTTCTACAATTGCTTCTTGACCTACAATCTCTTTCAGCCTTTGAGGCCTGTATTTTTCAGTCCAAGGCAATTCCATTTTTACATTAATGAAATTTAAAAATACATTACTAAGTTATTAGAGTTTATATGTTATAAATTCAGAACTGGATTAAAATTTTGAAAATGTCATATGTAGATCTACCAAAACTTGAGGATGAAGTGCAAAAATATTGGAATTCACAAAAAATCTTTGAAGAGGTTTGTAATTCAAGAAAAGGAAAAAAGAAATTTTATTTTTTACAAGGGCCGCCTTTCACATCAGGAAAGGCACATATAGGACATGCATGGAATCACGCTTTGAAGGATTTTGTGCTTAGATACAAAACAATGCAAGGTTATGATGTGTTTAGAAGAGCTGGTTGGGATATGCATGGATTACCAATTGAAGTTAAAGTTGAAGAAGAAGTTTTAAAAAGTAAAAGCAAGAAAGATATTGAGAAATTTGGTATAGAAAATTTTGTTTCTGAATGTAAAAAATTTGCAATTAGAAATATGCAGTCAATGACTTCTCAACTTAAGAGATTAGGGGCATGGCTTGATTGGGATAACCCTTACATGACATTAAACAAAGACTATATTGAAAGTGTTTGGTTTGGAATTAAAAAAGCCCATGAAAAAAATTTACTTTATGAAGACATTCAAGTTATTCATTGGTGTCCAAGATGTGAAACTGCTCTTGCTGGTTATGAAGCCAAAGACCAATATGAAGAGATTGAAGATTTTTCAATTTATGTAAAAGTTCAACTTAAAGGAAAGGAAGAGAAAATTTTAATTTGGACAACTACACCATGGACATTACCTGCAAATGTTGCAATTGCTCTGCACCCTGAATTTACTTATGTGAGAGTTAAATTCAAAGGAGAAATTTTAATTTTAGTAAAAGAAATGCTTGAGAAAGCTCTTGGGGAAGATGCAGAGTATGAAATTTTGAGTGAGATGTCTGGGCAGGAATTAGATGGATTACAATATGTGCAAATTTTAGATATTCCAATACAAAAAGGAGTTGATCATAGGATAGTAATGGCTCCAAATTTAGTTAATCTTGAAGAAGGCACTGGTTGTGTTCATATTGCTCCTGGTCATGGTGAAGAAGACTTTGAAGTTGGAAAAATTTACAATTTGCAAGTACTTTCACCTGTTGACGAACAAGGGCGTCTTACTGCAGAGCCATATAAAGGAATTAACATAAGGGATGCTAATACTCTCATCATAGAAGATTTAAAAAAGAATGGAACTCTTTTAAAAGAGGAAAAAATTTATCATAGATATCCACATTGCTGGCGCTGCAAATCTCCTTTGATATTGAGAACAACAAAGCAATGGTTTTTAAGAGTTTCAAGATTAGTTGATAGCTTAATTGAGAAAAACAAGGAAATTTCTTGGGTGCCAAAGCACATAGGCTCTGGAAGATTTGAAAATTGGCTTATGAATGCAAAAGACTGGTGCATTTCAAGGCAAAGATATTGGAACACTCCTTTGCCAATATGGCGCTGTGAATGTGGAAAAATTGAAGTTATTGGTAGCATTAAAGAACTTTCCGAGAAATCAATAGAAAAGATTGATATTGAAAATTTAGATCTTCATAGGCCTTCAATAGATAAAGTAAAGTTAAGATGTCCTTCTTGCAATAAAGAGATGTTTAGAGTTAAAGATGTTCTTGATGTTTGGATTGACTCAGGTAGTGCTTCATGGGCTTGTTTAGCTTATCCAAAAGATAAAAAACTCTTTGAGGAGTTATTCCCAGCCGATTTCATAACAGAAGGCTCTGATCAAACAAGGGGCTGGTTTTACTCACTTTTAGTTTCATCAGTTATAGCATTTGATAGAGTGCCGTATAAGAGAGTTCTCTATCATGGATTTACCCTTGATGCTGAAGGTAGAAAAATGTCAAAGTCTCTTGGAAATGTGATTGATCCTGATGAGATAATAAAGGAATATGGTGCTGATATACTTAGATTCTATACTCTCTGGGCAACTGTTCCATGGGAGGATTTAAAATTTTCCTTAAAGGGAGTAGCGACCATTGAAAAAATTTTTAACATTCTTCTAAATTCTTTCGAATTCGCAATTAGGTATATGGAGCTTGATAAATTTGAATTTTCAAGTAGCTATAAACCAAAATTGGAAGTTGAAGATAGATGGATACTCTCAAGATTTAACTCCTTGATAGAGAAAGTTACAGACTCAATGGAGAATCTATATCCACATGAGGTTACAAGAGAGCTAGCAAACTTTATTGTTTTTGAACTTAGTAGAATTTATATAAAACTCATTAGAGAGCGTGTGTGGACAGAAAAGGATAAAGAAACAAAAATTGCTGCATATTATACTCTTTATGAAATTTTTACTGGATTATCAAAATTGTTGGCTCCAATAGCACCACATATATCAGAGTTTATTTACAGAGAAATGACAAATGAAAAAAGTGTTCATTTAACAAATTGGCCAGTTTCGAAAAAGGAAGAGATAGATAAAGAACTTGAAAATGAGATGGAAACTGCAAAGGAGATTATGGAAGCCGTAAAATCTGCAAGACAGAAGGCAAAAATAAAGTTGAGATGGCCTATAGCAAGGATAGTACTTTCACTTAAGAAAGATTCAAAAATTAAAAATGTAAAAGGAATAATTTTGAGATCTTGTAATGCTAAGAGAATTGAAGAAAAAACTTTAGAAGAGGAAGTTGTAGCAAAACCGAATTTTTCTTTCATAGGTCCAAAATTCAAAGATAAAAGTAAACTTATAGCAGAAGAACTTAAAAAATTAGATGGTAAAAAAATAAAGAAAGAAATTGAAACAAAGGGTAAAGTGAAAATTTTGAATTTCACTCTTGAAAAAAATGACCTAATTTTTGAAACAAAAATGCCCTCTGATCTAATTGCTGAAGAATTTTCAAAAGGAGTTGTCTATATAGATTCAAAAATTTCAGATGAATTGTATTCTGAGGCAATGGCAAGGGAAGTTATACGCAGAGTGCAAGAGATGAGAAAAGAATTAAACTTGAATGAATTACAAAAGGTTGATATTTCAATAGAATGCGATAATGAATTTACTAAGTTTATAGGGGAGAATAAAAGCTTTATAGAAAGAGAAACAAGAGCTTTAATAACTGAGAAAAAATTTGATGGCTTTTCTAAGAATTGGAAAATTGAAGGTAAGGATTTGCGTATAACAATAAAAATATAATGCATGAGCTAATTGGATTTTTTATTCTTTGAATTTAATATATACTCATACCAAAAATCAAAGTTTAGAAAAATGAAAGGTTCTCATGGTATGCGAAGAAGAACAAGAAATTTGAAAGTAAATCCAAGAGATAGAGGTAAAATAAATATAAAGAGATATTTAAAGAAATTTAATGAGGGCGATACTGTAGCAATTGATATTGATCCAAGATATCAAGCAATTCCATACCCAAAATTTCAAGGTAGATCAGGAAAAGTTGTTGGAAAGCAAGGCAGAGCTTATTATGTTTTGATAAAAGATGGTAGAAAGGAAAAGAAAATTCTTGTTACTCCGGAACATTTAACTTCCCTTGAATATAAAAATAAAAAATAATATATGAAAAATGGAAGTTCTAAAAGAGAGAAATGTTTCATTGCCTGAAGTAAAAAGCATATTAGAAAAGAAAAAGAAAGAATATGCTGAAAAAAACCAAGAATTAATATATGAGCAAAAAAGAGCTTTAGAGCATGCAAGAAAATATGCAAAGTTGAGCCATAAAGATGCTGAAGAACTAATGAAGAAACTTGCAAATTTAGAAATAAAATTAACTGAAGAGCAAATAGTTAAGATTATAGATATAATGCCAAAAACTGTTGATGATATCCGCGCTATATTTGCAAAGGAGAGATTCAAGTATGAGGAATCTAAGATAAAAGAAATTTTAGATCTAATTGATCAGTACAGATGATCCAAAAAGGTTACTTTCTTCTAAATTTTTGATTACTCTCAAATGGACAAAGAAATAAAAAAGGATGAATATGTGAGGATTTTGGATTTTATGCCAAAAGGGAGAGCAGATATGCCACCACATAGAAGAGAGCCAATAGCACAATCAATAGGTGAAAAATACTTCTCATTGCTAGAGATAATTCCAAGAAGAGGTATGAGTTTTGAAATTGGTGAAAGAGTTTACATTGGTGAGGGTACTCGTGATAAAGTTGACCATATAGAGCGTAGGATAAAATATGAGCAATTAACACCAATGAGCAAGTCTGAACTACCACATATTCTTGAAAAAATTGTTAGAGAAAATGAGAAAAATTATGTTGATTTTTACAATACAGTAGGAATTATTACAACAAGGCAACACAAATTAGAGCTTTTACCAAGAATTGGAAAGAGACATAGACAAGAAATTCTGAATGAGAGAGAAACAGAGCCATTTAAAAGTTTTGAGGATATGCAAAAAAGAATTAGAAATCTTCCAGATCCTGCAAAAATCATTGCTGAGAGGATAATTGATGAGTTGAAAGGTAATGAAAAATACTACTTATTTGTTCCTCCAAGGGAATATGAGCAAAAGAAAAAATTTGCAAAACCACTAGTTGATTAATTTGCTGAGTAAAATTCAAAAATTTTAATATATATGTAGGAAATACAAAATATTAAGGAGTGATTTTTATTGTAAAGAGGCTAACAAGGGTAAAGAGGTGATTTAAATGGATGAGCTAATGGGTGAAGAAGAAAAAGAGGTGAAAAAGGAAAAAAAAGTGAAAACTGAAAAAGACAGCAATGTTGTCTTTATAGGAAAAAAAGGGATAATGAGTTATGTGTTGGCTGTTGTTACACAATTTAACAACGGCGAGAAGGAGGTAGTTATTAAAGCTCGTGGAAGAGCTATCTCCAGAGCAGTTGATGTCGCAGAGATTGTAAGACAGAGGTTTGTTAAAGATGTTGAAACAAAGAATATAAGTATTGCAACAGAGGAAATTGAAAGCCAAGAAGGTCCAGTGAAGGTCTCTGCTATAGAGATAACATTGGCAAAATAGAATTTAAGATCTGTAGTATTAAAACTACTTCTTTTTTTATTTTTATTATTTCTATCCTAATTTTCTTTCTAATTAAATTAGAATGGCATTACCAATATGCTCAATTTGTGCAAAATCAGGAGTGCTATGCAGTGCATGCGAAGCTAAATTACAAAATGGTACAATTTCTGCATTAGATGTTGAGCTATCCAGAATTTTATATAAGATAGGTGAGGATATAGAATTCGAGAGGGCAATTGAAACTGAAAATTTTGTTATAATACTTACAAAGACAGAATATGTAGGAAAGACAATTGGCAAGGGAGGCGAGAATATAAAAATACTTTCAAAGAAGCTGAAAAAGCCTGTCAGAGTTATTGGCAGTGAAAATTTAGAGAAGATGATATATGACTTCGTCTTTCCTGCAAAAATTTTGGGCATAAGTTTAATCTACAAAGCAGATGGCTCAAAAAAATATAAAGTAAGAATAGCAAAGAACGATAAGAAAAAATTAAGGATGAGCGTAAGTGAGATCCATAATATTATAGCTTCGATAACAAAGACTGATGTTGAAATAGTTTTTGAGTAGAATGAGGACAAACTACACTTCTGAGATAAATGAAAATTTTGATGGAAAAAAAGTAATCCTCTGTGGTTGGGCCCATGAAATTAGAAATTTAGGAAAGGTAAAATTTTTGATTCTTCGTGATAGAGATGGTTTTTTGCAAATAACTGCAAAAAAGGAAATTTGCAATGAAAAAATTTTGGATTTAATAGATAAAATTAGTAGAGAGTCTGTCATTAGAGTTGAGGGTATTGTAAAAAGAAATGCACAAGCTCCTAAGGGTGTAGAACTAATTCCTGAGAAAATTGAAGTTATTTCATTAGCTGAAACCCCGCTGCCATTAGATGTAACTAAGAAAGTTGATGCTGACATTGATACAAGACTTGATAACAGATTTTTGGATTTAAGAAAGCTTGAAGTTGCAGCAATTTTTAAATTGCGTGCAAAAATTTTGAATGCTGCAAGAAATTTTCTAATTAGGAATAAATTCATTGAAATTTACACACCAAAAATCATAACTGCTGCTGCTGAAGGTGGCACAGAACTTTTTCCAGTTTCATACTTTGATAAAGATGCATTTCTTGCACAATCACCTCAGCTTTATAAGCAAACAATGATGGCAACTGGCTTTGATAGAGTTTTTGAGATTACACCATATTTTAGAGCAGAAGAGCATGATACAAGAAGACATCTAAATGAGATTACTGCAATTGATATTGAGATGGCTTTTATAAATAGCGAAGAAGAAGTTATGAAAATTCTTGAGGGCATGACAATAGAGATTTTAAATGAGGCTTCAAGATCAGAAGAGTTAAAATTTTTAAAGAAAAAAGTAAATGTGCCAAAGAAGATTATTAAAATAGAATATGACACTGCCTTGGAATATCTTTCAGAAAAAGGAAAGAAAATTCCATGGGGTGAAGACCTTGATAGAGAGGCAGAAAAAATTCTTGGGGAGATAGTAAAAGAGAGATTTGATCAGGAAATTTACTTTTTAGTTCATTATCCTCTAAAAGCAAAGCCATTTTATACGATGCCACTTAAAGAAAAATACTCAAGATCTTTTGACTTGGAATATAAAGGTGTTGAAATTGCTTCAGGTGGTCAGAGAATTCATCAGTATGAATTGTTAAAAGAGAGAATCAAAGAGAAGGGACTAAAACCTGAAAATTTTGAATTTTATCTAAAAGTTTTCAGATATGGAATGCCACCCCATGGAGGTTTTGGTTTTGGAATTGATAGAGTTATGATGCAAATTCTTGACCTTGGAATTAGGGAGGTTGTTTTATTTCCAAGAGACAGAAATAGACTAACACCTTAAAATGGAAACTTGCTTAGTTAGTGGAGGAGCTGGCTTTATAGGTTCATGGCTTTGTGAATCCCTTTTAAAAGATTTTAGAGTTATATGCATTGATGATCTTTCATCAGGTAATGAAAAAAACATCTCAACTTTGAAAAAGGATAAAAATTTTAAATTTTTTAAGCATGACATAATAAAAAAATTAAAAATTTCAGGGAAAATTAACTATGTTTTTCACTTAGCATCAAGAGCTTCACCTATGGATTATCAGACATATCCAATACATACAATGCTCACAAATTCTTTTGGAACTTACAATATGTTAAATCTTGCAAAAGAAAAAAAAGCAAGATTTCTTTTTTCTTCAACATCAGAAGTTTATGGTGATCCAGTAGAGCATCCTCAGAAAGAAAGTTACTGGGGAAATGTAAATCCTATTGGCATAAGAGCATGTTATGATGAATCAAAAAGATTTTCTGAAGCATTAACGATGACATTTATGAGAGAATTTTCAGTTAATGTTAGAATTGTTAGAATATTTAACACTTACGGCCCAAGAATGAAAGAAGATGATGGTAGGGTTATTTCAAATTTTATAACACAAGCTTTAAAAGGAAAAGAGATAACTGTTTATGGTAATGGCTCACAAACAAGAAGTTTCTGTTATATATCTGATATGGTTGAAGGAATTACAAAAGCGATGTTCTCAGATAAAGCTTCTGGCGAGGTTATAAATTTGGGCAACCCAAATGAATTTAAAATTTTAGAACTTGCAAAGTTAGTAAGAAAATTAACAAATTCTCGCTCTAAGATAATTTTTAGAGATTTACCTGAGGATGATCCAAAAAGAAGATGTCCAAATATCGATAAAGCAAAAAGATTGCTGAACTGGAAACCAAAAGTTTCCTTAGAAAAAGGCTTAAAGAAAACAATCCAATATTTTAAGAATGAGTTTAATATGTAATGAATTATAAGATGTGTGCTAAAAGAACTAAAACGATTGGATTTTTAGGCAAATATAGAACTCGTGTTGGGCAAAGGCTTAGAGCTTATCTTATGAAAATTGAAACTGCAAAAAGAGAGAGCACTTGCCCAAATTGTGGTAGGAATGTAAAAAGAAAAAGTAAAGGCATTTGGCTTTGTAAAAAATGCGGTTTAGAGTTTACTGGTGGAGCACACTCTGTGAAGGAAGTAAAAGTTAAAGAAGAATTAACATCAGAAAAAATTTAAAATGGGCTACATCTGTATTGAATGCGGGGCTGAATTTGAATATGATGAGATTTTAAAGCATAAGTTAAAATGTATCAGTTGCAAAGAGAAAAGATCCAATATATGGATTAAAAAAAGGCCATCAGAGATAAAGAAAACTGTGATTGCAAGATAGGATTCTTCTTAAAAATTTCGGACCCGCCGGGATTTGAACCCGGGTCAAGGGATAACTCCGAATCACTATAATGTTTCTTTCTTTAGGATGAAACACTTTCTTTCTTTTTTAAAGAAAGAAAGGGTTCTCCGAAGTCCCTTAGGATAATCCGAACTACCCCACGGGCCCTCATTCTTATTTTTTTGATATCCTATTATTATCTTAGTAATTCTAAAACAAAAGTAGAAATGAGAATGCAAATTTTCGACATTCATATACATTCAAATTACTCTGATGGTGTTAACTCTCCAGAAGAGATTGTGAGGTATGCAAAAAAAATTGGCTTAAGTGGAATAGCAATCACTGATCATAATGAGATTAGAGGTAGCTTAAAAGCGATGAAATTTCAAGACAAAAATTTTAATGTCATTCCTGGAATTGAGATATCAGCAATAGAAGGCCATATTTTAGCTCTTTATGTTAAAGAGAAAATAAGTGCTTTGCTTTCTGCAGAAGAAACAATTGAAATTATCCATAAACTTGGTGGAATTGCAATTGCTGCCCATCCATATGATTTTTTTAGAGGAGGAGTTAGAGATTTAATTTTTAAGCTAAAATTTGATGCAATTGAAATTGAAAATGGGCATACTCTATACAGCACAAAAAAACCATCAGAGATAAAGAAATCAAATTTGCCATTAGTTGGTGGTTCTGATGCTCATTCTCTTGATGAGATAGGTAGTGTTTCAATTTTAGTTCCTGAAAATGAAAATTTAGTAGATGCTATAAAGAATAATTCAGTAGAAATTCTCTCCAAAAGAAGCAAAATAAAAACAATTGGAAATTTTTTAAAGCGAAGGATTAGATCTTAGCTTTAGAATTAATTTATCAGCTCTGTAAGAACTTCTTGTTAATGGTGATGCTAAAACATACTCAAAGCCAATTTTATAAGCAACTTTTTCTAACTCTTTAAATTCTTTTAATGTATAAAATTTTTCAACTCTTGCATGCTTTTCTGATGGCGGGATATATTGCCCTATGGTTAAGAAATCTACTCCTGCTTGTTTTATATCTTTTATTGTTTTGAGAATATCTTCTTTATTTTCACCAAGACCAAGCATAAGACCTGATTTCGTTTTTATTCCAGGAGAAATTTCCTTTATTTTTCTTAGCAAATTTATTGAAGTAGTATAACTGCTATTTGGCTTTATTTTTTTATGTAATCTCCTGACTATATCAATATTATGCCCAAGAACATCTGGATTTGCTTTTACGATTTTTTCTAACGCTTTGTAATTTCCATTTAAATCAGAAATTAGCAATTCAATTTTACAATTTGGTGAGCTCTTTCTTATTTCTTTAACAACATTAACAAAAACTGAAGCTCCACTATCCTTGAGATCATCTCTTGTAACACATGTTATTACCACGTAGCTTAAATTTAATTTTTTTACTATATTCGCAACTTTTTTTGGTTCATCTCTATCAATTCTCTTAGTAATTCCTTTTTTTACATAGCAGAATTTACAACTCCTCGTACAAATATTCCCGAGAATGAGAAAGGTTGCAACTCCATGGGAGAGGCATTCAAAACGATTTGGACAAAGAGCTTCATAGCAGATTGTGTGGAGATTTAAATCAGCAATATCCTTAGAAATTTTTTCTATTCTTAATCTTTCTATCTTAGATGGCTTATAAATTTTTATCCAACTTGGATAAATTTGCATTTTTTCAATTTTAAGGTATATATAGGTGTTTTTGCTAATTTAATAAAAAGAGGTGAGATAATATGCCATTTATAGATAACATAAAAAGGTCTGTTGCAGCATTGTTTTTTAATGAAAAATTGATTGTTGAAATTTCAAATGATGAAAAAGCCACAAATTATGGATTTTTAACTTTAGTTATTGCAGGAATTGCATCAGCAATAGCAACATTGGATCCTATTGGTTTAATTATCTACCCAATCTCAATAATTATTAGTTTTTTCGTAGGATATTCAATTTATCATTTAATAGCTAAATTTTTACTTGGGGGGCAAGCAACAGGAGTGCAATATTTCAGAGCTTTGAGCAATGTTTTTGTTGTCTACTGGTTTACATTCATTCCTATTATTGGAATATTTTTGCAGTTTATAGCAGGATTATGGATATTAGCATTGAATATATTCATCTTGAATAAGGTACATAAATTATCAATGGTGAAAGCAGTCCTCTTAGGATTACTACCTATAATAGTACTTGTGTTGATAGTAGTGCTATTCTCAGGAATTTTCCTGTATATGCTCGGATCAAAAGCATTGTTAAGTTGAACTCGGCACGCATTCATTAAATAAAGAAAATTTATTTTTTGTTTTTTATAAATTCAAAAAAAGTAGAGTTAGGGAGCATAGTTAAAATTTTCTAAGGTATCATTTCTTAGCATTTCCCTTATTCTTTCTCTATGCATTTTTATCAATCTTAATCTTTCTCCTATTTGAGATTTTATTGTTGATTTTCTATCCTGCAAATAATTTCTTATCTGTTCTTTTAATGCTCTCTTCTCCTCAACTGTTCCATTTTTTGCAATCTCAAGTATCATGTTCTTGAAATTTCTATTCATGTACCTTATCTGACTTGTGAAATTAAAATTCTCTTTGGAGAGGTTTCTGAGACAAAACATAACATCTTCATCAGATGCATTTGCTTTTAATTGTGCAATTTTTTCATTCCTTATTCTTGCAAGTTCTCTCAGTGCTACCTGAAACATTGCTCTTCTTGTTAAATTCCCTTCATTTGATAAATTTAAGCGATTTCTTATATCTTCCTTTAAAGCGTTTATCTGCCTATTAAAAGCAACTGCAAAATCATCAACTTCACCATGATAACCAATCTCCCTTAGAGAAAGTTTCATATTCTGAAATTCAAGTCTTCTTGCTTGATTTAATGCTGAGATTAATTGTCCCTCTATTGTTGAATTATCAACTTTTTTTTCAATTTTTTCATATCTATTCCTATGTTTTTCTTCTAATCTTTCTAATATTTCTGTCCTATTTTGGGTTAAGCTACCCTTAATTTGTGAGTTTCTCTCTATATTTCTTTGATTATCGCCCGAGACTCCAAAAACTGCAAATAAAAGAAAACCTATAACTAAAATTGCAAAAATTATTTTTTTGTTTTTCATTTTTAGTTTTATTTAGATTTGTATTAGTTGATCTACATTTTCAGATGGATCTTCAGTGTTAATTATCTTGCATGTATTTTTAACATAAAGCTTATAATTATTCCAAGCATTTTTTCTTGCGTTTTTTAAATCTAAATGCGCTTTCTTCCAAGAAACTTTGAAATTTTCCCATGCTTTTCGTATAGCTGTCTTTCTCGCTACAGGATCATTAATTTCCCACGCCGCTTTTAGAGAATCCTTTCTAACTTTTAAAGCATTTTGTATGTCATTGCTAAATTTCTCAAAAGCAGTTATTATTGCAGAATCTCTTGTTTCAATTGCATTTTGCATACAAGTACTGTTAAAAGACCATGTTTTATTTAATTTATATTTATATAACAGCGGAGTTTTTCCAAATGGTCCTACAGCAGCAGTGGCATTAAAACTAATCATAGCAATTGCAACAAAAACAACAAAACCCAAAAAAATTTTCTCCATTGCTTTCATTTTCAATCACCTCATAAAAAAACAGGAATGAACAACTTAAAAATACTGCTATGAACAAGTTGTTCAATAGATGAACAAGTAGTGACCTTAAGGAATAACTTGTATCTTTGACAGTCCTAATTTTTCTAAAATCACAAATCCAAAAATAGCTGCCAATACCAATTTTATAATTATAAACAAGACGATCGCCACTATTATGCCCAAAGCCAACCCAAACCCAAATTTTAATCCAGAGCGTACAGAAAATTCATGTTTAATGATTATCAACTTATGTTCTATTCTGATTTTTTCTTCTGCTTCTTTGAGTTCTTTTTCTGTTAGTAGCTTAGGTCGAAAGTAATATGCTAATGATAACAGAATGATTGCCAAAGCTACTAAATATAAAATTAGAATTATAGTATCCGTCCTTCTTTTATTTTATTTTAGAAAATGAATTTAAATTATTCTTTTTTTAAAGCTTAACTAACTATAACGCCTTAAACCATTCACTAAGCTCAACTTCATGGGTCCATTCGCTTTTATCAACCTGGAGAATATTCTTTCTCTCTAAATTATTTATTGCAACTGATAAACTTGACTTTGGGATTCCAGAAATTTTTTCTAACTCATTTCTTAGCATTTTACCATTATGCTCAAGTAGAACGGTAATAATTTTAATTTCATTGCCTGAAAGGGTTTTCATAACATTTCTTTTACCTTTGCTTAGAATTATTCCATGATCGTTACCATTTTCGATTTTTTTTGGGTTACTCCTTTTTTTAAATTTTGAATAAGAAATAAATGCAACAATTAATATCACCAGGATTGCTATTATGTAGATTACTTCTTCTCTGATCTCTTGTTTTTCCCCAGTAGAAACTTTAGTAGTTAGAAATGTTGTAGTCACTATGGTTTTCATTGGGGCTTCTAGAAATTTATAACTAAGGGAAATTTTTTTATTCTCTCCAAAATTTTTTAGTTCCCAATAAACATCAACTGAATTTTCAAGATTTTTTATCATCGCTTTGGGTGAAGTCTCTATTATTGCAACATTTTTTGGGAGAGATAATGTAATTTCTGCTGTTCTTAGTGTTGGAATTTCCATTTCAAAATCCCAAGTGTCTCCTTTTTTTGAAGTTAAAATTGAGCTATAGTAAGCTATAAAAGCAGAATCATCAGCTAATAGAATGTCAATACCATTCTCTGCTTGTAAATAAAGTGCATTCTCAACTATAAGAGACCCAACATCTAAAGGCAAGGGTATGTTAACTGTTCCATTTCCATCAAGTGCTATTACTACGAAAGAATTCCCATTTTCAGCAACAGTTATATCGTAAATTCCAGAAATTGCACTTGAATTTGAAATTACAATTAAAATTAAAAATAGTGGTAAGAATCTTGTTTTCATTTTTCTTTGAAAAATTTTTTTGCTTTCTCAGAATCCATTAGCTCTGAAACTTCTTCTTTTTTTAAAATTTTTATTTTTGCAATCCAACCTTTTCCATAAGGATCATTATTAAGAATTGTTGGATCATCAAGCAAATTTTCATTTACTTCTATAATCTCGCAGCTTAAGGGTATCTTTAATTGACCAGCCCATTTTACTGCCTCTATCATGGAGTATGTTTCACCTTTTTTAAATTTTTTTCCTTTTTTTGGTAGCTCAATGTATGCAATCTCCTTTGCTTTTTTTACAGCAAATTCAGTAATACCAATAACTGCAAATTCACCTTGGATTTTAACCCAATTATTCTCGCTGTCATAAAGCAAATCCTCTGGAAAATTATATTCCATTTTTAGATTCTGTATGATTAAATTGAGAATATAAAAATAAAATATGTGCTACTTTCGCATATTGCTCCTCCTAAGAGTAAAATATAAGATGTAGACTATATAGATAGACATTATAAAAATCAAAATCAATTTTGCTAATGCAAAAGATGAGCAGGTTATGCAATAGTTTTCTTTTGTCTGTAGTGTCGTTGTTGTCTCAATAGAGAATATTTCAGATTTTTCTTTTGAAATCTTAGTACACTCATTTTTAATGCATATAATACTAAAATTTTTTGCAAGTTCATTACAGAAATCTGAGCATTCTCCTGTTTCTTCAAAATAAATTTTATTTCCATAAAAACACTCATCTTCTTCTTTTCTTTTTCCACAAATACAATCATAATCTTCTTCACAAAATTTTTCATTTATCGTCCTTATTGTTGTTTTTGTTGTAGATGTTTTCTTTGTGGTTGTTATTTTTGTTTCTACAAAAGGAAATACAGTAAAATTAACTTTCTCAGTAGCATTTCCAAAATTTGCAATTAATGAGTAATCTCCAATTTCAATTGGTTTAAAATAGAAATCTCTCTCGAAATTTTCACTTATTGGAAATGCATTTGCGCAGCTGTAGCATTGTCCTGGTGATGGTTTAGCTATAAAAGTTTTAACTAACTTGAAGTTATTTTTTTCGATTTTGTATAGATATAAAGCTCCGCCAATTGGTTTTGAAGTATAAACTCCGAGATGAATTTTTATTTCTTCTCCAAACTTCAGCTCTGTTGCATTCACTGATAAAAAAATTTTTGTTGCTGATGCATTTGCTATTATGATAAAAAACATGCAAAAGAAAGTTATGTATCTCATTATTTAAATTTGCAAATTTAATGGGATAGAGATTAAATTCCAACCGTCTCTCAATTGAATTGTAAATTCTCTTTTTTCAGTTTCACTACCAATGCAATAAATGCTTAGATGAGAAACATTTGCCCAGATATAGTTCTCATAGCTATTAACGCCTATGCCATAAACCCAATCCCAGGTATCATTAAGTAGCATCCATTCAGGAGTTGTCTCGTTGTACCAGTAAAAGCCCAAAGATGATTCGTTTATTCCTTTAGAATTAACTTCTTCATCTGTATAGAAAATTTTTATCATTATTGCTTTTAAAGAGTTCTGCAAGTTTTGACTTATATTTATTTCAATGTATTTTCCAAGTTCCAATGCAGAAAAGACAGTATTTGTCGGGTTATAGCTATAGTATTTTATAGTTATCTCTGCATTTGTTACATTTTCAAATGTTAAAATTTCAAGAGTTGTGTTTGTTTCATTTTTTGCATCTATAACTGATGTTACATTTGCAGTTATGTTAATAATTGTGTTGTATCTATACTTTGGATTAACATTCAAATATCCACAAGACATATTATGGAAATTTCCATAAGTGTCATTCACAAAAGAAAAAATTTCAGTATAATTTCCAAGCATGCTGCTCGTATCTATGTAAGTCCAATATGTAGAGGAGGTATTTTCTATTAAATTTAAAATTGAACCATCTAAAGTCCACCAAATTAAGCTAAAAGGATAAGTTCCTTTGCTTATGTTAGAACTCAATCGAACAACTGCTCCTTGCTCAACATCTGTTTGGTTAAGCCAACACGCTGTAATATTTGGTAGTTTAGTTAAGCTAAATATAGCTGCTAAAACATTTATCCTTGAAAAATTTAAACCATTATCCAGATCAGTGATATTCTTACCAGTTGCTTTCAGGTAATATTCAATTTCATCAGGTGTTATATCTGGTTTATATTGCCTTAGCAAAGCAGCTGCTCCAGCAACATGGGGAGTAGCCATTGAAGTACCGCTCATAGATTGATAACCATAATCAACAACTGTAGAGAATATACTTTGCCCAGGTGCTAATAAATCAAGATTCTCGCCAGTGTTTGTGAATGAAGAGATAACATCTCCCTTAGTAGTAGAGCCAACTGATGTTACATTAGGAGAGCATGCAGGATATGAAATTCCATTTGAATATCCATTATTCCCAGAAGCAACTGAAACAAAAATTCCTAAGGAATGTGCCACATTTATTACTGAATCCATATAAGTAGGACAATTTGATGATGTATATTGTCCATCATCACCTAAACTCATAGTTATAACAGAAATATTATATTTACTATAATTGCTATTACACCAATCTATAGCGGCAATAATATCTGAGTCACTACAATAACCAGAAGCATTACATACTTTTAATGCTAAAAGTTTAGCATCTGGTGCAACTCCTCTTAAAAGACCATTTGCAGCAACAATTCCAGCAACATGTGTGCCATGATCATTGTCGTCCATTGGATCATTATCACTATTTACAAAATCATATCCTGAAATAACTTTGGAACAATTTCCATTTAAAAATTGTTCCTGAGTGCAGTTTCCTAAGTCTTGATGCCTGTAATCTATACCAGTATCTATAACGCAAACTGTTTGACCTTTGCCTGTGATATTCTCATTATTAACTTTAATTTTCCAAACATCAGTTGCATTAATCAGAGGTACGCTCTCATCTAGCAATATTTTTAATTTCCTATCAAAATAAATTGCCTCTATATCCGGATCTTTTTTTAATTTCTCTATGACCTCTCCTTTTAGGCTACCAGAAATTGAATTTATTGTTTTATAGAGATATTTAACTTTAAAATCATTAGGTGAATTTAATTTCAAATTAGATAGAAATTTTTCCTGATTTTTCCTTATAGAATATTGTAGAGTTGTTAAATTTTTATATTGTGGAGCAAGAGTAACACTATTTTGCATATCATTCCTTAGCAAAATAATGACAGGCACTTCATCTTTTTCATTTAATTGTCTTAAAATTTCTACATCTATTTTAGGAAAATTTTGTTCTGCAGTTATTTCTGCTTTTTGAGTTGTCAAATATAATTGAGATGAATAATCAGCAATTGACAGCTTTAAAATAAATGCACTTAAAAAAATTAGGAACACTATTTTTTTTCGCATTTTTTATTTAAGAATAGGTATGTAATTTTAAATATTATGTCAAATATTTTTCATGATATAAAATCGCTTAGAATTCAAGGCGCAACTAATATTGCTTTAGCATCTCTCAAATACTTAAAAAAATTTTCAGACAAAAAAGGTTTTGGAAAAAAATTTGATATTGAAACTGAAAAACTGCTAAGACTTAGACCAACTGCTGTTGTTCTTTATAATGTTATTAATGAGCTAAAAAAAGAAAAATCAAATGAGAAAATTTCTCAGCTAATACAAGAACTTGAGAATGCAAAAGAGAGAATAGCAAAGAATGGTGCCCCTTTGATAAAAAATGGATTTCAAGTGCATACACATTGCCATTCAACTCATGCTTTAGCTGTAATAAAAGAGGCAGCACTACAAGGAAAGAGATTTTCAGTTATAGTTGACATTACCGAACCAAGATTACAAGGGGTAAAAACAGCAAAGGAATTAGCAAAGATGGAAAATATAAAAGTTATATTAATAGCAGATAATGCCGCAGGACTTGCACTTTCACCACCTTTCTTTCCAATAGATGATTTAGTTATCGTAGGAGCAGATGCAATTCGCAAAGAAGGAGTTGTTAATAAAATCGGAACTTACCTTTTAGCTGTTGCAGCAAAAGAGCAAAAGATTCCATTTTATGTTGCAACAACAACATTCGCTATAGATAAAAGAAGAAAATTTAAAATTGAAGAAAGACCAGCATCTGAAATTTATAAAAAAATTCCAGGCGTTGAGATAAGGAATCCCGCATTTGATATAACCCCTTTAAAGTATATCACGGGATTTATAACTGAGAAAGGTATTTTCTCATCAGAAGAATTTAGGAGAGATTTCATATATTAAATTTTCTCATAAAGGCCAATTAATTCAGCTTTTGCAAGAATATGGCCTTGCATTGCTTTCTCTAAATCAGATTTTTTTGAATTTTCTTTTATGTTTAGGATAGTGTCTAATGCATATAACTTAAAGAAATATCTATGAACTCCAGATGGAGGACATGGACCACCGTAACTATTTTTTTTCCAGCTATTCTGCCCTTGTATTGCATTTTTAGGGATTTCCCCTTCTAAAATTTCCTTTGTTTCTGGAGGGATATTCCAAATTATCCAATGGTCCCATGTGCCAAGGGGAGCATCAGGATCATCCATAATTAATGCCAAACTTTTTGCTTCTTTCGGAATTTCTGAAAATTCTAATGGAGGATTTATATCTTGCCCTTGACAAGTGTACTTTATTGGAATTTTTCCATTTTGCTCAAATGCAGAACTTTTTATTTTCATTTTAACTTTATCTTCTTTAGCTACATCAAAAGAAATTTTTTCTTCTTTTTGCTCTTTAATACAACAACTTAAGATTAAGAAAGAAAATAAAAAAAGAATAACTAATAATTTTATTTTTTTACTTTCCATTTCTCATTTAAAAATTTATTTACTTCCTTAAAAGTAGGATATTTCTCACTTCCATAGCCTAAGGTTGAGAGAGCAGCAGCTGCATTTGCAAAATTTCCAATTTTTTCAAGAGACCATTTTTTGAAATGTCCAAAAACAAATGCAGCATCAAAGACATCTCCAGCTCCTGTAGTATCAACTGGTCTAACTTTAAATACCGGAATGAAAATTCTTTCATTTTTTGTTGCTATATAGCTTCCTTTCTTTCCTAATTTTAGTGCAATAATCTTTGGCCCAAAGGAAAGTAATTTATTGCAAATCTTTTCTTTTGTGTTTTCATTTGCTATTTTTTGTCCTTCTCTAAAATTTGGAAAGAAAATGTCAACTCTGCTTAAAATTTTTCTTAACAGCTTTATGTCTTTTTCTGACCAACCTTTTGGGTCCCAACCTGTGTCAAATGTTGTTATCATACCTTTTGAATGAGCATAATTTAATATCTTAAAAGTATTTTTTCTCAAGCCCTGGAGAAAGAAAGAAGCAATATGTAAGTAATAACCTTGTATATCTTTAAAATTTATATTCTCTATAGAAAACTTGGAATTTGCGCCTGTATAGGTTAGAAAGGCCCTCGTGTTATCATAAAAAGGTATTGCTATTGTTGAAGCAGTTTTTTCATCTCTTGAAATTTTTAAATCAACCTTGGTAAGGGAATTTAAAACAAATTTGCTGAAGATATCATTCCCAACTTTGCCAATTAGCCTCGTTTTTAGTCCAAGAATTGAAAGAGCCTTTGCAAAATTTGCAGCACAACCGCCTGATGTTAATGTTATATTTTTTATTAACAGTTGTGCATCTCTCTCCGGAAAATCTCTTAGTTTAGAGGTTATAATATCAAGATTAATGTCACCTATTGCAGTTGCATAGATTCTCATCTTTTAAGTTTTAAATTCACAAGAACATGGTCTTTATCATATGGTTTTAAATCTATTATCTGCAGAACTTGAAACTTGCTTTTTAATTTATCTATTTCCTGATTGAAAATTTTTTTTGGTTCTTGAATTGAGTTTATGCTCCGAGCTTTTATTGCAAGCATTGCATATTCTGGCATAAAATATTCGGAATTCTTAAGAAGAATTTCTGCTTGATTCTTTTGAGAGATATCCTGATAAAGTAGATCAACCAAAGAGACAAAAGTATATTGCTCTGGTTTATTTGCATCTGCGAAAATTGGAACCATATTCTTTCTTTTTTCACAAATTTGAACTAGTTCTTGCATCATCCTACTTGAAAATTCAACACAAAAAACAAAGCCTTTTGTTATGTCTGCTATATGGCTTGCTGTTGTGCCAGAGGATGCTCCAAGATAAAGGACATTTGTCCTTTTAGAAATTGGAAAAAATTTTAAACCATTTAAAATTCCTGCAGCGAGTTTACTTCTGTAAGGATCCCAAACTCTAAATTCTTTGCCATTCTTTCTCAACAGCTTTTCACCATAAACTCTAAAGCCAACTAAGGAATTTTCAGTTGCTATTTCTGAATTTAACCTAAAAACTCCTGGAAATATCTCCTTCATTTTCTTCTGTTCTATTATAAATTTAGTATTAACTGATTTATCTTATAAAATGTTCTTATTACCAAAAATTCCAGAACATAAAGAGCTGATAAACATTGCATTCAGAAAAGGTAGGCTCGCTGCAAATTCAATAAAAGGTAGTAAAAAACCAAAGTCAAAGGAAGTTAGAGCTAGGATTGCAGAGGAAGAGAGGATAAAAACCATAAGTAATTTTTTACAATCAAAATTTGAATGTATCTTGCAAAAATTTCCAAGATATGAAAAATTACCAAGGTTCTATCAACGCCTTTTAGATTTGAAAATTAGCAAAGATGATTATAAGAGAACACTTGGTGCTTTGAAGTGGTGCTCAAAAATTGTGAGAAATTTAGAAAAGGAAAAAATTTCTGAGATAAAAAAGGGGAAAAATTTAAATGCAAGTAGGGAGTTTCTTGGTAGAGTCTCATCTGTTTTAAAACAAATTTCTGATGACCTAAAAAATTTGAATGAAATGCGAAAATTAATTGAAAATTTTCCTGTTGTTGAGGATATTGAAACATTAGTTATTGCAGGTTATGCAAATGTTGGAAAGTCAACCTTCCTGAGAAATTTAACTGGTTCAAAAGTTAAAGTTGCACCCTATCCTTTCACAACAAAAGATATTTTAGTGGCATATAAAAATTTTAAGTATGAAAAATATCAGATAATTGATACTCCTGGTCTACTTGATAGGCCTATTGAGAAGAGAAATAAAATTGAAATGCAAGCAATTTTAGCTTTAGAAGAATTAGCTAATAAAGTACTCTTTATTTTTGATCCAACAATTGAAATAGAAAAACAAATTTCTCTTTATGGAAATGTGAAAAAAATTTTAAAGAATGTAGAAATTCTTGCAGTTATTAATAAGAAGGATATTTCTGAGCGAGATGAAATTGAAAAATTTAAAAATAGGTTGAAAAATTTTGACATTTCAATACTTGACGATATCTCTGCAAATAATAAAAAAGATTGTGAAAGAATTTTTATGAAAATTTTTGAGTTAAATTGAATATGACAAGGGTTAGCATTCTTACATATGGTTGTTCGATGAACAAAGCAGACTCTGAAATAATTTCAGGAATGCTTAAAAGGCAAGGTATTCGAATAGTAAATGACTCGGAGATAGTTATTGTGAATACATGCGCAGTTAAAACACCAACAGAGAGGAAAATTTTGAAAAAGTTAAGAGAGCTTGAGAAATCTAAAAAGAAGGTTATTGTTGTTGGTTGTCTACCTATAGCACAACCAGAAATATCAGAAAAGTTCAAAAAATTTTCATTCATTGGAGCAAATTTTTCTGATATTCCAATAGCAATAAATTATGCTATTAAAGGAAAAAAATTTGTAGAAATTTCAAATGAAAGAGAAATTGAATTTGAAACTAAGCTCAGAAGCAACAAGTTTGTTGAGATAACACCAATAGCACAAGGATGCTTAGGTAGTTGTTCATATTGCATAACAAAAATTTCTCGAGGAAAATTAAAGTCAATTCCAGAGGAAAAAATTTTGAAGCATATTGAAAATGCACTAAAAGAGAATGTAAAGGAAATTTGGCTTACTGCTCAGGATACTGGAGCTTACGGATTTGACATTGGCACAAATTTACCAAATTTAGTTAGAGAAATAACTAAGCTAAATGGGAAATTCTTTATTCGCATAGGAATGATGAATCCCGAAAATGCAAAGAAAATTTTAGACGAACTAATTGAAATTTATAAAAGTGAAAAAGTCTACAAATTTTTTCACTTGCCAGTGCAATCAGGCGACGATGAAATTCTTGAGAAAATGCAAAGAAACTATACTGTTGAAGATTTCAAAAAAATTTTATATAAATTAAGAGAAGAAATTCCTGAGATTACAATTTCGACTGATATAATAGTTGGCTTTCCTACTGAAAGTGAAGAACAATTTCAAAATACTTTAAAGTTGATAGGGGAGATTAAACCAGATGTTCTTAACATTTCAAGATTTTGGCCAAGACCAAAAACCATGGCAGCTAAAATGACACAATTACCTGGAAGAGAAACAAAAAGAAGATCAAGAATTGCTACTGAGCTTTTCAAAAAAATTGGTTTAGAAAGAAACAAAAGATGGATTTCATGGCAAGGTGAAGCTCTAATTTCTGAGTATGATAAAAAAACAAACACTTATACAGCAAGAAATTTTGCTTATAAACCAATAATTTTGAAGTCAAGGGAAAATTTACTTGGAGAATTTGTTAGAGTAAAGGTAAAGGAAGCAACATGCTATGATTTAAGAGCTGAAGTTCTAAGAGCTACTACCAATGCCAATAAGTGAAACTCCAAGAATTATCAAAGCAATGCCAAGCCACTTTTCTTTGCTCATTTTCTCATTTAGGAATTTTACAGAAAGAAAACAAACGATAACATAACCCAAAGAAACAACAGGATATAAAACAGAAAGTTCTCCACCTTTAAGTGCATTTACATAAAAAATAACTGAGATTCCATAGAGAATTGCACCTTTTATCAATTCAAAATTTTTTAGGATATCAAAAAATTTTCTTGAGAGTTTTTCTGAACCAATTTTAAAGTACAAAGATGCAAATGCTCCTAATAGTATTGCTATGAACAAATATGTTAATGTTGACAAAATTTCAACCATTTTGACTTCCTTTAGCAATAAATGAAACTCCTAAAATTATGAGAAGAATCCCGAACCATTTAATTGCATTCATTTCATCTGAAGGAAAAAAATATGGAGAGGCTAAAGATACCCAAACATAACTTAATGAGTAAATTGGATAGAGAATTGAAAGCTCACCATATTTTAAAGCTATTATAAGCAAAATTGCTCCAAAAATATAAAAGGAAACGCCTATGATAAATTCTGTATTTAAAAAAAATGGTGATAAAAATAAACTCCTTGATGAAAATTTAAATAGAATTTGTCCAGCAGCAGTAAACAATGTGCTAAAAAATACAATTGCAATTGCAAGAGGTTTAGTTTTCATTTTAATGTAAAGGTATATGTCTTTGATGTTTTTATATAGCAACAACCAGATGGAGTGCTAATTCCTTAAAAAATTAAATCTTATTTTTAATGCTATTAAAATGAACCTCATTATATCAAGGGGGGATAATTTCGATTTACCCTTATAGCGATCTCTGAAAACTATTGGAACCTCAGAAATTTTAAAGCCTTCTCTTTTAACTCTCGCTAAAATTTCCAGCTGGAATTCATAACCAGAAGACTCTATCTTTTCAAGTTTAATCCTATCAAAAATTCTTCTGTGATATGCTCTATAACCAGAGGATATATCACTGAGATCGATTCCTGCTATATATCTTCCAAAAAAATTTCCTGTAATAGAAATGAACTTTCTCAGCTTGCTTTTTGTGGCAAATCTACCATGATTAATTCTTCGTGAGCCTATTACCATGTCATATCCGGAATTAATTTTTTCTAAAAATTTTGGAATATCTTCAGGCTTATGAGAAAGGTCTGCATCCATTTGAAATATAATATCAGCATTACTTTTAATTGCATTTTTAAAGCCTTCAATATATGCTGAACCAAGCCCAAGTTTTCTTTTTCTTTCAATAAGAATTACTGAAAATTTATTTTGCAATTTTTTAACTTCTTTTGCAGTTCCATCATCTGAGGAGTCATCAATAACAATAACTTCGCCATTAATCTTTTCTTTATTAAAAATTTTGAAAATCTTTTGAATTAACAATTTTATATTTTCTCTTTCGTTATATGTTGGCACTACTACTGCAATTTTCATAATATTAAATCATAATGCTAATATGTTAAAAACATCTTAAAATAATGGAAAATTCAATTTCTGTTATATTGCCAGCATATAATGAAGAAAAAAATATAAGAAAGGCTGTTGAAAATGCAATTTCTGCACTTGAAAAAATTTCAAAAGATTATGAAGTTATAGTTGTGGATGATGGCAGTAAAGATAAAACTGGAAAAATTGCTGACTCTCTTAAGAGTGAAAAAGTTAAGGTGATACACCATGAGAAAAATATGGGCTATGCATCTGCTCTAAAAACAGGATTTAAAAATGCAGAAAAGGAGCTAATTTTCTTTACAGATGCGGACAATCAATTTGATTTAAATGAATTGAAAAAATTTGTTCCATTAAGTAAGTACTATGATGTTGTAATTGGCTATAGACTTAATAGGAATGACCCATTGCACAGATTAATAATTTCAAGATGCTATAATTTTCTTATAAGAGCTTTATTTGGTATTAAAGTTAGGGACATTGACTGTGCATTTAAACTTTTCAGAAAAGAGATTATAAAACATATAGAGATAAAACACAAGGGATGGCTTATAAACACTGAATTAATGGTAAAAATATTAAAAAAGGGTTATAAATTTAAAGAAGTTCCGGTAATGCATTATCCAAGAACTGAGGGCAAAACAACTGTAAGCTTTAAGAGCATAATTGAAACTTTTTTTGGACTTATAAGACTTAAAATTGAGTTAATATGAAAATTGCTATTATTGGATCAGGGATAACTGGTCTAACCTCTGGTTATAGACTTGTAAAAAAAGGTGCTTCAGTTAAAATTTTTGAAAAAGAAGAAGAAATTGGTGGCTTATTAAGCTCATTTAAATTTCAAAATTTTTATTTGGAGAGGTATTATCATCACTTCTTTAAGTGCGATTCTGAACTTATAAAGCTAATTGAAGAACTTGGGCTTAAAAGTAAAGTTATATGGAAAGAAACAAAAATGGGTTTTTTTGTTGATAATGAGGTTTATCCATTTAGTACTCCCTTTGAGCTTTTGAAATTTAAACCAATTTCTTTTTTTGATAGAATAAAATTTGGATTGACAATTTTATACTTGCAGAGGAAAAAAACATGGGAAGATCTTGAAAATATTACAGCAAAAGAATGGTTGGAAAAATTTTCTGGAAAAAAAACATATGAACTACTATGGAAACCATTACTAAAAATTAAATTTGGTAGCAAATTTGCTGAAAAAATATCTGCTGCATGGATCTGGGGTAGAGTTAATCCAAGAGCAAAATCAAGATCTAAAGGCCTTATGAAAGAAGAACTTGGTTATTTGAAAGGAGGTTTTAAATTTTTCTTAGAGAAAATTGAGAATGAAATAGAAAAAGAAAATGGTGAAATATTGAAAAACAAAGAAGTGAAAAAAATTGAATTTAAGAAAGATAAAGTGAGAGTTTTTTCAGGGGGTAATGAATATGAATTTGATAAAGTTATTTTTACAGCACCTAATCCAGTACTATTAAACTTAACTAAATTAGAAAAAAAATTTAAAGAGAAATTACAGAAGGTAAAGTATCAAAGTGTTATATGCGCAACATTCTTATTGAGAGAAAGTTTAAGCGATATCTACTGGCTTAACATTTCTGATGAGAAAATCCCATTTGGAGGAGTTATAGAACATACAAATTTTATTCCTAAGGAAAATTACAATAACTTTTCTGTTGTTTATGTTTTCAATTATATTCAAAAAGAAAGCAGACTTTATAACCTAACAGATGATAGAATAGCTAAAATTTATAAAAAAGGGTTAAAGAAAATTTTTCCAAATTTTAATGAAAAAATTATTGAGAATGTTTTTATCCATAGGAATGAATATGCAACCCCGATATATGTGAAGAATTACTCAAAAATTAAACCAAATTTTTCTACTCCAATAAAAAATTTATTCTTAGCAAATACCTCTATGATTTATCCGTTTGATAGAAATGTTAACAATTCTGTAAAATTAGGAAATGAAATTGCTGAAATTTGTTTTAATAGTAAATGTCATTCCTGAAATAAACTGCTAAATTTACAGTAGGCCTTAAGAGATATTTTTTCATAACATAACCTTCTCTACTCTCTAAAACTTGACCATCATTTTCTGAGAGAATTATTATTGGAGCATTAAAGCGTTCAATTTTATTACCAATCTCAAAGTCTCCATTTGGAATCAAATTTTCAGTTTTTCCTTTTTCTCTAAGAACTAAATCATCAAAGAAAATTTCTCCTTTTGCTTTTCCCCAATTTGCTAAAACGCATGAAATCCAAACAGCGTTCTCATCTTCTGGCAGGAAAAATTCAAATTTTACTTCTGTCCAATTATTTGTTCCTAAGAGGGGATAATTCTCCTTAATTATAAATCCCGGCGGGGCTTCACCTTTATCGCTCCTTATATGAATTTGGGCTACTTTTTCAACTTCACCAACTTTAGAAATGTTATTTGTTTTTATCCAACCACTAAATTCATAATATTTACCACCATCAACTGGAACTCTTTGCCAGAAATTTGCATTTGCTCCTGTAAGAGAAGAAATTTTCATACTTTTACTGCCACTCTTTTTCTCAGAAGATGTCCATGAAATCACAGCATCGCCTTCCCAGTTGAAGCCCAACCAATTTTCTGGAACATTTACTTTTTCATTATAAAAACGAACATTTTTATAATCTCTCAAATACCATGAAAGCGGATACTCTGTCTGAGGAATTGAAATATCAATTTCTATCATTTTTCCTTGAGGAGCTCTCTCAGAGATTCTTTCAATTTCTTTTAACAATTGCTTAATATCGTCAACCGTCTGAACAAAAACCATTTTGTTCTCTGGCTCATTGTTATAGTTTACAAAATTTGTAATGATTGAATTTTGGAGTATATAAATAGAAGAAAGAAGTAAGACTAAGTATGTAATTATGAAAAAGTAAATTTTCGCTTTCTTTCTAAATTTATCAATCTTCTCAGAAAGAAAATCAAAGAAAATCCCGGATGTTAAAATTAGTGGGAATGAGATATTAACAACCATATTTGACATTTTGTATGGTATGTAATGATAAATTGCTATTGATGTTAATGCAAAGTAAGCGAAAAATCTATGCACTGGCTTCCTTGTAAATATTGTTAAAAAAATTCCCAAAACTCCGAAAATTAATATTGGTAATTCAAACTGCATCAAAATTTCAAAATAAAATGTTAATGGTTTATAATAACCTTGACCTGTCTCAATTCTATGAATCCAGTTTGTTATTGGCTTTTTAATTGCTACTTCAAGATTATTAAAATTTCTGAAAAAAGAGGTAAAGAGTAAAGTGAATATGAAAATGAAAATTATAATGCAAGAAAAAATTGTCTCTAAATTTTTCTTTTTTGATATTTCTAAAATTTTATTGTTTGCTTTTCTTTTGTTTTTTATTAGAAGATAGAGAAATTCAAGGAGGAGATAGGAAAAGAAAATAGCAAAAGTTATGTAGGCGCTTTCCTTCACAGTAAAGAGAAATGATAAACTTGCTGCTGTTGAATAAGCATAAATTTTTTTCTTTTTTCTAATAAAGAGGAGAAATGAAACAATTGTCGCAAATGTAAAGAAAATGAAATAAGAGTCATGTAATGCAAATCTCGAAAAGTATACTAATGATGGTGAAATTGCAAGAAATGCCGAAACTGCAAGAAAAGAAACTCTTGAGAACTCCTTCCTTATTGGATACATTAAAAAAATTGAAAAAACTCCAAAAATTGCTTCTGTTATTCTAAGGGTGATGTCATTAATTCCAAAAAGGAAAAAGATTAACGCAGTTATATGAAAAAGGAAAGGTCCATGAAAATCAGGATTATAGTCATAAATTCCACCACGAAGAATATTTAAAATACCGTGAGCATAACCACCGCCCTCATCAAAGTGTGCAGGCCTTAGGTCAAGTTGATAAATCCTAAGAAATGCTCCAATAAATAAAATAGTAAAAAATAAAATCTTTTCTGTTCTCTCACTAAATTCCATTTTTCACTTTGTAAATTTTTGTTTCTATTGTATTATAAACTAAATCTGAAAATTCTAAAAATTTATCAAAATTCTCAAGATAGTATTTTTCTCTTTCAAGATTTCCGGCATAAATATAAGAAATATTATACTTTTTTATTAAAGTTAAAATTTCTGTCATGTTTATTTCTTCTCCCTTCTCATTCTCTTTAACTTTATAGATTGAAATTTCATCAAAGAAAATCTCCCCTTTTGCCTTTCCCCAATTTGCTAAAACGCATGAGATCCAAACTGAATTCTCTTGCTCAGGCAAAAAGAATGGAATTTCAACTTTTGTCCAGTAATTAGTTCCGAGCATAGGTACTGACTCAGATATAATATTGCCAGGGGCATTATTAAGATCTTCTCTAACATGAATTTGTGCAACTTTTTCAACATCGCCAACTTTAGCAATGTTATTTGTTTTTATCCATGCTTCTAAGATATAACTATTGCCCCCTTCAAGATAAATTTTCTGCCAGAAATTTGCATTTGCTCCTACAACTGAGGAAATCTTTATTGCAGTCATCTTTCCTTGTGAGATACCCTCCTCATTTCTTGTCAAGAGAGCATCGCCTTCCCACTTTAATTCCTGCCAAGAGTCTGGAATTGAAATTTTTCCAGTTTTTGAGTAACTTCTGTATGAATAAATTTTGTTCACATCCTGTTTTCTCTTTGAAATTTCTTGTAATTGACTTGGCCTCCATTGTCTTTCATGCCCTTCCCAGCCAAGTAATGTTGGTAGTCCAGTATTTGCTGAAACGCAAGATTCCCATCTGAAAGAGTCACCTGGTGCTTCCAAAATTATAGGATTTCCTCTAACATTTTTATTTAACCATTCAATAGCATAAAAATCACAGAATTTCATTTGTTTAAGGTATTCCTTTCCATTTAAAGTTGCTATCTTGCCAAAAAATTCAAAATTATTCTTTACTTTTGTATATGTTGCAAGCGGTAAAAATAAAAGTGAGGAAAAAAGAAGAATTGCAAAAATTCCAAGCCAAATATACTTCTGGAAATTTAAATTTTTTAGAAAATTTTCTTTTAAGTATGAAAGAGCGTATGCTGCTGACAATGCCATTAAAATCCATATCTGCATTCCTATTTTAAAAACCGTGTTAACTCTTTCAAGACTACCTGTGAAAGCATCATCAATAAAGAAAAACTCAATTGCAAGAGCTAAAGAAAATGCAAAAATTGCAAGAATTAAAGAGAAAATTTTTTCCTTGTTCTCAAAATTTCTCAAAGTTAAGATAAAAGAAAAAAGAGATAAGAAAATTAAAATTAATAAGAGAAAGATAAGGGCAAATGAGCTATGAAAGAAAAATGTCAATGTAGCTACCCCAAAAAATATACTGAATATAAAAAGTTCTTTTATTGAAAATCCAAGAAAACTAAATTTATATTTAATATCAAAAATGAGAAAACTCAGAAGGATATAAATAAACAAGCCATAGATTATAAGAAAATATTGCAACTCTGTTCTTTCTTTAACTATTGCTATTGGCCTTGCAGGGCTAAAACTAAGATAGTAAGGTAAGAAAAAGATAAAAGAAAACGCTATAATGGCTGAGGAAATAAAAATTGAATTTTTCAAAAATTCAAAATTTTTTCTTCTCTTTTTTTCTAAAGTTAAAAATTGCTGTGTTGCTATTGAAAAAATTCCCAAAAGCAAGTAAGTTGGAAAATCCCATGAGTTAACAAATGAAAGGGCACCTAATGAAATTGAAAAAATTGAAAATGACAAAATTTTCTCCTCTGCTGTAATTCCGAATAAATTGAAATTTTTTCCCTTTGACAAGAAAAAGTTCAGAGTTAGCAATATCACAGCAATTGTAAATGGAATTGCAATGACATGTGGATGTAAATCACCATGTAGAAAACTCCAATATGGAAATTCATTTATTGTTCCTGGGATTATGTAATGGGCTGAAGGCCAATAGTCAAAAGGCAAAATTTTTTCTTCAAGAAAAATTTGTATTATCGCTCTGAAATTTCCAACTATGCCAACAAGAAATAAGCCGAAAAAACCATATTTTATTTTTTTTGTTAGATTATAAATCACACTAAATGATAGCAAGAGTGTCAATGAAAACAAAGTTGCTAATGCTAAATTAAAAGTTATTCCAGAATCTATCAAAGAAATTTTTGTCAAAGTTGCTATCATAAGGTAGCCAAAATAATAATACTGCAAGGGATAACCAGTAAACCACGGGTCGTTCAATGGAAATTTTTCAGTTCTTAATAAACCATTTAGAATCATAAAATCCTGATATTTCTCTGCATCAAGAATTGAATTATCGTAATAACGAACAACTGTGAAAAACAAAAATGCCAAAAGGAAAATCAACTCATAAGTCAGGAGAAGTTTTTTATTCTTTTTAAAAAATGCAAAAATTTCTAAAATATTTTTATTAAAAAAATAAATTGAAAGTAATGTTATGAAGAACAGTGATGTAAGTATAGTTACTATATTGTATAGAATAATTCCTTGACTAATGCTAACTGAAATCCATGTCAAATAGGTCACAAAAAGAATTGAAATTATTTTCGAGAGAGCATAACCTCTATCATGGAGATTTTTCGAAATTGTGAAGATTAATGGAAATGTTACCACGCCCAAAATTTCTAAAATGAAAAACCATATTGTAACTGCTATGAAGTCGGACATTTTTAGTAAGTATTTATCTTAATGTATAAAAAAAATAGTATTATAAAGACAAATTTACATTTGGATTTATATTTGGCTCACATAAATTATGAAAAGCAATAAGAAAAAATATGTTGTACTCCTTTTTGTTTTAACGCTCTATATTTTTGCACGCCTTATTGTTTTGTTTGGTTCAAGTTCAGATAAACTATATTTCTGGGAGGAATGCCATAGGGGAACTATAGCAAAAGAGATAATTGAAGGCCAGATTTTCAATCTATTTGAATATCAATGGACTCCATATGAGGGTGGTTCTCTCTTAGAGGGAATTTTAGCTGTTCCTTTCTTCTTAATCTTGGGTCAAACTGGTTTTTCACTAAAGTTAGTTGCTCTTGTTTTTTCAATTGGTACATTAATAGTAACCTATTCGTTTCTCTATAAATTTTTCAATTTGAAATCAGCAGCTATTGCATCCTTACTACTGATTTTTTCCCCGCAGTATTATACAGTAAGCACGCTCATAACACAGGGCAATTACGTTGAATCCATGTTTTTCAGTCTTTGTATTATGTATCTCTTTTACCAGATATTTTTTGATAAGAAAATCAGCTACAAATACTTCGCACTATTTGGTTTTTTATGTGGATTTGCTCTCTGGTTTCACTATATAAATCTGGTTATGATTACTCTCTGTATTCTCTTTTGGTTTATCTTTGACAAAATATTTTTCCTAAGAAAAAAGTTTCTTGTTTTTATTATTTTCTTCGCCATTGGTTTTAGTCCATTCATCTACTACGGAGCAACTCACGAGTTTAAAAATTTAGATATGTTCAAACAGGGTATAACTGATCAAGGCATTAATCTAGAGAAAGTTACACAAGCATCTAAAAAATTTGAAAAGATTGTTGTTCATGGTATCGTTGATTCACTATACTTTCCAAATTTTTTCTTTATAAATGGGAGATTCGTTTCACATTTTTACTACATGATATTCTTAGTTTCTGTTGGCTTTGTTTTTTGGATAAATAAAAAGTCTATAGTCCAAATTCTTTTGAGTTTGATACCTTTAAAGAGATTCCAAATTCTACCACAGAATGTTAGAAAAGAGTTATTCGTTCTTTCGTACTTTGTTTTATATATCTTAATTTACAGTTATAGCAGGTATGAATATTGCTGTCCCTATCGCGTTGATATTTTAGAGTGGGTTCCAGTGCATAAATATAAACTCCTGCTTTATCCTTTCATGTTTATCTTGCTTGCGATATTCACAGCAAAACTATATGAAAGCAAAATAGCATCCTATAAAGTTCTGTCAGTTACGGTTTTGCTATCGTTTCTAGCAATTGGTTTTTACAGCAACTTGAGTCTTATTTCAATTGAAAAGCTAAGCAGTGCATATTATGTTAGACATGAAACATATGAACCTTATTGCTATGGAGGTTACGAGTATAGATTTTGGGGTGAAAACTGGAATTGGGAGCAGTCATGCAGTGACTTAAAGTATGAGTATGAAAATTGTGCTATGATGGATGAAGAAAACCAAGTTTATTGCAATGAGGTAGTTACATGGGTTTTGAACTGGAGATGTAATTTCAATGCACTTCAAAAATTCCAAGAATGCAGAAACTCAAAAGAATGGAAAACTTCTTGCTTCAAAAATTTTGCCATGATTATTGGCTGGAGACATGGCTTAGAGCTAGATGAAGGTGTAAAAGTGTGTGGTAAGTTCGTTCCAGAGTACAGGGACTCTTGCTATCTTGGACTTGGATGGATTCAAGGATGGTTAAATTTAAAAAATCCGGAACTTGCTCTAAAAGACATTAGTGGGACAGACAAAAGATCTGAAGAATTTTACAGAAGAGGAGTTGCAAATTTCTTAGGTTGGCGATATAAAACAGTTGAGAAATGCAAAAATTTGGATGCCAGTATAGTTGAGTATTGCCACGATGGCTTAAGCGAGAACTTTGCAGAAAATATTCCGAAATTGCTGTACATAGACCACGAAATATGCTACAAAATTCCTGAGGAATATCGGGACACTTGTCTTGAGTACAACAATCGAATTTTCACAAGATGAAAAAAAGAAAGAAACTCAGACGGTTTAGTATAGAGACGTTACTTGCTGTCTTAATTTTAGTTTTGTCGATTTACCAAATTTGGTTGTTCTTTAAACCAGATTTGGAATTTGGTGAATGGAAGTACTGCATCGGGGAGAGAAGTGATTGTTATCCGGAAACAATCAATAACGCACATTGGATGCTTATCGAATTGCCATTCAGTAGGTATTATGTAGGCGATAAATTGTTTTTCAGAGGAACACTAATTGTTCCTGAAACGAATTATGCAAAATTCACTTTTTTTGTTGATGACTGCATCGAAAGAATTTATGTTAATGAACAAGAGGCTTTTTATTATCCATATTGTAGCTCATGCACTCACTGCAATGGAGTAGAAATTGACCTGTCAAGATTTGTGAAGCTTGGAAAGAATACAATTGCAATTGAGGTAAAAAATTTTAAAAACACGAGTACAGGTTTTGATGTAAAAAAAATTGAAGAAATATCGGGCTTGTGGGTGATAATAGCAATACTGATAGGAGTGCTTATGGCTATGAAACTTAGGAAGAAGAAATAACTCTATAAATCTGCACATCTTCATTATCATAAATCTTCTCATAAAATTCCGGAAATTTATCAAATTTTTCAAGACCTTCCTCTGAATATTCTTTTTTCTCAATTTTGTCTCCATGAATGAAAACTCCTTCATAATTTTTTTCTAGCTCGCCGATATAAATGTAGCTAACATTATATTTTCTTATTAAATTTAATGCCCTCTCGTTGTCTGTAGTATTGTAAATTTCATCAACTTCTTTAGAAATTTTTTCAATATTTTCGCGGGAAATAGCTAGATGTAATTCCATGTGATCTGACCATCCGAGCACAGTTGGCAATCCAGTAAAAACAGAAACTCGGGAAGTGTATTGATAATCCCTTCCTGGGACTTCTAAGACTATAGGGCTTCCTTTAATATTTTCATTCAACCATTTTATTGCTTCGAAATCTGCTTTATGTTCTCTCTCAAGCCAATCAGCTCCATTCAAAGTTAAAAATTCTCTCCCATAAGACGCTTTGAAAGAATTTGTTCTTTGAATTGTTGTCAATATTGGAAAAATTGCATATGAAAAAAATAGGAAACATACTATGAACAAAATTGCTAGATATTTCAAAGATAAAATTTTTTTTCCAAAATATGAGAGAATAAAAGCAGAAGAAATTCCCCAAAAAATGTAGATCTCACCATAGATTTTATTCATGAAAACATAGCGACCTTCAACATTAATAACCTCTGTTATTAATGCTGTTAATGCACCAAAAAGAATTAATAAAAGTATAAATTTTACTTCAACCGAATTCTCTCTCAACAAAAAGAAAATTGAACTTGACACAATTGGAATTAAAATAGATAGTAATTGAAAATCATAGAGTAACGAATTGATAGAGAGTAGGACATTTATTGGATTATAAAACTGTTCAATTCTTGGAAAGAAACTCATGAAAACCGAAAAAACTAATGAAAGATATAGAAAAAGAGAAATTGAAAAAAGCACTTTCATTAATTTGCTTTCTTTTGCAAAAGAAGTATAAAAAAGATGTAATATAAAAGTAAAAATTAGAAAAACTTGTAATGAGAATATCAGCAAGAAATGGTATAGAGAAGTCTTGAAAACTTCTATACGAATAGAATTTGCCGTACCACTATTAAGTAATGGATTTTTTTCATGTGGAAGGAGCTCAATAAATTCTCTAACTCTCACATCTTGGATATGTTGTAGAAGCTGAAACACTACTGGCGCATATAAAAGTAAACTAAAAATGACAATAAGAAAGGATATTAAAAAGGCCTGCAATACCATTGATAATCTTCTCCCTTCTGGGATATTCAACTCATGAAAAATAAAAGTTAAGAGAACCCAAAACGCTAAAAAAGGGAAATCGTATATGTTCGTTGGAAAAATAAAGCCGAGAATAAGACACAAAGAAAAAATATTAAGAATTTTTTCAAAAAAATTCTCTCCAAAAATTTTAAAACCAGAAAATTCAGAAGCGAAAATTTTAAGTAAGAAAATTAGTAACAAAATCCTCAAGGGAATTGCAAAAAAATGGCCATGTAAATCACCCCAAACAAAAGTCCAATATGGCATTTCATGTATAGCCCAAGGTATGATCCTTGAGGGGTGCCACCAATTGTAATCTCTTGCCTTCTGGAAGAAATCTCCATACACTGGAGGTTCATAAAATTTTACATAAACATTAAAATCCGGAAAAAAATAGTTCAACACCTGAAGAAAAGAAAAAAAATTCCCTGTAAAAGAAATTAGAAAGACAGCAATTATAGCACAAAAAGATTTTTTTGTTAAATTATATGATAAAGAAAAAGTAAGTAAGCATGTCAGAGCCATAATTGTTGCTAATGACAAATTGTATGAAAAAATTCCAGAAATTCCAGAGAATTTTGAAAGTACTCCGATCATTAAATGTCCAAAATAATAATAGTTCTCTAAGGAAACTTGAGAAAACCATGTATGCATTGGCGGTAATTTATCTGTTCTTATTATTGAGTTTAGATATGCTAAATCATAAAAAGTCTCACCACCCTTGATATCTGGAAAATATGACCTTATGAAAATAAATAGAAAAAATGATGCTAAGAATACTACCTCACATTTAAATGCAATATCTTTGAATTCTTTTGAAATGAAAATTTGGAATAACCTGTGTCTTATTAGAATAAATGCAGATAATAAAAAAACAAGGGAGAATGATATTAAGATAGTATAAAAATTGAATGGGAGTAATTGAAATCTTGCAATAATGTAAGAGAGGTATGTAATCAGAATTATGCTAAATAATTTTGATGCTCCATAACCCTTATCATGGAGTTTATAAAACAAAAAAGTTGAAATTGGTAGAGTAACAAAACTTAGAACTTCTATAAGGAACAACCATAATAGGATTAGTCCATATTCCATTCTTTTAATTTAGAAGAGAAAATTCTCTTCTCAGTATTTTTTAGAGGAGTTATATAAAAAACTAAAATTAAAACTCCAATATAAGAGCATAAAGTTCCAAACCAATCAATTAATGTTCTTCCATAGTAAAGAACCACTTCTTCTTTCTCTGGGAATATTAGCATAAAAACAGGCGATGCCATATAAATTTTTTTTGCTCCTGAAACTTGCCAATTCGGGAAATATGAGATTTTTATCCATAGTGGTTTATTAATGCAAGAAGTTTTTATAGTAACTTTCTCATTTTCAATTTTCTCCTGAATAGAACAATTTTCTTTTATTTCAATTTTTGGTATTTGGGAAAAATTGCCGTTAAAATTTTCAATTATATATTTAAAATTTTTTCTATCTTCTTCTGTTATATCTCTTGAAAAAACGACTGGCACTTCTATAGTATCAATATTCTTAAACCACTCATATGAAAGCTTTCTCCAATTTTTTGTTTTTATTAGAACTGGCTCATATTTTGGCAGAACAACATAATTTCCTTGATGATTCATTAGCTCGTAAACTTCATATGTGTCAGGACCATAAACCATTTTAAATTCTTTATCATCTCTGAGAGTTTTTTTGAATTCTGAAGTTGTTGCTATTAGATACTTAACATTAAAGAGAGCTAAATGTTTTTTTGCGTTTTCTAAGTTATATGATAAACAACCATTTGTTAAAAGGTATAAAGGACAAGGGCACTTACCAGGTAATGTGTACTCACATTCCATTGAATAAATTATTGGGTTATTAACACCACCTTGAAATTGTGTCCCTATTAAAGTTGGCTTTGAAAATACTGGCAATGCTTCCATTGCTCTTGATGAGCCTATCCCAGAATTATGCTGTGAATCTTCATATTCAAATTCAACTCTCCCAGGACCAGCTGTTGATAAAAATTCATTCATTCTTTGGAATGACTTCCATGATTGCTTAGCTTCAAAACCAGAATAATTCCATTGGATCCATGAGTGTATGTAGGTGACATTTGAGCTGACATAAATCCATACAGCAAGAAAAACTATTAAAGGCAGTAAAAATTTTGCTTTTGCAATTTTAGTTATTGGATAGAAACCAACAACGCTAAGAATGAAAAGTAAAATATAAATATATGGTAAAAATTTTACAACCATGAAATGGGAAAACAAATTTGAAAAGAAGGGTATTTCCAAAGTCGCAAGAATTGATGATGAGAAAAAGTATATATAAGCAATTAAGAGTGAAAATGTAAAGAAGTTAATTCTATCATCCCCTCTTGTGATTCCAATATAAATCCCAAATAGCCCTAAAGCATAAAAAAGATACATTGACTTTGGGAATAGCATCTTCTCTATAACTTCTGGAATTTTTTCTATTAGCAGCCATTTATGTGGAGTTGAATATTCACTCTTAAAAACCATTGGAAAGAAATAAAAACCTGAGAGCATGAAAGCAAGAATGTAAAGAAAGATTAATTTTTTTAAATTTTTAAAAAATTCGTTTTTTGATTTTACAGACAATAAAAAGAATAGAGAACAAACAGCTGAAAAAACTGTTGTTATACCATGACTCAAAACTATTAATGCAAAAACTACTGCTGGAGTAATAACACTTTTTCCCTCTTTAATGCTTCTCCAAAGTAGCCCAAAGAATAGAACCATAAGAGAAATGCTAAAACCATAAGAGAACTCGCCCGCTAATGTCGATGGTATATTACCACCCCACATTGAATAATGCTCCAAAAAAAGATAAGGTAAAGTTATGATAGCTCCAAAAATTGGAATAGGAAAGCTAAATTTCATTAATCTTAGAGAAAAAAAGGTAAATAGAGGTAAGGTAAAAACCCCCAGCATTGTTACAATTTTGAATGATACATAAAGCGGAATTATGTATGACAGCAAAGCAGAAATCACAAAAACCAAAGGAAAGTAAAATTGAAACATTGGAAACCCAGCAAACCATCCTGGAGCCCAACCAATAATTTTTCCATTTGGGATAAGATAAGTTGAGGCATAATGTGTCATGTAATAATAACCAACCATATCGCCACCAGTTGTGGTTTTGTTTGCAAACATTAAACTGGGTTTATAATAGCTAAGTAAAAAAATCCAGATAGCGATCATTATAAAAAAATTTACAAATTCATGAAGATAGGAAATTTCTTCATTTTCTTTTTTTCTGGCTTCCTTTCTTTTTTCCATTTTCTTTTTTAAATTGATATAACACAAAAAGTGCTATTAAAATTACTAATATAGCTCCAGGAATAGAAATAAAATTGGATATCTTCGAGATTTGTAGAAACTCAAAATCTTTTTCTTTTTTCTCAACAACTTTCACAACTCCTGAGGATAGAGATGAAAAATGCATTGAATCTTCATACTCAACCGCTGCAAAAACAACATAAGTGCTTCCAGGCAATGCTCCAAAAGATGAAATTTTGAATGTTTGCTCTTTTTCTTCTTTTGGATTAATGAAAATTTCTGCTTCCTCAACATCTGCTTTCAATTCCTTTGGAAGAAAGAGTCTAACTTTAGTATTATGTCCCCTTGCATCAGTATTCCTTATCTTTAGTTTTAATTCTTTCTCTTCATCCAAAGAAATTTCTATCTTTTCGATCATACTGAAAATTTTTGAGATTGCTCTTTCTCTTAGGAAGAGTGATGTTCCTGATACTGAAGAAAAACCATAACCATTTGCATCTTTATATTCTGTTAAGAGGATTACAGGATACTCACCAGGAAGAACTGCATTTTGTATTCTTAAATTTATATTCCCATTATATGGCACATTCGGAGCTAAATCTCCTAAAAAAAACGCATCTGAATTAAAACCATCAATTTGCATTAGAGAAATTACTACATCATAGGCAGTTTCATCACCAAAATTTGTAATTTTCACTGAGATATCTGTTTCATTACCATGAACTAAATTCTCGGTTAAAATTTGTGTTGAGAGGGATATAAAACTTGCATTTGCTGAGAAAGTTATAGCAAGACTGCTTAAAATCAAAATAAATATCTTAAATTTTATCATTTTTTAAGATATATTACAAGGAAACTAAAAATATTATGATGAATCATAAAGGTTATTTCTACACTGCAATAACTGCTGCATTAATATTAATATCACTATTAATTATATTTTTTTATTCACAAACAACTGAGTTAGAGATTGAGAGTATGCAAAAGAGAATTTCAACAGATAGCTTACATTACTTTGTTGAAAATTTGAAAGTTGACTATCAAAATGCTTTAGAAATTTCAGGAAACAGAGCCATAACTGTTCTCATTGGAAGAATTTTAAATTCATCTGAAAATTTTGCTGAATATGAAATGCATCAATGCAATTTCTTTAAATACAAAACAAAAGGTTCACAATCTGCAATTTCTGAATTAATGCTTTGCGGCACATTAAATGGTGAGAAAGTTAGCGAAATGGATAATATAACACTTCTAAATTGGACTCAAAGAATGAGTAGAATTAATGACATCACGATAGAGAATTTAACAATAGAGGACATTTCTATTGCAATGCGAAATTCATGGGATATTGTAATAGCATCTTCAGTTTATCTCTCAGCAAGAGATAAGGCAAATATCTCAAATTTTAATGGAATTTTAAATGTTGCACAGGAAATTTCAGTTGAAGGTTTTGAAGATCCATTATATTATATAAAAACGAATGATTCTGATCTCATAAGAAAATTTAAGAAATGTGACAACTTTACAACTGTAAATGGTACTATAATAAACACATGGATCTCTGAAAAATGCTATCACTCAAGTAATGATAGTTATAATGCATCAAGTTTCTTTGATCGTTTAGATGGAAAGCTAAATTTATCTGAGAAATATGCAACTCAAAGTAAAATTTACTTTGGAAATTATGAAATTGGAATTGAATCATTTGTAAATCTTACTGAATTTTTTAGGCATAACCTAAGCTTAAATTTCAAAGATAACAAGACATATGAAACATGGATTGATTATTTATATTGGCAAGGGATTGAAGGTAATTGTAGAGTTAACTTCACAATAAATTACGCAATAAATGAAACGCACAATATAACCTTTAGTATAGACCAAGCGCATGCTGTAAAGTATAACATTTCTGATGCAAATTGCCTTTGAGATATGAAGGTATTTATAGTAATTTTGAGAATAGTTTATTGATAGCTAATAATATGGCAAATGCTACAACAGACGAAAAAGAATTAAAGGATGTTATAGAGAGAAAACAAGTTGGAGAAACAACTCAAAAGGAGAATCCAGAGGATAAAAGAAATGAAATTGAGAGATATAAAATTTACTTAGATGACCTTTCACTTGAAGTTAAAATTGTTGATGCTGATGACTATGTTCTCCACTATGAGATTTCCCTACCGAAGATAGATTATGTAACAAAGGCTCTTTTAGATGAAGTAAAAAGAAGCTTGATTGGGGAGATTGAAGTTGAAACAAGAACTGTTCTCGACCCTGAAAAATTTAAAGAGTTAAAGCTTAGAATTCTTGACAAATCAAAAGAAAAATTAAAGCATGTTCTGAAAAAATTGTCTGAAGATGAGATTATACTTTTGAGCAGAGTTCTTGTGAATGATATGTTGGGCCTTGGAGAAATTGAGTATTTGATCGCTGATCCTAAACTTGAAGAGATTGTTGTAAATTCAAGTAAAGAAGTTATATGGGTTTATCATAAAACAAGAGGCTGGCTAAAAACAAATTTACAAATTCCCTCAGAGGAGCAGATTGCAAATTATTCAGCTAGGGTTGCGAGAGAAGTTGGTAGGGAAATTACAAACTTGGAACCTTTGCTTGATGCACATCTTATTACAGGTGATAGATTCAATGCTACTCTATTCCCAATTTCAACTTCTGGCAATACAATAACGATAAGGCGCTTCTCAAGAGTTCCATGGACAATAATACATTTAATTTCCCCAGAGATTAGAACTATAAGCATTGAAGCAGCAGCTTTTTTATGGCTTGCGATAGAGTATGAATTGAGCATATTAATAACTGGTGGCACAGCATCTGGTAAAACAGTCATGCTGAATGCTCTCCTTCCATTCATGCCTGCTAACCAAAGGATTATAACGATGGAGGATACAAGAGAGTTAAACTTACCTAAGTATATGCATTGGGTGCCTTTAACAACAAGGCCTCCAACTCCAAGAGGCGAAGGTGAAGTTTCATTACTTGAGCTAATGCAAAATTCACTGAGAATGAGACCTGATAGGATAATAGTTGGTGAAGTCAGAGCAAAAGAAGAAACTGAAGTAATGTTTGAAGCAATGCACACTGGGCATTCATGCTATGGAACATTTCACGCTCTTAATGCTCAGGAAGTTATAGATAGAATAACATCTCCTCCAATGAATATTCCACCAATTGTTACAAGTTCATTGCACTTAATTGTTACACAACACTTGAATAGAAGATCCGGCATTAGAAGGACATTGGAAATTGTTGAACTTATAAAGCCAGAAAGTGGCGAACTACCTGAATTAAATTTACTTTATCGTTATAATCCAAGAAATGACAAAGTAGAGAAAGTAAATGCGAGTGAACGTGTCAGGGAAGAACTTGAGTTGTTCACAGGGATGAGTGAAAGTGAAATGCTACTTGACATTGAAGGAAAGAAAAAAGTTCTTGAATGGCTCTTAAGAAAAAATATAAAGGAAGTTGATGATGTTGGTAAGATTATAACTCAGTATTATGTTGATAAGGAAGCATTTTTAGATATTGTCGAACATGATAAAGATTTGGGTATTTAGAAATTAAAATGCCTTCTATTTTCGAATCAGAAAGATTAAATGCATCGGCAGCTCCTTTAAAACCTGCTGCTCAGCAATTGTCTTTACTTTTTCCTAATTTGGAGTGGACATTAAAGAAGGCTAATTATAATGTTGATCCAATAACATATCTTGCAATAACAATTTTTATAACAACTATCGCATTCTCCTTAGCTTTTATAATAACAACTACTTCCCTTATATTAAATCAGAAATTTATTGAAACTTACACTGGCATTTTTCTTTCTGGAATTATTGCAATGCTTGTCTTTACCTATTTTATGCTTGTTCCAAAAATGAGAATTCTGAGGAGAGCGAGACTTATTGACAAACACCTTGAGTATATGCTTAGAGACATGGAAATTCAGCTTACTGGAGGAACTCCACTATTTGATACTTTTGGGAATATTGCTAAAGGTGGATATGGTGAATGCTCTATAATCTGTTCTAACATAGTAAAAGAGGTAAATTCAGGTAGATCTATAACTCGTGTACTTGATGAATTTGGTTTGCTTTCACCTTCAGAATACTTAAGAAGGGCATTATGGCAAATTGTAAATGCAATAAAAACAGGCTCAAATGTTACCTTGGCATTGAAAGCAATTTCAGAAGATATTCGCCAAGAAAAAGAAAATAGAATAAAAATGTATGGTCAAGAGCTAAATTTATGGGCATTGATATATATGATGGTTGTTATTATAATGCCATCAATGGGTGTTACATTACTTGTTATACTATCAAGTTTCATTGGGGGTAGGATGATAAATGAAAATCTCTTCTATTTGATACTTTTTGCTGTTTTTCTTTTTCAATTTGCATTTATCTCAATAATTAGAAGCAAAAGACCATCTGTATAACTAGAATGGAGAAAAAAAGTTCACCAATTAGGAACTTAATGAAAAAATTTGGGAATTTATTTTGGAATTTTTTTCTTAGCAGAGTTGCTAGTGTCACCTCTTATATACTTATCATCATCGGCAATTTTGTTTTAAGAATTCTTACAATTTTATACAATATTTTAAAAACTCCTGGAAGGATTTTTGTTAGTATTGTAAAACCAGTACATCAGAAGTTAGGCTCATACTTCCCTTTTAATTTGAGAGATAAATTAGCAAAACAACTTGTATATGCAGGATTTGTAAGATCGCCGGAAGAGATTTTAGGAGTAACTTCAATGTATGCTATTCTATTGCCAATTGTTGTTTCATTAGTTTTAGTAACATTTGGTATTGAAAGCAATATCGTTTTAATTTCAGCAGCAATAGCATTTATTTTTGTTTGGGGTGCGTTAATAATGCTTATGATACTTCTCGTTGAAAGAAGAACTTCAAGTATTGAAGAAGTTCTACCTGATGTTCTTTCTATGATAGCACAAAATATGATTGCAGGAATGACACCTTATAATGCATTATGGGTTGCTGCAAGACCTGAATTTGGTCCTTTAGCTTCTGAAATACAAACTGTAGCAAGAGACACATTGGCAGGTATGCCACTTGAAGATGCACTAATAGCAATGACTTCTCGCGTAAAATCAGAAAAACTTGAGAGAGCAGTAAAACTTATGATTCAAGGAATGCGCTCTGGTGGCGACCTACCAACAGTTCTTCAGGAAATAGCAAATGATATAAGAAATGAGCAAAATTTATTCAAAAGAATGAGAGCAGAAACAACTGCACAAGCTATGTTCATAATATTTGCAATTGTAATTGGAGCTCCACTCTTATTTGCAGCTTCTTTGCAATTCGTTACCGTTTTCTCTGGGATTTATAAGAAGGTTGAAGCTGGCGGCTTGACGCAATATGCACAAACAGGAATGTTAACATTACAGCCAATAGCAATAGATAGAAATTTCTTTTATTGGTATGCAATTTCTGTTCTTGTTTTATCAAGCTTTTTTGGAGCATTATTAGTTGGCTTAATAAGAAGCGGTAAACTCTCAACTGGAATTACATTAATTCCTTTGCTAATTGCCTCTTCTGTTATAATATTTTTAGCTTTGAATTATGCACTTAGTTCTTTCTTTGGAGGAATGATATCAATTTGATAAAAAATAGATATGTTAACTCCTTGAATTTTTCAATATAACTGATGAAATTCTCTCAATTTCCTCTTCTTTTAGATTGTATGGAGTAACAGAAGATAAGATAAAATCACTTAGCTCATAAATTTTTAAAATTTTAACTGTCGGATTTTTCACTTGGATTTTAGCTCTTTCGTTTGTGAATATAAGTATGCTTTCTATCCATATATGTGGCGCCTCTTTTTTGAAAATTTCTTCTTTATGTTTTAGTAAAAAATCTTTAAGAACTTTTGCATTTCTTTTCACTTGAGCGCTTGGCGATCCAGCCCAAAGTAGGTATTTTGTGCCACTTTTGCTTATTTTATACCTTTGCCATTTATCTCCATCACACTTTATTTCTCCGCCATAATGTTTTGCTTCAATAACAAAAATTCCATTTGGACCTAAAACAATATGGTCAGTGTCTCCCCTATTAGGCGGTATAACAACATTTGAAATTAGCATATAGTTATCAGGCAACTTTTTAAGTTCATTAATAATCAACTCCTCTGAAGATTCGGAACTTTTCCAAGTTAGATATTTTTGATATGTATAAACTCCAAGGAAATATGAGAGAATTATGAGGATTGTGCCAATTGTCGCATATGGAAAAATATTTATTATAAGAAGCATAAAACCAAGAAGCAATAATGCTAAAAAAAGGAAAACTCTACTTCTAACTAATTGTATATTTCTCCAGACATAACCTGCATTTTTTTTAAGAATTTTCATCTATTTGAGTTTATTAAAATTAGGGAAAGAAAGATATTTATAGCTAAAAGAATAAATGAATTTAAAGAAATGAAAATTTTAAATAAAAAATCACAAGCAGCGGTTGAGTATTTACAAACTTATGGATGGGTCATGATAATAATTGCAATTATTGGTGTTGCACTTTGGTATTTAGGAGTTTTCTCGAATAGACAAGAGGTGAATATTGCAACAGGATTTAGCAAGATTAAAGTTCCTGAAGCAACAATTCAGTACAGAGCTAATATTGCAGGAAATGCATTAAATTTTACTATTGTAAATGGTGTTGGTGATTTCATTAGAATTTCTTCGATGATAGCAAAGGGGGATTGCAACGGAGCTATAAGCTATGGTATTGAAGGTTTAGAAGCAGGCGAAGCAAGAAATGTTGGTGCACAAAATTGCAATAGCCTTTACAGAGGTGAAAATTTTGAAGTTGCAGTTAATATAACATACTCAACAAAACTTGGCTCACAAAGGATAACTCGCACAGAGTATGGAATTATAAGAGGTGTTGCTGAATAAAAATAAAATGATTTTGCTAAGAAATAAAAAATCTCAAGCAGCAGTTGAATACTTGCAAACATATGGTTGGGCAATTTTAGTAGTGCTTTTAATTGCAATTGCAATTTGGCAAATGGGAATTCTAACAAGATCTAAAGTGAATACTGCTTCAGGATTTACAGTAATACAAGTTATTCCGCAAAGTATAAAATACACTGCAAGCGGAAACAGATATAACAATTTCACTTTCACAATAATGAATGCGGGCAACATGAGAGTTAAGAATATTTACACAATGAATGTAAGTGGCGATTGTTCTAAAATTTTCCTTGATTATACTTTCTATCCTTATCCCAATGAAGATACCTGTAATAAAAATAGAGGAGGCGTGTGGATTCCGTGCGGAACCCCCCCATGTGACTGCCGTGTGCAGGTACCTGTCCATCTAGACCCTGGTAGTATATGGTTAACACCAAGGTACACAAATTGTGAACCCTTAGTTAAGGGAGAGCAATTTGAAGTTTATATTACTTTTGAATATCAGGAAAGAGCAGGTAAGGACTGGATAACAAAAAAAGATTCTGGAGTTATAAGAGGTTATGCAGAATGAAAACAAAAAAAAGCCAGGCAGCAGTTGAATATCTTCAAAACTATGGTTTTGCAATTTTAATAGTTCTAATTATGGGTGTTGCTCTGTGGCATATGGGAGTATTTAATGTTGCACCAAAAACAAATATTGCAAGAGGATTTAACACTATAAAGGTTCTTGAGCCAAGTATTAAATATATAAAAAAGACAGGTACTGCAAGCGAGAGAGTTACTAATAATCTCAACTTCGTTATCGTAAATACTGGTAGCGTTTATGTTCACGACCTTTCTCTTACTGTTGGTGGTGACTGCAATTTTAGTTACTCAAGTGGGGACGAAATTTTATGCTCTGGAACATATTTTAAAAAAACAATACTTGGACCCTCAGAGACTACAGATATAGCGAATATATGCTGCAAGGAATACGCGCCAGGTGATCCATTCTGGGTTTTAGTAAATATTACATACTATGAACGAGTGGGGGAACAAAAAATACAGAAAAAAGAAAGTGGCGTACTTCAAGGTTTTGTTGAATAGCTAAAAAACAAAAAAAGAAAGGTATTTATACTCAAAATTGTAATTTTATATTACAAAAATAAAAGAGGTGAGAAACAAAAATGGAAATAAAGAAAAAGAAGGGTCAGGGTGCTATGGAGTACCTGATGACCTATGGATGGGCAATTCTGGTTGTGATGATTGTCGGAGTTGTCCTTTGGCAATTGGGAATTTTTGGGCCAAGCAGCACGGTTAACACATGTAGAGGTTTCTCAAAGGTGAAGGTGTTTGATAATAGCATTAGGTTTGCACCAGCTATAGAAACAGATAATTTTAAATTTACTATTATGAATGGCGCTGGGCAGACAATTACTGGCACAAATATTTCAATTGGTGGGTGTGACTGTATTACCTGTACTGACTTACAAATAGGTGCTGGTGATACTTATGCTGTTACTGCAAGTTGTTCTCCAGCAAAAGCTCCAGGTGAAAGTTTTTCTATACCAATAAATATCACATATGTTGAAACTGTTGTTGGGACTCCGGTAGTAAGAGTAGAAACAGGCACATGCAGAGGATCTGCCGAAAAGGCATAAACCTATTTTCTTTTTTTTCTTTTTCTTTTTTCTTCTTGCTAAATTACTTAATTTTTAATCCTTAATTTCTAAATTAGATATTGCATTCATTTTGCTCTAAACTTAAAATGTATAAAATTTTAACTGTAACTGAGACTGTAAGAGTTCCGCCAAAGAGATTTAATGAAGAGCTAAAAGAAGTTATAAAATCTGAATTTGCAAATGCCTATAATGGTAAAGTTGTTAAGAATGTTGGTATAATTCTTGATGTTTTAAATGTTAATGAAATAAGTGATGGTAAGATAATAATGGGTGATGGTGCAATTTATTATGATGCAGAACTTGAAATTTTGGTTTTTCAGCCAGTTTTAAATGAAGTCATTGAAGGTACTGTAACAGAATTGGCAGAATTTGGAGCATTTGTAAATTTTGGTCCCTTAGATGGTTTAATTCATCTCTCACAGATTACTGAGGATTTTATGAGTTATGATAAAAGAGCTTCAGTTATTCTTGGCAAGGAAACAAAGAAGGTTTTAAGAGTTGAAGATCAGGTAAGAGCAAGGATTGTTGCAATTTCATTGAAAAATACAGTTAGTGATTCAAAGATTGGCCTAACAATGAGACAGCCATATCTAGGAAAATTTGAATGGCTTGAAGAAGAAAGAAAAAGGTTGGAGAAGAAAAAGGTTGGAGAAGAAAAAAAGAAAACAACTGAAGAGAAAGAAAAAAAGAAAAAAACAGAAAAGAAGGAAAAATGAGAAAGGCATGTAGAAAATGCAAACAAATTTTTGATGCAGACATCTGCCCAAATTGTAAAGAGCCAACAACGCAATATTGGTCTGGCTATTTAGCAGTTATTAACCCAGAAAAATCAGAAATTGCAAAAAGAATGAACATAAAAATTCCTGGGGAGTATGTGCTAAAAATAAGGTGAAACTGAAGATCTCAGAAAAAACAAGGAAAAAGCTAAAAAGATTTTCAGTTCCGATAGTTAAAAATTTAAGAAATTTAAATCTCAAGGATAAGTTAATTATTTGCATTGGTGATGAAACCTCAAGAGAGATATTGAAACTTGGCATAAAGCCAAAAATTTGTGTTTACGATTGCAAAATAATGCGAAAAGAAATTCCAATTCCAGATGAAATAAAAAATTTTAATGCAAAAGAGATAGAAGTTAGAAATCCAGCAGGTGAGATAACTGAAGAACTTTACAATGCGATAAAAAAGAGTTTACAGAGCAATTTAAATGTAAAAATTCATGTTATTGGGGAGGAAGATCTTTCAGCATTGGCTGCGATAAATTTAGCACCATTAAACTCTTTAGTGCTTTACGGTCAACCAAAAAAAGGTGTTGCAGTAGTTGAGGTTAATGAAAAAATAAAAAAGAGGGTTAATAAAATTTTAGAAGATAAAAACTAAAGGACTTAGAGTTGATAAGATGGAAATCAAAATTTTAAATGAGAGAGAAAATCCCTTGTTGAATAGAAAAGAAGTTAAACTTAGGGTCTATTTTGATAAGGTTATTCCAAAATTTAAAGAAGTAAGAAAAGAGGTAATTTCTTATTTAAAAATAGATGAAAATTTAACTGTTATGAACTCTATAAAGACTGAATTTGGAGCTAAATATGCTGATTGCTATGTAAAAATTTACAAAGATTCTGAAAGCATGAAAGTTGAACCAAAATTCAGAATAAAGAAAAACTTTGAAGAAAAGAAAGCTGAAAATAAAAAAGAAGAAGAAGTAAAAGAAAAAAAACCTGAGTGAAAATGGCGGAAAAAGGAGAAACAGAAAAGAAAAAGAGGAATCCTACAAAAAAATGGAAAAAATATGAAATCTCTGGGGATAAAATTAAAAGGAAGGATAAATTCTGCCCAAAGTGTGGAGTTGGTGTTTTTTTAGCAAGACATAAAGACAGAATTTCTTGTGGTAAATGCGGTTATACTGAATTTACTAAGAAATAATGGCAAAAGTTGTTGTAGGAATTGACCTGGCAGGAAATCCAAAGAATGATACTGGGTTTTGCGTGCTTACTGCTACTGAAACTCTAAAGGATGTTTCAACTGAAATTTTGCACTCAGACCAAGAGATAATTGAAAAGGTTGAAATTGTTAAACCTGAAGTAATTGCAATAGATGCTCCCCTAACATATTTTGGAGAAAATAGAAAGTGTGATGAACTTCTCAAGGAATATGGCACATTGCCAGTAACACTTCGTGGTATGGAAGTTTTAGCAATTCGTGGTAGAGAATTAAGGAAAAAACTTGAAAGTAGAAACTTTAATGTAATTGAAATTTTTGCAACAGCATCTGCAAAAATTCTTGGCTTATATGCAGAAACTGAAAAAGAAATGCAAAAAAATTTGCTTAACTCGAATATAAAGGGCGCTATAGAGAGAAAATTTTTGAATAAGGATGAATTAGATGCAATATTTGCTGCAATTACAGCTTATATGTATACTGAGAATTTAGTTGATTTCGTTGGTGATGAAAAAGGAAGGATAGCAATTCCAAAAGTTTAGTAAAATATTTATGTTATAAAACATAAAATATTAAAGTGTAAAATTGAAAGATTATGATGTTGTTATTATCGGCTCAGGACCAGCAGGTATGTTCTCTGCATATGAACTTGTGAATAAGAAAGAAAATTTAAAAATTTTGATTATTGATAAAGGCAAGTCAATAGATGAAAGAAATTGCCCAATGGTTAAAACAGGGAAATGTGTAAATTGTGAGCCATGTAACATAATGTGCGGAGTTGGTGGCTCAGGAACTTTTTCAGACGGAACTCTAAATTTAAGACCTGATATTGGTGGTGATCTAACATCTATAACAAAAAATGAGAGATACTCTTGGCAACTAGTTGAAGAAGTTGACAAAGTATTTCTAAAATTTGGCGCTCCTGAGAAAATTTATGGAAATAGCAAAAAAGTTGATGAACTTAAAAGGAAGGCGGCATCAGTTGGCGTTAAATTTGTCGATATAAAACAAAGGCATATTGGCTCAGATAATGCTCCAAAAGTTATAAAGAAATTTTATGAATACCTGAAAAAAAAGAAAGTTGAATTTTTGCTGAATACAAATGTTAAGGAGCTGATTGTGAAGGATAACAAATGCCTTGGTGTTATTACTGAAAAGGAGGAAATTAAAGCAAAAGTAACACTTCTTGCTCCCGGAAGAGTTGGCGCATCATGGGTTGATTCAATTGTTAGAAAATATAAGCTAAGAGCAGGATTCTTACCAATTGATGTTGGCGTTAGAGTTGAAGTTCCATCAATAATTATGGATCCTATAATAGAAATTAACAGAGATCCAAAGTTTCATATTCGTAGCAAGAGATATGACGATTTTGTTAGAACCTTTTGCACAAATCACAGAGGTTTTGTTGTTAAAGAAAATTATAATGGAATGATTGGTGTTAATGGTCATTCTATGATAAACGAATTTTCTGAAAATACAAATTTTGCTTTTTTAGTTAAAGTTGCTTTAACAAAACCAGTGGAGAATACAATAGAATATGGAAAATCAATTGCAAAATTAGCAACAACAATTGGTGGAGGCAAACCAATATTACAAAGAATTGGCGATCTTAGGAGAGGAAGAAGATCTCATCTAGAATCAATACAAAAAAATCCATTGCAACCAACATTGCAAGAATTTACTCCTGGAGATATTTCAATGGCATTGCCTCATAGAATAGTTATGGACATTATCGAAGGTTTAGAAAAACTAAATGATGTTATCCCAGGAGTGAATGAAGATTCAACTTTACTATATGCACCAGAAATTAAATTTTATGCCACTAGCCTTGAGATTGATGAAAATTTAGAAACCTCAGTAAAAGGACTTTTCGCAGCAGGAGATGGTGTTGGTTTATCAAGAGATCTTGTTAATGCATCAGCAACTGGAATTTTAGCAGCAAGGGGAATTTTGAATTTTATATGAAAATCTCTGTGCTTAGATTAGGGCATAGATTTCATAGAGACAAAAGAACAACAACTCATCTGGCTTTAGTTGCAAGAGCTTTCTGTGCCGATGAATTAATTTTAGATTCTGAGGATAATGAAATTGAAAAAAGTGTTAAAAAAGTGATCACTACCTGGGGAGGAAATTTTAAAATCAAAGTAGAAAAAAACTGGCGAAAATTTATTGAGAATTTTTCTGGTGAAAAAATTCATTTGACAATGTACGGCATTCCAATTGATGAAAAAATTTCAGAAATACGAAACTCAAAAAAAGACAAACTTGTTATTGTTGGTGGCAAAAAGGTTCCTTCAGAGGTTTATCATCTTTCTGATTATAATGTTGCAATAACACAACAACCACATTCTGAGATTGCCGCATTAGCAATTTTTCTTCATGAATTTTTTAAAGGAAAAGAGCTAAGAAAAGAATTTAAAGGAAAAAAGAGGATAATTCCTCAGGAAAGAGGAAAGAAAGTTATAAATACTTAATACCTAATAAATAAGGAAAATGGCTGAAAGAAGTGAGGCAATTTTAAGGTTATTTATATGGATATGCTGCTCTATAATTGCAGCATTTTGGGAAGTAATAGCATGGGCTGTTTCAGTAGTGCATTTAATATATGTGCTAATATTTGGCAGAAGGCATAAAGGAATGGCAGAATTTGCAAACAATTTTATTAGCTATATGTATTCAGTTTACAGATACCTATATTTCACAACAAATGAAAGACCTTGGCCTTTTGGAAAAATTAAAAAAGTTGAAAAAGTTGAAATTTAGCTACCAGCCTTCTTTACCTATTAAAGGCACGAAAATACAACCACCAAGATTACTCTCTTTTATTTTTCCTTCAGAATTTTTTTCAATTAGAATTAAATCTTGATATCCTCTATTTCCAACAGGAATAAGCAACTTTCCATCCTCTTTTAATTGTTCAATTAAGGGTTTAGGTATTTTTGGAGCAGCGGCAGTTACAATAATTCTATCATATGGCTTTTCTTTTTCATATCCAAGAGTTCCATCACCAATAATAACTGAAACATTCTCATAGCCACATTTTTTTAAATTTTCTTCTGCAAATTTTGCAATTTCAGCTATTCTCTCAACAGTAAAAATTTTTCCACTTTTTGCAATTTCAGCAAGTATCGCTGCTTGATATCCTGAGCCTGAACCAACTTCCAAAATTTTATGATTTTTCTTTACATCCAAGGCTTCTGTCATTATAGCAACCATGTGCGGAGCTGAAATTGTTTGTCCATAGCCTATTTCAAGAGGCCTATCATCATAAGCATATCTTCTCTGCCACTCAGGAACAAATTCTTCTCTTGGAACTTTTTTCATTGCTATCAAAACTTTTCTACTTTTGATATAACCATGCTCAAAAAGTCTTTTGATTAATTCTTCTCTTTCTTTTTTTCTGTTCATCATTAATAATTAACAATAAAATCAAAAATGCAAAAAAAAGTAAAATTCTTGGCAGATTTAAAAGAGAATGAAAAAGCAGTTGTAGAAGTTTTTATTCCACAAATTTATGGGACAATGGAATACTATTGTAAAAACTGCAAAAAATTTTCTGGAAAAATCTGCGATTGTGGAAAATTCCCTGAGCCAATTTTCAGGATTTCTGGAATTTTAACAGACGGTACAAAAACTTTACAGTTTAGAACTTTGTCAATAGAAGCATCAGAAAGACTTTCTGGAGTTAAAAAAGATTTTGCTAAGGATATTGACATTAAAGCTATCATGAAAAAGCCGCATGTTATTTTTGGCTATTTAAATAAGGGGAAATTTTTGATTGAGAAAGTTTTAGAATGAATATATTACTGCTCAATATTAAGGATTTGAACAATGCTGAATATGAAAGAAAGGAAAGAAAAAATTTGCTAAGAACAGAATTTGGAGTTTGTGATACTGTAGCATTTTGTGGTAAACTTGAAAAAGTTGAAAAAACTGATTACGGACCAAGATTTACAATTAATGATACAGATATCATAACTGTGATAATTGGAACATTCAATAAAAATGTTAGAGAAGATGCTGAAAAAATTATGAAAGAATTTGATAAGGATAAGGAGCAATATGTCTTGATATATGGAAATCCCTATAAAGCAGATAAGTTGTATATAAATGTGAATAACGATAATGGTGTTCTTCTTGTTGATAAAAGGGTATATGAAAAATTCCATGAGATTAGAGAGAGAAGTAACAAATATTTGTTAGAGAAAAATAAAGAAAAAATTGATAAAAAACAAAAAATTCTTAGTTCAGAAGAAATTTTAAATTTCATTAAAAAGAGAAAAACTGCAAAAATTGAAGAAATTGAGGAGGAGTTTTCAAATTTTGATAAAGAATTTATCTATGAAAAAATTCTTGAGCTTTTAGAAACAGGAAAAGTTTATGAACCAAAAGCAGGACTTATAAGCATTATATGAATGGGCCCGACGGGATTTGAACCCGCGACCCCCTGGTCTCTCCTACAAATGAAAATCCATAATTTAGTCAAAACATATGGATTAAAAGCCAGGTGCTCTGCCAAACTGAGCTACGAGCCCTTCTATATGAGTAAAATATTATTATCCTCAGTATATAAAAAAGAAATCAACTAAACAAAAATGCTGAATAAAATTTCTATTAATATAAAAGTAAAAACTACTGCTAATACTATCTTTGGATCAACTTTTGGGCCACCCTCATCAACATCGAAATATCTTATAAGACCTGCACCGCCTGCAAGACCAGGTACATTTTTCCTTTGCAAAATTGGCATTTTCAATAGAATATTAGCATTAAAATTAAAAAATTAATATGTTTTTGCAATTCTCACCTCTTTACCTTCTTTTTGGCAAACTACACATTTTTGCATTTTATCAGAGACATTTAAAAAACTAAAACCTGATATCTCAATTTTTTCTGCACAACTCATGCTGCCACACCAACCAGTAGTTACAATACCTTTCGAAAGATATTTTTTCAATTCTTCAAAATTTTTTGCATTGAAAAGCATTTCATTAAATTTTTTCTCTGCTCTCTCACGGAGGCTTTTTTCAATTTCAGATAGCAAAAAATTTATTTTCTTTTTTGATAGTTCAGAGAAGTTAAATTGCTCTCTTTTCAGGTTATCTCTTCTGACAATTGTTATTTTTTTCGCATCTAAATCTCTTGGGCCAATTTCAATTCTCAGTGGTACACCTTTCATTTCCCAGAAATAATATCTTGCTCCAGGTCTTTCATCAGTTATATCAACATATGTCCTAAAACTACTTTTTAATTTCTTCTCAACTTTTTTTGCATATGCTAAAATTTCTTCCTTTTTTGATTTTTTATAGAGTATTGGAATTATGACAATTTGTATTGGCGCAACTCTTGGCGGAAGAATAATGCCATGCTTATCAGAATGAATACAAATTATTGCAGCAAGTAATCTCCCAAAACTAGGAGCATAGGAACTTTGATATGGATACTGCTTCTCCCCATTTTCATCTTCGAATGTAAGGTTAAAAACTTTTGAAAAATTTTGTCCAAGATTGTGCCATGTGGCACATTGCAATGTTTTTCCATCTGGCATTATCACATCAAAGGCATATGTCTCATTCGCTCCAGGAAATTTATCCCACTCTGGTCTTTTATTAAATTGAAATTTTAAGCAGAGAAGTTCTGTTATAAGCTTTGTATAAATTTCTTTAATTTCTTCATGATTTTTTGCTAATGCCTCTTTTGAAGGATATGCTGTATGTCCCTCGTTCCATAGAAACTCTCGACCTCTTATTAATGGTCTTGTGTGTTTTGTTTCATATCTATAAACAGCGGAAGGATGATGAATTTTAAAAGGTAAATCTTTATGGCTTTTTATCCATAATTTGAACATCTCATATAGTGGAGTTTCTGATGTTGGTCTTAATGCTAACTTCTCTTCTAATTTATTTTTTCCTGCATGAGTAACCCAAAATACTTGGTCTTCAAAACCAGCAATATGTTTTGATTCCTTTAGCAATAACCTTTCAGGAATTAGAACAGGCATGAATAATGGCTCATGTCCATTTTCTTCAAGAAGAGTTGTAAGGAAATTGCTCATTTCTCGGATAATTTTAAATCCCCAGTCTCGATAGATTAACATTCCCTTTACAGGATATCTCTGATCAACAATTTTTGCATCTTCTAGAATTTTGTGATACCACTCTGAGAAACTATCTTCTGCCTCCATTTCTTAAAAGTATAGAAATTAAAAAATAAAAGAGAAAAAGAAAAAATCTCAATCTTTTTTTCCAAATCATTAAATCCTTAGAGGATTTATGATAAGGATAGAATTAGAACCTTTTAGGTCTGTGCTTTTGATAGCACTCTCTGCAGTATACAGGCCTATCGCCTGCTGGCTTGAAAGGAACCTCTGCCTCTGCTCCACAATCAGAGCAGGTAATTTTGTAGGTTTTCCTTTCATAGCCCCTATTTTCTGCCATTCTATATATACCTCCATATATATTTTATGTGTCAGTATTTAGATTACTTGCTTAAAAATGCAACTTATTCAATCCATTTTAAAATTTTAACTTTTCTTTCAGGTATTGGCTTCTCTTCAGCAGGATAACCAAATATAAGAAATGCAGTAATTTCATGATCATCTGGAATTCCGAGTTCTCTTCTTGTTTTTATGTCTTTATTTATACCATCAGCTAAACCAATCCAGCAGCTTCCTAAACCAAGAGAATGAGCAGCAAGGAACATATTCTGAACAGCAAGTGCTGTATCTTCTCTACGCCATTTCAAATTTTTTTTGCAGGTTATTATAATTAGCAATGGTGCATTATAGAAAATTAAGTCGTCTTTACTTGTTATTCTCTCATAAAATTTCATCCCTAATCCAATTAAATGTAAAGTTTTTTTTGCTTTTTCTGAAAGTTCTTTTATCTTTTCTTTATTCTCAATAACAATAAAATTCCAGGGAAATTCATGCATTGCAGACGGTGCATAAACACCACATTCTAAAATTTTTTTAATTACTTCTTTTGGAATTTTTTTGTTAAGATATTTACGGATACTTCTGCGTTTCTTTATTGCATCAATTATAGGGTTATCTATGTTTTCCAATTTAAGAGCTTATTTTCCACAAAAATTTTAAATTGAGCTTTGAGGATAAAAACCCAGTGAAAAAATAAATTGCTATTAAGTAAAAAACTGCAAATTTTTCAATTTCTCCTTTGAGAGTTAGCAATCCAAACAAAAATAAGATGGCTCCTAAAACTCCTATTGCAACTGATCTAAAAAATTCATTTACTAATTTTTTCATAACTATAAAAAATTTTTAACTAATGTTAATAACTTTGGATGCTTTAATGCTTTCTTGAAAACTTCAACATATGCGCCTCTTGAGAGTTGTGCTAAATCTTCACCATTCCAGACTTTTGCAAGATAGTTCATATCTTCATCACTCAGCTTTTCTGCAAAATTTCTTATCTTTAAAACTTTACTTAATCGCTCTCCATGAGATGCCCACCAATCTCTTTCATATTCCTTCAAAATTTTTATATCATTTTCAGCAATTGCTTTAGTTATTTTTTCACCTGCAATCCTCCCAGCAGACATTGCTTCATAAATGCCTCCGCCATGTATTGGGTTTACTTGGCGAGCAGCATCTCCAACAACAAGCAAATTATCTCTTACAAGTTCCTTAAGGAGACCACCAACTGGAACAGCACCAACATTCACCTCTAAGATACTACCATTCCTTAAACCTTCGTTCTCGTTTATAAATTTATCAAGATAAAATTTTGCATTTTTTTCCTTTGATGTCCCTGAAATTCCAATGCCAACATTCGCTCTGTCGTTATCCTTAGGGAATACCCAACAATATCCACGAGGAGCAACTTCATTACCTAAGTAAATATGAATTAAATCTGGCTCATCTATTGCTATGTTAGCCATTTCATATTCCATACAAGAATCCAAATGCACTTGTGCTAATGTTGAGTTTATTCCTGCTTCTCTTGCAATTACAGAATCAACACCATCTGCAGCAACAACAATTTTTGCCCTTATTTTTATCTCTTCACCAAATTGTATTGCGTTCACACCAACAATTTTTCCATTTTCTTTCCATAAAGAAGCTTTTGTGTCTGCAAAGACATCTGCCCCAGCTCTTGCCGCCTCAGAAGCTAAAAATTTGTCAAAAATTTTTCTCTCAATAATATAGCCTGAAATTTCATCATATCTCAGCTTTATTTTTGTTTTATCAGGAGCATATGCTATAAAACCATAAATTTCTTTATTTATAAACCTCCTGTCCTTTGGTATATTTAATTCATTAAATAGCCTTACACCAACACCTTCACCACATCTCTTTGGTGAACCAATTTCTGTATGTTTATCAAGTAATAAAACATTAGCATTCTTTGCAGCATAAATTGCAGTTGTTGCTCCTGCCGGACCTGAGCCGATAATAACAACATCGTAGCTATCATTCATTTTTCAATTAGCTTGTCAATGTCTATTAAACCTAATGGACATGCTTTTTCACAAATTTTACATGAAATGCATCTCTTCGGATCAATTTCAGCACAACTTTCTAAGGTTATAGCCATTTTTGGGCATACTGCAACACAACCGCCACAAGAATAGCATCCTTTGATTTTCATATTAAAGCTTTAATTATTTTGCTTTTTTTATTTAAGAATTATTTAGCTAAATTTTAAGAATCAGAAATTATCTTACCATCCTTAAGTTTAATCAGCCTTTTTGCTTTTTTTGCTATAAGCGGATCATGAGTTATAATGATAAGAGTTTTATTTTCTCTCTTGTTTAACTCCCATAAAAGTTCAATTATTTTCTCCCCTGTTTTTGTGTCAAGGTTTCCAGTTGGCTCATCAGCAAGAATTACCTCAGGATTATTAGCAAGAGCTCTTGCAATTGCAACTCTTTGTTGCTCACCACCTGAGAGTTCAGTAGGTTTATTTTTTTCTTTATCTTTAAGATCAACCAATGAGAGCAACTCTCTCACTCTTCTTTTCCTATCTTCCTTTGGAATTCCCTTAAATCTCATAGGTAGCTCTATATTCTCAAATGTTGTAATTCCTGAGATTAAATTAAATTGCTGAAAAACAAAGCCAAATTTTTCTCTTCTAAGTTTTGCTTTCTCAAATCCATTTAGTTTAGAAACTGCTATGTTCTCTATATAAATTTCACCACTTGTTGGCGTGTCAAGACAACTTATTAAGTTTAACAAGGTTGATTTTCCAGAGCCACTTGGGCCGGTTATACTAAGAAATTCCCCAGAAAAAATTTTTAGATTTATTTCCTTTAGTGCAGTAAATTCATTTGCTTTGCCTATGTTATATTTCTTAGAAACATTCTCACAAACTATTTCTGTTTTATTCATATCTAAGCACCTCAATAGGGTCAAGTCGTGAAGCATTCCATGCAGGATAAATTCCTGCCAAAATTCCAAGAATAAGAGCAAATCCTAAGCCAAGAACTATTAAATCTAAAGTTAAAATTGCGGTAAATTGTGTAAATTTTGGTATCAAAAAAGTTGCGATGTAGCCAACTAACACACCTATTGCCCCACCAAAAAAGCTAATTATTGCTGACTCTTGGAGAACTTGTATTAGAATTGTGGTTGTTGTAGCACCTATTGCTTTCATTATGCCTATTTCTTTCCTCCTCTCCATTATTGACATTATCATAGTATTCATAACTCCTAAACTACCAACTATAGCAGAAACAGCAGCAATTCCAAGAACAGCTAATTGTATGGTGCTAAGAGTAGACTCAAGTTGTCTTATCATAGTAACAATTGAGAATGCCCTTACATCATCAAAAAAATTATTTATATCCTCAGTAATTGACTCCACTAAACTTATATCAGAAACCCTAACTTGTAATGAAGAAATTGTATCGTCATTTTCAATTTCTTGCATTGTTTTTAGTGGTACATATGCTGCGTTGTCTATGTTGCTATCTCCTGTCTGTTCAAGAATGCCTATAACTTCAAAGAAAAAACTCTCTATATCTGTAGAATTTTCTGTTCTCCTTTGATATTCTATTTCATCTCCAATGTTAAGGTTCTGTAATTCTGCTTGGTTATAGCCTAAAAGAACAACTTCTTTTCCATTATCAGTCTCGTCAAATTTTCTACCCTCTAAAGTTATTGTTTTTTCACCTATTATATAATCCAAATCCTCAGGATTTATTGCAGTGAAAGTCAATGTTGTTGCTCCTATACCACCACTTGTGCTTGGAAGAAGTCTACCTATTCCACCGCCAGAAAATAACTGTCTTCCTGACATGAATCCAAACTCTCTGCCACGAAAAACTCTTGTTATTCTGTAGTTTGCTATTGGCACAACTGCCTCAACTCCTGTAATATATTTTATACCTTCAATTGTATCCTCTGAAATTCCTATGTCATTGTCTGTTGCCCTGACAGTTATAATTGCTGCAACACTTCCAACCTGTTTTTGAATTTGAGCATTAAGTCCTGCACCAATTGAACCTAAAATTAATATTAAACCTATGCCAAGAGTTATGCCAAGTATTGTTAGAAAACTCCTTACTTTGTGCCTAAGGATATTTTTTATAGCTATGTCAAGCATTTCAAACAATGGGCATTACTTATTTGAAAATTTTTTTGATATAAAACCTGGAAGTATAGGCTCGCTCTTTAATTTTCTATATATTATGAAAATTAGTATCAAAGCTGCTATGACATAAAAAGCATAAACTAAAAAATCGTTTGTACCTCTACTGCCTCTTAAACTACTTGTATTACCTGCACTACCAACTAATGCTTCCCTGATGGTTATTCTCTCTGTTTGTGTTATTCTCTGATTATTTAATCCTGTGTATTCCAAAGTTAGTAATGCCTGCCCATAATTTTGAACAGAAAAAGTGAATGTTGCTTGCTTTCCTGGCTTAATATCTGATTTATAAGAAACAAAAGATTGCTGACTTATCTGTCTTGAGAAATTTCCAAATTGAGTTCTATTAGAAAATCTTGCCCTTCTTTCAGAAATTTGTTGTTGGGAGAAATTCTGTTCTTGTGATATTTGCTGGAAATCCTCTGGAATTGTATAGAAAGTTAGTGTTGCCTTTACAGCTTCTGCAGTTCTTGTACCTAAATTTGCCACATCTATTGTTATAGCGCCTCTACTTGTTGCTACATTTATTACCTCAAGCAAAACCTTGCCACTTACATCAATTCCTATATCTTTTTCAGCAATATAAGAAATGCCACCAACTTTATATAGAATTTTTAATGGTATGGAATAAACTTTTGTTTCTGCATCCCAACTAATAGCAATGTCAAATTCCACTTCAAAAATTTCACCAGGGAGAACTTTACTGATATACCTTTCATTTGTGTTAACTGGAACAAATGGGCTAGTTAAAGAAAGTAAAACAGTAACATCATCAGCTTCTGTCTTACCAACATTCTTTAAAATTAATTTTATTTTTACATTATCTCCTGGACTTGGAGATGAATAACTAATGTTCAGTATTTTAAAATCAACACTGGTGTCTTCTATGTTGAGTCCTATGGATAACTCATCAGATGCTACTTCCCCTGAGGCATCAATATATGAGAGTGAAAGCAAAGCAACACAAGTACCTGCTGTATTTGGTTTTATTTTATAATCTACCACAAAATTTTTATTTGGAGAGATTTCACTTATATACCTCCTTGATGAACCAATTATTGTCATGCAATTTGAAGTTGATGATAAACCTAAAGTTAAATCTTTTAGATAGTCTCCAGAAATTACAACTAAGGTTAGATTATCAACATTGCCTCTTATATAATCTGTCTTTTGTGCTGAAATTTGAAAATTTGGATTTGAATAGATTCTTATAGGAATTTCCCAATTAGTGTATAAATTTTCTTTTTTTGCGCCATAAGAGTCATAACCATCATAATATATCGTTACTGGTATTGAAGTAAGTCCTGTTTTAGCATCATTAGCTATTGTTATCATAACTTGCAATTTTTTGCTCTCTTGAGCATCCATTGTACCTATGTAAAATTTTTTATTTACTTTAACATAAGTAGTTTCTTTAATCCAAATTTCAACCTTTTCTGCTTTTTGGCTGCCAGTATTTTTAACAACTAAGGTTAGAAGCCCGGTATCTCCTTTTCTCAAATTTGAGTCAATAGATGTAGCGCCTATGTCAACCATAACATTTGTTGGTGCAGTAGTATTAGTTCTGGATGTTGCAGAGCTTACAGTATCAACACTAGTAATCAAAAAAATAGTTACAACTACAACTGCAAAAAATATCTTTTCCAAATTATCTTTCATTTTAATTTTTCACCTCGTAGTTTGATTGTTCTTTTTGATTATTTGTTATTTTATTTTGGACATTCTAGCAGTATCTGAGAGTTACATTCCTCTTTTTTCGCGAATTTTTTGTAAAGCTTCTTGTACTTCATTTTCAGATGCATTACTAGATAGATTTAACCTTCTTCTCAATCCAAAAAGTCTGTTACTGATATTACCAGACCAATTATGCTCTTCTCCACCAAATTGTGTAATATTCCACATACTTCTTTTTCTATGGTCTATGCCCATCCGTGGCCATCCACTTCTGTTTTCCATGCTACCGTTAAAAGGACGACCAAAAATTGGTTTGTTTTGAGTAAGCTGATTGTAACTTTCCATATTGCTAAGAGAGTTAGAATTATTGGAACTATTATTGTTGATACACCCAGATATTAAAATGGAGCAAACAACCAAAAATATTTTGGTTACTTCTTTTTTCATTTTTTCGATTCTTATTTTTATTCTCTGAAACCAAATATAAACTGCTAATGAAACAAACTGAAACAAGTAACAAATTGAAACAATAAAAACAAAATGTATAGAAAATATAGAATTTTAATGGTCTTATGTCTAGCATATGGTGGTTTTTTATTGATGACTTATATCTTTATGGTATACTCTATACTAACAAAAAATGAGGTTATTGGGATTTATCCTTTTCAATCTAGAAGATTTGGAAGAGTTTTTGGAAATGAGAGTACGAGGCTTGAAAGATTTTTGATTAATGAAAGCAAACAGAATATTATGATAGAAAGGAGAGAGCCAATAGAGCTACTTTTTTCACCATTGCTTCTTGCATTTCTGATAGGTGGTTTGCTTTCAATAACTAGTGGCGTTGCATTGTGGCAACTAACAAGAGTAAAGGAATTAAAGGAATTTAAAGAAAAATTAACATCAACATTGCTTACTGAAGAAGAAAAGAAGATACTAAATGAATTAGAAAAAAATAATGGTGAGCTAACACAAAAAGAACTAACAGATAGGACAGGATTCTCAAGAGTAAAAGTACACAGACTAATTGAAAAATTAAAAGCAAAAAAACTTGTGAAAAAATACGCATATGGCCAAACAAACAAAATTATTATTGAGTCTTAAAGATAATTTTAGTTTATTCGTATCTCAATGCATCTACAGGCTTAAGCTCAGAAGCTTGTTTCGCAGGTAAAATTCCTGAAATAACTCCAACAAAAAATGAAAACGCTAATGCTCCAATGATAAGCTCTAAACTTATGTAAGCTTCTAACAACTTTCCCTTTAATGTTTGCTCGGCAAAAATTTCAACAATTTTGCTTGTTGTAATCCCGATCATACAACCAATTGCTCCACCTATCATACCAAGAATCCCTGATTCAATTGTGAATAAAAGTAATATGTCTTTATTTTTAGCTCCAATCGCTTTCATAACACCAATTTCTTGAGTTCTTTCCAGAACAGAGGTATACATAGTGTTCATAATCCCGACTCCACCAACAATGAGAGAAATTGCAGCTATTCCAATTATAACCCATGTAACAGCATCAAGTATAGAAGTAATTGACCTTCTTATCTTCTCAAAAGTCTGAACTGAGAAATTTTCTTGACCTTCTTTCAAATTTCTATCTTTCCGCATTTCTTTTTTTATTTTCTCTGCAATTTTATCAACATCATAGCCATCTTTTACCTTTGCATAAATTACCATATACTCTTCCTTAGTATTGAAAATCTCTTCAGCTGTTTTTATAGGTATATACATCTGTGAGTCATCATCTGGATTTCCAATTTGGCTAACCCTCGCGACAACATCAAATTCTCTGCCATTTATCTCGATTTTATCTCCTATAGCTACTTTCTTTTTAAAGAATCCGTCTTCCTCGCCAAGAAGATAGCCAACTGCTACCTTATACTTATCTGTAGATTTAAATTTTTCTTGACCTTCTATTATTTTTATTCCTGTGCCTTTGAGCAAAATATCTTGAGTGTCATCAGTAGGAAACGCAACAATTGAACCATATTTGACTTCGCCTTTAAATTTGACTTGAGCAATTCTCATAAAGAAACCAGCTGCATTTTCTACACCATTAATCCCTTTTATCAACTCTAAATCATGCTTTTTTAGTTTTTCAATTGAGGTTATTGAAGAAAGTCCGCTATATGACTCAGCACCTGGGAGAACTATTATTATATCTGAGCCCAAAATTTCAAATTGTTCATTTATCGCCTTTTGCATTCCTTGACCAAGAGAAATTAAAGAAACAACTGCTGTGATGCCAATAATTACTCCAAGAATTGTGAGATAACTCCTTATCCCCTTTCTTTTTATTCCATTTAGAGTTATGTTGAATAAATCTTGAATCATTTTAAAGTTTATATCGCAATGCATCAACTGGGTTCATCATTGCTGCTTTTCTCGCAGGCATTAGGCCAGATATACATCCAACCATAAAAGAGAATAGTAACGCTCCAAAAATTAGTTCAAACGAAAAGTAAATTTTCACAAATTCTATGTTGTTTGCTTTAAGTATATGCTCTACGCTGTAGCTAAATATCATTCCAATCATACAACCAATTGCTCCGCCTATCATGCCAAGAATTCCTGATTCAATTAGAAAAATTAGCATTATATCAGAATTTCTCGCTCCAACTGATTTCATGATTCCAATCTGCTTTGTTCTTTCCAGAACAGAGGTATACATAGTGTTCATAATCCCGACACCACCAACAATGAGAGAAATTGTAGCTATGCCAACTAAAAGGATTTGTACAATAGCAAGGACATTCTTGAAGGAACTTACAATGCTTTCAGCTGTTTCAACCAAAAAATCCTCTTCACCCTTTTTGACATTTCTTTCTTTTCTTAATTCTTTTTTTATATCATCAGCAACTTCTTTTGGGATAAAACCATCTTCTACTTTTACATTTATTGATGAAAACTCTTCGCTCTTATTGAATAATTCTCTTGCTATATCTATAGGGATTATAATTCTTCTTTCATGCAATGGATTGCCAGTTTTTTTAGTAATACCTATGATCTCAAATTCTTTGTCTTGAATTTTGATTTTCTCCCCAATTTTAAGTTCTTTGTTAAAGTAATGCTTTCCTGTTTCATATCCAACAACTACTTTGTACAGATCACTGCTCTGTAAAAATCTTCCCTTCTCAATATCAAAGAAATTTATCTCTTTAACAAACTTTATATCTTCAGCATCAGTTGGTACTGAAAAAACCAATGGCATAACTCTTTTTTCTTTAAATTCTACATCTGCTCTTCCTGCAAGAATTCCGATAGCATTCTCAACTCCTTTAACTTTTTTAACAGCATCTAAATCTTTCTTAGTTAATTTACTTGTAAATAGTTCTGAAGCTCCAAACATTGCTGTTGCTGCACCAAAATTACTACCAGGGGAGATAATAATTCTATTGCCGCCTACCTGCCTGAATTGATCATCAATATATGCTTGCAAACCTTGGCCAAGAGATATAAGAGCAACAACTGCAAATATGCCAATAAAAATTCCGAGCATAGTAAGCCATGTTCTCAGCTTTCTGTGCTTTATGCTATCTATTGCAAATTTTACATAGTCCGCTATCATACTTATTTCTTAAAAAATTTTTTATCTAAGTAGTTTATTGTTAACTTAAAAATTTTGTATAATAACCAAAGGACTATTGCAAAAATGAATGCTCCGGCTAAAAGGGCAACTATGCTTATTACATTAGCAACCGTAGTAGAAGGTTTCATTGCTCCATAAACTGAAGAAGAAAGCACTTCTAATGAAATTTCCTTAGTTTCGATATATTTTTCATTACTGCCTTCTTCTCTATAGGATAATTCAAATTTCAATGGAATTTTACTTCCTTCTTTAACATTATCTGAGAGTTGAATTGTAAATTCTTCTGTATCTGTGTCATCTGAATCAAGATTTCCTACATAAATTTCACTTGTTGACAAAACTTTATATTCATCAGTCTGTAACAATTTTAATGTTAGGAATTTCACATTTGTGAATGCAGAGTTTACAATATCAACAAAAATCTTACCCTTAGATCCTTTTGTAAATAGATCTGAATTTTTTCCAAGAGAAAGATAAATTTCAGGCTTTCCAGAAATTTTTATTCCAATTGTCTTATCAACTGATTGTTTAGAGTTGCTTGCATCGTAATAGGTAAGCGCCAATGGGAGTTGATATGCAACATTTTCTGCACTCGTATCAAGCAAAATCTCAAATGTTACATCCTTAGTTTCTTTTGGTAGGATATCACCAATGTGCTTTTCTGATGTCTTCAAAGCAGTGAATGGCTTCGTTAATGTCAACTTAGCAATAACATCCCTTGCTTTTGATGTTCCAAAATTTTTTAATGTTATTGTTAAATTTTTTACATCTCCGTAGCTTAATGTCTCAGGATATAAATTTACAACATTCAGCATTATATCAGACGACTGAACATCTATTCCAAAAGATATCGAATCTGTCATTAAAATTCCTGAAGAGATATCATAGTAATCAATTGACAATGTTAAAGTACATATTCCTGTTGATATTGGCTTTATAGTATAGTCAATATTAAACTCGCTATCTCTTTCAATATCACTCATGTATCTTTTACTTGAGCCAAGAACTGTGGCACAATTTGAATTTAAAACAACAGACACATCTTTCGCAGGATTTTTTGCATGAGCTGAAATCTCTAATTTCTGCTCAACATCTTTAAAAAATTCTTTTTTAGCTATAGATACTTGAAAATTTGGATTAGCATATATCATCACAGGAATTTCCCATCTTCTTTGGACGTTTTTTGTTCTTTTGTTATTTGTGTCTACACTATCAAATACTGCAACAACTGTCAATGTGTAAACTCCTGGGAGAGCATTCTTCTCAACTTTTATTACTTTTGATATTGTTTTTGAAAATCCACCCTCAATAGTACCAAGCTCAAACTTTGCATTTGCTTTTATCTCTGGTGAATCATAAATTAAAATTTCTATATTTTCAGCAGGCTTTGTACCAGTGTTCTTAAAAACAATTTGTAAAACTCCTGAAGAGCCTGGTCTTAAGTTTTGTTCAATTTTTGTAAGCTCAAAATCTATAACCAAATTTGTTGGTGTTTCCTTCGGTACATTTTCAGGACCATAAACAGATGCTAAAGAAACTGCGCTGACATAGCTAACCAAGCTAATTAATGCCAAAAACAAAAAAAATATTAAAAACCTTTTCCTAAATTTTATTTTACTTTCCATTTTCTTTACCTCCATAATTTATTTTACCATCTTTCAAATGATATGTTTTATCTGCAAATTTTGCAACATTTTTATCATGAGTTACAACAACTATTGTTTTATTTTCATTTTCATGCAGATCAGAGAGCATTTCCATTATTTCAGTCCCTCTTTTTGAATCTAAATTTCCAGTTGGCTCATCAGCAAGAATTACCTCAGGATTATTAGCAAGAGCTCTTGCAATTGCAACTCTTTGTTGCTCACCACCTGAGAGTTCAGTAGGTTTATGCTCTAATCTATGGCTTAAGCCTACTTTCTCTAACAAATCCTCTGCAATTTTGTATCTTTTATCAAATGGTACACCTTGGAATATCATAGGCAGCATTACATTCTCAATTGCAGTTAAACTTGGTATTAAATTAAATGTCTGAAAAACAAAACCTATTTTTCTTCCACGAATTTGTGCTAATTCACTTTCAGTTAATTTTGTTATATCCTGTGAATCAAGAAAAACTTTTCCCTTTGTTGGTATGTCTAAACAGCCTATCATATTCATTACTGTTGATTTTCCAGAGCCACTTGGACCCATAATTGCTATAAATTCTTCAGGAAATACTTTCAAATTTAGACCTCTTAGAGCATGAACTTCAACTTTGCCTAAGGTATAAATTTTCCACACTTCTTCAAGCTCAATAATTGGTTTATTTTCCGACTTTACTTTCAACATTTTGAATTTTTCTAAGTTCGTCTAGCATTTTTTCCATAACAAAATGAAATTGCTCTATCTGTTTATAATAACTTTGTAATATCTGTAATTTTTTCTTTGTTTTTTCATTATTCTGCCTGTTGCTGTGTTTTTTTATTATACTTGGTAAAACTTCGATTATCTGTTTAATCTGCTCATTTGCAAAATTTATTTTTTGTATATTTAGCTTTACAATATCTTTTTCCATATAGAAAAACACTTTATGGCTCTTCGGCTTACGAATTTTTTTTACAACGCCTATGTTTACTAAAGTTTTCATTGTATTTGAAACTGATGCCAAACTATAGTTTGTTTCTTTTGCCAAATCTTCAAGAGAAATTTCATATGGTTCAAGATAGAGGATAGACATAATATTGCAAAAGGAATCACTAAAGCCTAATGGTTTCCATAAATTACTCATAAGTTTAGAGATTTCTTCATTTAATTTGTCCATTATTTTTACAACTTTTAGTATATAATGAAAGTTGTGAATATAATATATTCTTTCTATTGTATAAAAAGCAAATTCAAAAAAGCAAATTCAAACCTATTTTTTGGTATTTAATTCAACACCCTTTGAGAATTTTTCTTCAACAATTTTTCTATGTAGAGTGTTATATGAGCAAAAAGGGATTAATCTGCCATCTGGAGTTGCATAATGTATTGTACAATTTTGGACCCTTTCGACATCATAATTCCAAGGATCCATAAAATGCATTGAACCTATCATTACCATTCTCTTGTGAAATTTTGCTGTATCTTTGTATTGACCAAATTTTAGAATTCTCATTATCATTTCTCTCCTTTCTGGATCATGAATATGCTTTAGGACATTACTAAACAATCTTGCTTTTAATTTAAATTTAGCAAGACTAAATTTTTTTGATATATCGCCTTCTTTCTTTAAATCATTTGTTCCTTCTCTAACTGCGTTAAGAAGGTTATTAACATCTAAGAGCTCTGTTATTGGTCTATAATCTCTACCATTTACAACAATGTATGTCCCAAGCCCGCACACTGGATGACATGTTAAGGAGGTTGTTGGGTTCTTTACAACAGCTTCAACAAATTTTGAGAAGGGAACAGTTACAGTCACAGGATAAAAATCTTTTGCTTTTATTTTTCCATTAGTTTGTTTCTCAACAAGGGTTATGAAGTCATAATTTGTTATCCTACTCTTCTGAATTTCCATTTTTGAAGCATTCCCAGAAAAAGAAATTGGCTGAAAATTTACACATCTTATAATGTCAGAATTTTCAACTGCAAATTTTATTATTCCGCCTATTTGAGAATCATTAACACCTTTAATTAGAGTCACAACTAAAACTACACTAATGCCAACTTTTCTGCAATTTTCTATTGCATGAATTTTATCTTTTAGCAGTGGTATGCCACGAGTTTTTTTGTAGATACTATCATCTAAACCATCAAATTGCAAGTAAAAGCTATCTAAACCTGCATCTTTTAATTTTTTTAAATAGTTAATATCACGAGAAATTCTTATTCCATTTGTATCAACCATTATATATAAAAAACCTAAGTCTTTTCCAAGTTTAACTAAATCTGGAAGATCGTTCCTTAAAGTTGGTTCACCACCAGAAAATTGAAATGCATAACATGGTACTGGTGAATTTTTTCTTAGAGAGATTAGCATTTCTCTTATTTGCTCGTATGTTGGCTCATAAATTTTTTCACTTGAGTTAGCTGATGCAAAGCAAACGGGACATGAAAGATTACATCTGTTGGTTATGTCGACTATTCCTAAAACAGTATGACTTTTATGCTCATTACAAATTCCACAATCAAATGGACAACCCAACTTTCTTATAGTTTTGGGATTATTCACACTATAGCCACTTTCATAGAAAGACATTATCCAGCGATAATGCTCTAAGTCATTCCAATAGATATCCTCAAAATGACCATGAATTCTACATTCTTTCTCTATTTTTACTCTACCATTATCTGCAACTAACTTCGCGGGAATTTTCCTAAGGCATTTTGGGCATAAGCTCTCTGTATTTTTCAAAATTTCCATTCTTTTTTAAATTTATGATTTGCTTTACTCCTTCAAATCCATCACTCCAAGCATAAGAAATAGCAATCCAAAGCAAAATACTCCAACAACAATTCCTCCAATTAAAAATGTTTTAACTGATGCCCAAACCCAGGGAAAAAGACCTCCAAATTTCTCTGGTAGAGAAACATACAATGCCAAAATAATTAATACTACTCCAATTAGGAGTTCGAGATATTTATTCATTTGTACCACCTCCAATACATAGTCTCACCAATCAAAATATAATAGAGTATTATTATATTTAAATTGAAAATGTCTCGCTACTCGCTATGGTTAAGAAGTTATAACGAGAAGAGGAATATCATACTTGAAAAATTGAGAAAATATAAAGAGAAAGTGAGTGAGATAAAAAAAATGCTTTCTACAGAGAAATTTATTCTACCTGTATTTGAGTATAAAGGAGATATAAATTCTTTGAAGATGTGTTTTGTTGATGGCGGCCAGGGTATAGATGAACTTTTAGGTTGTGTGACATATTATATAAGAGCTTCTGGTTTATTTCTCCATCAAAAAAAGAAATTTTTTTTAAGAGCGTCAGACTTTGGGATTTTAGAATATGAAGATAACACAAATGATAGAATTGAGCTATTGCGCTCTATTATGGAAATAGAAATAGCAGAAAAGTGCATTCAAGAATACTCCCCTGGATATGTATTTTTAGATGGATCCCTACATGTTAATTTCAGTAAAAGGGAAATTCCTTGCGAAGAATATAAAATTTTTAGAAAAAAATTTTTCAGATTATTAAAAAATGCTTATGAAAATGGAGTTCACTTATGTGGTATTTCTGAAGATTCAAGGTCAAGATTACTGGTGAATAATTTAGAGAGTAGATATGGGATAAAATTTCCATCATTTATGACTGATTCATCAATGCTTAAATTTTTTACAGGCTCAGAAAGGTTTGTAACAAAAGAATTTACTCCTGAACCAAAATTCAACTTTGAGAACTCAAATGGAATAAAACCTGTGAATTTCCCTACAGTTTATCTTCAACCAAATGCATTTTCAAATCCTCTTAGAATAGATGTGCCAAGTTGGGAAAAAAATCTTCCAGAGATAATTTCGATTATTGTAAAATTATCAAAAGGCTCTAAATGGTATGGCTATCCATATCCTCTCTACCTAGCTCACTTAGATGCAAAAATAGAGAATAAACAAGCAGAATGGAACACACTACAAATTGCACATTATGTCCTTAGAAATGATCCTGAGATTTATGATGCAATTTTAAAAGAGAAAAGAAGGAAATTAAGGCCAAGAGGATGACTCTTAATTAAAATTTTTATAGATTTTATATAGCTTGGCTCTGAATATCTTATTAGGTACTTTTTTATACTTTAGAAGTAAAATGACAATGGGAAACACAACTAATGAGGACAAGAAAAAAAAGTTCGTTCTATGGTTTGATGAAGTTGGAATGGAGGACACTGCACTCGTTGGAGGAAAAAACGCTTCCCTTGGCGAGATGATAAGAGAACTGTCAAAAAAAGGGATAAATGTCCCAAATGGATTCGCGATAACTGCTTATGCATACAAATATTTTATTAAAAAGGTAGGGATAGATAAAGAAATAGAGGAGATTATCTCTAAATTAGACAAACAAAAAATTTCAAATTTAAAGTCATGTGGAAGGAAAATCCGTAATTTAATAAAAAATGCAAAAATGCCAGAAGAATTAGAAGAAGAAATAAAAAGAGCTTATGAAGAAATGCCAAAAAGATTTGGGTATGAAAAGAATCCAGATGTTGCCGTTCGTAGTTCTGCAACTGCGGAAGATTTACCAGATGCTAGTTTTGCAGGACAACAAGAGACTTATCTCAACATAAAAGGACCTGAAAAGTTAATAGAAGCTTGCAAAAATTGCTTTGCCTCTCTTTTCACTGATAGAGCGATTTCTTATAGAGAAGACAAAGGATTTAATCATTTTGATGTTCTCTTATCCATAGGAGTGCAGAAGATGGTAAGAGCAGACTCAGCAGCTTCAGGAGTTATGTTCTCAATTGATACTGAAACTGGATTTAAAAATGCTGTTTTTATCACAGCTTCATATGGTTTAGGTGAAAATGTTGTTAAAGGTGCTGTAAATCCTGATAGCTTCTATGTTTTCAAGCCAACATTAAAGCAAGGTAAGAAACCAATAATAGGCAAGAAACTTGGGAAAAAAGAGGTGAAGACGATATATTCAAAAAATGGAACAAAAAATGTGCCAACATCATTAGAAGAAAGGGAAAAATTCTGCATATCTGATGATGAGGTTCTAAAACTTGCTGAATTTGCTTGTATTATTGAGGAACATTACTCTAAAAAAGCAAATGCATTCAAGCCTATGGACATAGAATGGGCAAAAGATGGCGATGGTAAAAAAGTAGGCTCTGGGAAGTTATTTATAGTCCAAGCAAGACCTGAGACAGTACATTCAAGAAAAGATAGCAATGCCATGAAAACTTATGTTCTAAAAGAAACTGGAAAAGTTCTTGTTGAGGGTCAAGCAGTTGGAGAGATGATAGGTCAGGGTGAGGCAAATGTCATTGAAGATCCAAAAGATATGAGAAGATTTAAAAAAGGACAAGTTTTAGTTACAGATATAACTGATCCAGATTGGGAACCAATAATGAAAATTGCCTCTGCTATCGTTACTAATAGAGGTGGAAGAACATGTCATGCTGCTATTGTTTCAAGAGAATTGGGAATTCCATGTATAATTGGTACAGAAAATGCAACTAAAATTTTGAAAACTGGACAAAATATTACTGTCTCTTGTAGCGAAGGTGAAATTGGCAGAGTTTATGATGGTCTGCTAAAATTTGAAGTAAATACGATAAATTTTGAAGAACTCCCAAAAACGAAAACAAAGATAATGATGAATGTTGGTATTCCAGAAAAGGCATTTGTTGAAAGTCAAATTCCAAATGATGGGGTTGGTTTAGCAAGAGAGGAATTCATTATAAATTCATATATTGGCATACATCCTTTAGCTTTAGTTGAGTATAAAAAATTAAAGAAAAGGGCAAAATATGATAAGAAAATTAAACAACTGGTAGAAGAAATTGATAAAAGAACTCAGGGCTATGAGAACAAAGTCGATTTCTTTGTTGATGAATTAGCTCGTGGCATCGGAAGAATTGCTGCCGGTTTTTATCCAAACGATGTAATTGTTAGGCTTTCGGATTTCAAGACAAATGAATATGCAAATCTAATTGGAGGTTTTTTATATGAAACTACTGAAAGCAATCCTATGCTTGGATGGAGAGGTGCCTCTCGCTACTATGACGAAAAATTCAAACCTGCATTTGGCTTAGAGTGCAAAGCTATTCTAAAAGCAAGAAATGAATTTGGTTTAGAGAACATAAAGGTTATGATTCCATTCTGTAGAACTCCAGAAGAAGGCAAAAAGGTAATTCAAGTAATGGAGGAATTCGGCTTAAAACAAGGAGAAAATGGCTTAGAAATTTATGTAATGTGTGAGATTCCATCAAATGTTATCCTTGCAGATAGATTTGCAGAAATTTTCGATGGTTTTTCAATAGGTTCAAATGATTTAACACAATTGACATTAGGGCTTGATAGAGATTCGGAGTTAGTAGCACATATATATGATGAACGAAATGATGCTGTAAAAAGATTAATCGCAGATGTTATAAAAATTGCAAAATCAAAAGGTAAAAAAATTGGGATTTGCGGTCAGGCACCATCAGATTATGATGATTTCGCGACTTTTCTTGTTGAATGTGGAATTGATTCAATAAGTTTAAATCCAGACACAGTTATAAAAACAAGGCTAAAAATTGCTGAAAAAGAAAAAGAGTTAGGAATTTCTCCTTAGAAAACACTAATTACTTTAATTGCTTCTGAAATTCCTTCAATTATAAATTGAACTGCCATGGCAGAAAGCATTAAGCCCATAATTCTTCTCACTACTTTCACTCCCATATTTCCAAAAATTTTATAAACAATTTTATATCTCAGGAGAATTTCTCTTGCTACAAGAAATATTACGATTATGTTAAAAAGGAGAATAGCAACCTTTACTATATTATCTGCATAGCTGAAGAAGACTATACCAGTAGTTATTGCACCTGGGCCTGTTAACAAGGGGATTGCTAAAGGCGTTATGCTAATATTTTCTCTCTCTTCTGCTAATTCCACAAGTTTATTAGATGTTTCCGTTCTACTTCTCCTACCAAAAAGCATTTCTACTGAAATTATTAAAAGAAGTATGCCACCAGCAATTCTGAATGAGTATATACTTATCCCTAAAAACTGAAATATATAGTTTCCTATTAATGTGAAGATTATCAGAGTTATCATTGCAATAAACACTGCTCTTCTTATCATTTGCTGTTTATCATCTTCGCTAAATTTATCTAAGAGCGAGATAAATGCTGGAACATTTCCTATGGGATTTACTATTAAGAATAATGTTACTAATGACTGAATAAAGAAAGTTTGTATATCCATTTAACTTTTTCTTGATATATATTTATCTATTATTTTCAATGCACAATATTTTCCGCACATGCTACAACTTTTCTTATCTATATTTTTATATTTCTTCTTTATATTTTTGTCGATACTTAAACCAAAAATTTTGTTCCAATTTAATTCCCTTCTTGCCTTTGAAATTTTATTATCTATTGAAAAATCTCTTATTTTTGCTATATCTGCCGAATGTGCTGCAATTTTCGCTGCGATAACTCCTTGTTTCACATCCTCAATTGTTGGCAGCCCCAAATGCTCTGATGGAGTTACATAACATAGAAAATCTGCTCCATACATACAAGCAACTGCTCCACCAATTGCTCCAGATATATGATCATAACCAAGAGAGATATCTGTTGTTATTGGGCCAAGAACATATAATGGAGCATTATCACAAATTTTCTTTGCAAGTTGAACATTCAGCGGAATTTCATTTAAAGGTAAATGCCCCGGACCTTCAACTATTACTGGAACTTTTTCTTTGCGAGCAATTTTTGTTAGTTTTCCAAGAGTTATTAATTCACTTAGCTGTGGGATATCTGTTGCGTCATGTAAGCAAGCTGGTCTTAAAGCATCACCCAAACTTATAACAACTTCATACTCCTTAACAATTTCAAGAATTTCGGAAAAATTTTCAAATAATGGATTTTCAGCTTTATTTTCTAACATCCATGCAACTAAGAAGCTACCTCCACGAGAATTTACTAGAATAAGTCTTTTGTGAATTTTATCTAAAATTTCTTTTGTAATTCCACAATGCAATGTCATAAAGTCAACACCATCTTTGCAGTGTTGTTCTATTACCTTTAAGATACTTTCCTTTGACATATCAGTCTTTTTTTCTACAAATGCTTGATATATTGGGACTGTTCCTATAGGCACTTTTAAATTTCTTAAAAAAATTTTTCTTATTTCATTCAAGTTTCCACCAATACTTAAATCCATTATTGTATCTGCTCCGTAACTAATTGCAACTTTTGCTTTTTTTAGTTCTTCCGATAAATTAATTCTCTCTGTGGATGTTCCAACATTTGCATTTACTTTAACTCTTAAACCTTCTCCAACCATAACTCCTTTTATATTTCGCTTTGAATTTTTCAGAACTACAATGCTCCCATTTCTCATTCTCTTTTCAATCTTCTCTTTAGAAATCTCAAACATTTTTATATCTTAGAGGTATCCTGTATTTGGAATAATTTTTTTTGAGGGAAAATTTAGCTGGCTTTGGTTCAAAAGTTTTTCCTTTGCAGTAAGGACAAATTTCTTTTAGAGTATAAGAGTTACATTTCTCGCATCTTAGAATTTTCATTTCATTGAACTTCTTTTAATTCTCTATAAAATTTTCCTTCACCATGAGTTTTTTCAATATATTCAATAGCTTCATCCGTTGCACTTTTTAAAATTTTCTCAGCAGTTTTATAATCTTTCGCCTTTATTTGCACTCTATATCTTGGAGCTGAAATATATTTCACTTCAATCTCACAATCAGAGTTGTAATTCTGAACTTTTTTTAATGCTTCTTTTATATTTAGAATACCATCTGGCTCATAACTTCTCAATTCCAAATAACCAAAAATTTCAACAAATGGTGCTTTTATATTTCTCTTTAGCAAATTCAAAAATTTTTGCTTCCAAGATTTTTCAATTTCTATACTATCAAGGATTTTTTCATCTATTGCAATTGCCTCAAGCGCATTGTAAACATTATCGTACTTTTTCAGCAATTTTTCTGAAATTTCATCCTTAATTTTATCCTTTGGTAATTTCAATTCATTTGCTAACTGTTCAAAAAATTTCTCTACTCTCTGATTTTGCTTGACCTCTTTTAATTTTTCTTTTCTTTGATGATCTTTAACTCGCCTCAATGAAAGGTCGATATGTCCTCTTTCTGGATTTACTCTCAAAACCAATAAAATAACCTTCTGGCCTTCTTTAACATAGTCATGTATGTTCCTGACCCATTTAAGTGAAATTTCAGATAGATGTAATAACCCTTTTTTGTTTCCATATTCATCTAAAGTTACAAATGCTCCTTGTTTAAATACATTCTGAACTGTCGCAATAACTAGCTCACCTTCATCAGGATATTCTTTTTTTGGCATTTTATATGTATGTAAAGTATGTAATATTAAAATTCAATTAAATAAAATGAAATCTTCATATAAAATTTTCCAAATTTTTGGAATTTCAGTTGAGTTACACATAACTTTTATTTTGTTTTTTATGTTTTTATTTACTATATCTTTCCTTGAAGCCGGATTTCTCTCTGGGATAGCAACAATTTTTATTTTTTTTATGATATTTACGATTGTTTTTTTGCACGAATTATTGCATTCATTTGTTGCTATAAAAAACGGCATACCAGTCCAGAGGATAATTTTATTGCCAATTGGCGGTCTAGCAAATGTTGAAATTCCTGAGAAACCAGAAAAGGAACTTGTTATTGCTATTTCAGGTCCTTTACTGAACTTCTCTCTTGCATTTTTATCAGCTTTCCTCTTAGTTTTTCTATTTCCAAATCCGATAGATTTATTCCAGAAAAATTTACCACATGTTATTAGCCTTGCTCCAGATACAATATCTTTCATCTTTACACTACCTGGAATTCTCTCTGCTTTAATTTTCTTTAATCTCTCCTTAGGGTTTTTTAATATGTTACCTGGCTTCCCTATGGATGGCGGCAGAGTTTTTAGAGCAGTTTTAGCTTTGTGGATTGACTATGTAAAAGCAACAGAAATTGCAGTTAGATTTGGACAATTTATATTTCTCTGCATGATGTTCTTCGGTTTTATCTCAGGTAGCTTTATGCTTTTGATTATAGGTATGTTTCTTTTCTTTGCATCTGGCTCTGAGTTGAATATAGTGAAGTTAAGTCACTCAGTATATGACTTAAAAATTGGTGCAATTGCAATAAGAAATTTTGTTTATGTGAATGAATCAATAACAATTCCGAATTTTTTGGAATTTATAGTAAAACCTGATCATAGATATTACTTAGTTATTAACAATGATGGAAAACTTCTTGGCATTTTAGATCTTTATAAGTTGATGGAAGCTAAAAATGAGGAGTTATTTAAAAAAACTGTCAGAGATTTTATTTCAAGCGCTTATGTAGTTGATGCAGAGGCTAAATTGAAAGATAAAATTCAGGAAGTTCTTTCAAAGGATTTTGTTATTGTTGCTTTAAATGGAAAGGTTGTTGGTTATTTGACACCACAATATATTATTGATGTTGCAAATTTATACAATATTTTACATCAGAAATGACTTATCTTTTCTTTTGTAAATTTCCATAGCTACATCGACAACTTTCTTTGCTTTCTCTATTATCGCAGTATCGGATGTTAGCACAATTTTATTTGAATTTTTTATTGAATAATCCGCTGATCTTTCTGTTTTTGCATCTCCCACAATTTTAAATTTTTTGAGTTGTTCTCTTATGTATTTTGCAAGTTCACCACTTCTTGAGATTTGGGAATCTAAAATAAAAAGAACTGATCTTGGATTATAATGTTTTAAAACTTTTAAAATTTTTTTCAATGCCTCTTTTGTTTTTTCATCAAATTTATAAGAAGAGAAAACTCCTCTAAAATCTCTTAAAAAACCATCCATACATTCAATAACTTCGCCATTAGATAAAATTGCTTCGGTTGTTATTAAAACATTATATGCATCAACAATTATGTCTTTGCCTTTAATTTCTTCTATTGGAATCTTTCTTTTTCTATGCACTCTTATTTCCTTCTCAGAAAAAACTTTCCTGAACAAAAAATTTCTCTGTTTGTTGTTAAGAGAATATCTTGCTGCTACTAAATTTAAAGCGCTCTTTCTTTTATAACCCCTATCAAGAAGAAATTTAAGGTCATAAATTGCATTTTCAATTGCTATTGTCATTTTTAGTATAAGCTATTTATCTTTTCATGCGTAAATTATAAAGAGATGATTTCAAAAAAAATTTCAAAGAGGGATAAAGATATAAAGAGAAGACTAATAAAACTTGAAAAAATTGGAAAAGAACTCGCCTGTAGAATAAAAATTTTGGAGAAAAAACTTAACTTTAAGAAGCTAACAAAAAAGAAAAAAGTGGTTAAGTAAAAACATTAACTAACTTTTTTTTAATTTCACTTGGCTTGAAAATTCCAACATTAGTTATGAATGCCGTAACAAATCTCTTTGGAGTTATGTCAAATGCAGGATTTCTTGCTTTTGCCCCTTTTGGGGCAATTCTTCTTTTTCCTAAATATAAAACCTCATCATCTGTTCTTTCTTCAATTTTTATTTCCTTGCCTGAATTGCAATTTTTATCAAAAGTTGTTAAAGGTGCAGCAACATAAAAGGGAATGGAATTTTCCTTTGCTAAAACTGCCTTCTCATATGTTCCAATTTTATTTGCAAAATCACCATTTATTGCAATCCTGTCTGCTCCAACAATGCATAGATCAACTTCACCTTTCTGCATGAAATAACCTGCTGCATTATCAGCAATTATTGCATGTGGAATTCCCTCATTTATTAACTCCCAAGAAGTTAATTTTGCTCCTTGTAATCTTGGCCTTGTTTCATCAACCCAAACAAAAATTTTCTTTTTTGAATAGTGAGCTTCTCTTATCACAGCAAGAGCTGTGCCATGGTCAACACATCCTAAAGCACCTGCATTGCAATGAGTTAAAATTTTATCCCCATTCTTTATCAATTTATTTCCAAAAATTCCAATTTTTTTACAAGCAATCTCGATTTTTTTTGCATATTTCTTGCTAGAAATAATTGCAACTTTTTTTGCTTCATTCACAGATTTCGCTTTTTTTATTTTTTCTGTTATCTCATCAACAGCATGAAAAAGATCAAATGCTGTCGGCCTTGTGCTAATGAGAACTTTTTTTGCTTTTTCTAAATGCTCAAAAAATTTCTTCATATTTTCTCCTTGAAATTCTAATGCTGCCTGTGCCATTGAATAAGCAGATACTGCACCAATTGCTGGTGCCCCCCTTACTATCATATTTTTTATTGCTAATGCGGTCTTCCTGTGATTTTCTGATTTGTAAATTTCAAATTTTTCAGGCAATTTTCTTTGGTCAATAAGGAAAATAGTCTTGTTGGACATCCAAACTGTTTTATATTCTCTATGGCCTTCGCTAAATCTTACTTTCATTTTATAACTCAAATTTTTTTAATTTATATACTAAAATGTAAATTTTAATAATGATGGTTTTTCTAAAAATATGAACTGGGATTATAGAATTCTAAACAGGAAAAATGATATGCGACATCTGTGGTAAAACTGTTGATAAGGTATATGTATGCTCTGATTGCGGCTCTTTATTTTGTGTCAAATGTGGTAATGTTGAGAAAAAACTCTGCAAAGATTGCGAAAGCTTAGAATTTTAAATTTTTATTTTATTTTTATCAAATATTTTCTCTTTTATTATTAATGGAAATAAAAGGTTTTCAAGAGTATAGAAAAAGGGAATTTTGTAATTCTGTTAAATGTCCAGTGCAATTGGAGTTGAATAAAACAAAAGAAAACTCAGAAGAATATGAAAAAATTAGAGATGAATGCAAAACAAACTGCAGATTTTCAGCAAGAGATTTTCATTATTGGTTGATTAACCATGGATACATTATTATTAAACCAAAAGAGGTGAAATAATGGACTGGGGGATGAAAAATAGGTTGTCAAGGATAATAAAGCCTAAGGATAAGAGAACAGTTATGCTCGCTGTTGATCATGGATATTTTATGGGGCCAACAACTGGTTTAGAAAATTTTGAAATTGTGAAAAAAATTTTACCTTATGCAGATGCCATAATGCTGACAAGAGGTGCTTTAAGGAATTATATTCAGCCAGAAGAAGATATACCAGTAGTATTGAGAGTTTCTGGCGGAACAAGCATAATAGGTAAGGAACTACTACATGAAGGTATAATAACCTCGATAAAAGATGCTTTAAAACTGAATGTTTCTGGCTTAGCATTTTCTATAATGGTTGGTTCAGAATTTGAAAGAGATACCTTGTTAGGATTAGCAAAAATTGTTGATCTTGGCGAGGAATATGGAATTCCTGTAGTGGCAGTAACAGCAGTAGGGAAAGAATTAGTTAGAGATGCCCGTTACTTAGCATTAGCATCAAGAATTGCTGCTGAATTTGGTGCACATATTGTTAAGACATATTATTGTGAAAATTTTGAAAAAGTTGTTGATAGTTGCCCTGTGCCAATTGTTATTGCTGGTGGTAAAAAAATTTCTGAGGAGGAAGCATTGAAGATGACTTATGATGCTATTCAGAAAGGTGCTTCTGGTGTAGATATGGGGAGAAACATCTTCCAATCAGAAAATCCAAAAGCGATGATTAAGGCAGTGAAAGCAATTGTTCATGAAAATTTCTCTGCAAAGGAAGCGATTGAAATGTTTAAGAAAGAAAAAGGGGAAACCAGATAACACAAGTTCGCTTTTAGCTCCAAAAAGGATTAAGAGAATAAAATGTTCGCTTAATAGTTGTTATGCTCAATTGCGAGTCGCCCATAAACGAGATCGCCACCGAAATTCTTCTTTTGTTGCCTCGTTAAAATTCACAAAATGAAAAGGAAAAAACGAAATTGCTTCGCAAATCGTCTAAGAAAATTTTAACGAAATTTTTTCTTGTTCTTTACGAGAGAGTGCTGCCGTTACGTTTTTGATTCTTTTTTTCTGAAGAAAATAAGGTGGTTAAGAAAGGGGGTGTCGTTTCAAGTCGTTTTCAACTTTATTAATACATTTATCAGGATTTTTTAATCTCGTGCTCCCAGAAGACACTTTACTTTTTAAGTCAAAAAAATATAATTAAAATGGAGGGATTATTATGAAAAAATTATCATTTCTTTTATTGGCAACGGGTATGCTTTTAGTTGCTCAAAATTTCTCTGTACTTGCCGAAGAATCTCTATGGCCGCAAGGCGATTTTGATTTAGTTTATCCTGTCTATAGAATGTATACTCCCTCAGATCCGGCACCAATAGATAAAGATTACAAAATTCTTTTTGCTTTTTCTCCGCTTTCAGTAAGGGATGGAAAAGTTTCTACAATTGTCACTCGTCGAACTCCTCTATCATATACTCTTGCCTCTCAACAATTTGATGGCGATGGCATTATCAAAATGGATGGCGTGTATGATAAAGAAACCGGGAAAATCAGCGGACAATATGAAATTAATTTACAGACTAAAAGTAGAGTAAGCAATTTAAATGCCGGACTACGTTATAGTGAAGGCTGGGTTGAACGGTCAGAAAGTGGTACTTTTCAAGGACAGGTGATAAAAGACCACGTGGTTTTAAATTTTGCCTGCAAAAAATCAAGTGGACAATATTATCGGAAGTACAGAGACAATAAAGAAGAAAGCGGCTCAATAAGCAAGTGTACATATTTTTTCAATAAAGTAGCTTATCAGGTTATACCAATAGTAAAATCAGAACCGGCAACTTACAAACAAGAACCCGCAGAAACACCTAAAAAACATGTTGATTCAGGTGTCAGAGTGGCTGGGATGACTGGTCAGTGCGATATTGAAATCGATGGAGTCAGACGTCCTCTTAAAATGGATGATGTTATTCCTGTTGACGCCCATATTATTACAGAAGAGGACAGCAAAATTATCCTTGCTTTTACTGATATGAGCACTTTTGTGGTTGAACCTGAATCTCATATTGTTATAAGCGCTCCAGCTGAAAAAGAAAGCAAACTTAAATTAGTTGCCGGAAACATTTGGGCCAATATTAAAAAAATGATTAAAGATGGAACAATGGAGGTGGAAATGAATCAGGCGGTGGCAGGAATCAAAGGAACAACTTTTGTCTGCGAGGAAAAAGACGGGAAATCAACCCTAAAAGTATTTGAAGGTGTGGTTGATTTTAAATCCAAGGCAAGCAGCGAGACGGTTCAGGTAAAAGGCGGAGAAAAAGTTGTGGCTGATAATAAAGGACTTTCGCCAGTCGAGAAATTTGATACATTTGAGGAAGTACAATCTTTAATGAAATTAAGAAATGAAGAAGATATTAATTGGGCAGAGGGCGAAGAAAAAGAAACACAGGATTTATCGGCAACTAAAAAACCAGAAATAACAAAAGAAAAAGCCTCTAATCAATGGCTGTTTATTGGAATAATTCTAATTTTGGCACTAATAATAATATTAGTGGGATTAAAGATCGCTAGAAAAGCTAAAAGTAAATAAAGAATTTATCGCCATAATGATATGACTAAAATCGAAGAAATTTTAAAATTTAAAATCAAGCCGAAAGAAAAGGATATAGAATTTAAGCCGCGAGAACTCTATAAACCTCAACGCTTTGTCTCCTAAATGACTAATCGCAAAATCAATATAAAGTTCGACAAATTCGGGGTTTTCCTGTGAGGCGTATTCCAGAGACTCTATCAGATGTCCCTTGGTCACTAGCAGATGCTAATTATTCAAAACCCAACGATTCCCTCAACAAACCTGTACATAACAGTGGATAAACGGTCGACTCTCGCATAGTCTCACCCAAATGCTCGCTGACATTCGCACTTCTTATGTCCGCAGCTGTTAGGCGAAATGCCCAAACCCGACTTTGAAAATCGGAGGTAATAGAACTATGGAAACAAAATTAGACCTGACAAAGGAATACAAAACCTATTATACAGCAAGAACAAACCCTAATGTAGTTGAATTTGGTGAAATTCCATTTTTGACTATTGAGGGCAAAGGTGAACCCGCTGGAGAAGTTTTTACAAAAGCAGTTGAAGCTTTGTATCCTCTTGCCTATAGTGTCAAAAATATCTCTAAAAAGCAGGGTAAAGATTTTAGTGTCCCAAAATTAGAGGGATTATGGTGGGTAGAGCCTGATAGACCTGCTTTGGAGGTGCCTCGCGAAGAATGGCGCTGGAAACTTCTTATTCGTATGCCTGATTTTGTTACTTCAGATATGGTAGAGAAGGCAAAAGAAGAGGTTTTCAAAAAGAAAGGAATAACTCTGGTTAAGGAAATCAAGTTCGAAAAGATTAAGGAAGGTAAATGCATTCAGATATTGCACATAGGGCCATATTCAACAGAGCCAGAGTCGTTATCAAAAATGCGAAAATTGATGGAACAGAAAAATCTTGTTGAAAATGGTCTTCACCATGAAATCTATCTTTCTGACCCACGAAAGGTTGCTCCAGAAAAGATGAAAACTATTTTAAGGCAACCAGTGAAAGAAAGAGGTTAGAAAAAATGCAATTTAACAACATCTTAAAAAAACTAAAATCCCTATCTAATCCCAGAGCCGTTGAAGGCATGGTTAAATACGGGATTACCGCTGAGAGAGCTTATGGCGTGTCAATTCCGAATTTAAGAAAGATTGCCAAAGAAATAGGAAAAGACCATAAACTTGCTCAACAACTTTGGAAATTAAATATTCGAGAAACTCGAATACTTGCAAGTATGATTGATGACCCTGTATTAGTGACCGAGAAGCAAATGGAAAAATGGGTAAAGGAGTTTGATTACTGGGAAATCTGTGACCAGATCTGTCAAAATCTTTTTACTTACTCTAAATTTGCTTATCAAAAAGCCATAGAATGGAGCGAAAGAGACGAAGAATTCGTAAAAAGGGCAGGGTTTGCTTTAATGGCTTGGTTAGCTTTTAAAGATAAGAAAGCAAAAGATGAGCAATTTGAAGTATTCTTTCCAATCATAAAAAGAGAATCTACTGATGATAGAATCCTTGTTAAGAAAGCTGTGAATTGGGCATTAAGACAGATTGGGAAACGAAATATTGCCTTGAATACAAAGGCAATTGAAACTGCGAAAGAGATTCAAAAGATAGAATCTAAAAGTGCTAAATGGATTGCTCAAGATGCAGTCAAGGAATTAACGAGCAATGCAATCCAAGAAAGATTGAAAGAAAGAGGTAAATAATATGGATGGACTTGGGCACTCTGCAGTGCTTCGAACCTTGCCCCTATCGGGGTCGCTTAACACAGCATATACGACTCACTTCGTTCGCCCAAATTTCGGCTACGCCGAAACTTCGTATATGACGGAGCCGTTATGTGAAATTCGAAAACCTGCCTCTCACAAAAAGAGATCGTAAATTATGACTATTTTGTTGCATTCGTAAGTTTATATAAGGAAGAGGGCACTAGATTTAATATTAAAAGTTCTAATAAATTTATAAGAGCTGATTTTACTTTTCTCATGAAAACTTGGATTAAATGCGGTATGATGGGATTAACAATTTGGGTTTTACTCTTTTTAGCATTTTATATTAGTGATTATCTAGTAAAATGTTCATTACCAACAAATGACTCTGGGTCTCCATTAGTAGGTAGTAGCTGTTGGAATTCTATTCAGGAGTTAATATTAATGATTTTTGCAGTTTTAAGTTTTCCTTTTCTTTTAGTTGGGGCAAATCCGAATATGACTACTGTTGGTCCTTTTCGTGTTATGCTTTTTTGGATTGGTAGCATGATATCTTTTGTTTTGTGGGGAATGTTAACTGGATGGATAATTGAAAAAATACTTGAGGCAAAGTAACAGTAGGTTTAAATGTAGTCGTTTATCTTTACATTAGCATTTTAATTTCAATTTTCATATAATTTTCTTGCTATGAAAGTTGCAGTTTACTATAGCAACAATGATATTCGCATAGAAGAAAGACCAATTCCAAAAATTAGCAAAGGTGAAATTTTACTTAAAGTTATTTCTTCAGGAATTTGTGGTAGTGATGTAATGGAATGGTACCGCATTAAGGAAGCTCCGAAAGTTTTAGGACATGAAGTTACTGGCATAGTTGAAAAAGTTGCTAAGGATGTGAAAAAATTTAAAGTTGGTGATAGAATTTTTGTGACGCATCATGTTCCTTGTAATAAATGCAAATATTGTCTTCAAGGAGAAGAGACTGTTTGCAAAACTCTAAGAAGAACAAATTTTTATCCTGGTGGCTTTTCTCAATACATAAGAATTCCAAAAATAAATGTAGAAAAAGGCACTTTTTTATTGCCAAGAGAAATTTCATTTGACGAAGGAACTTTTATTGAGCCATTAGCTTGTGTTATTCGCAGCCAAAGAAAAGCAGGTATAGAAAAAGGTCATAATGTGCTTATAATTGGCTCAGGAGTTTCAGGTTTATTACATATACAGTTAGCTAAATTGAAGAAAGCAAAGAAAATTGCTGTTATTGACATTAATCCTTACCGCCTTAAAATTGCAAAAAAATTCGGAGCAAATTTTACAGCAAACGCAAATGAGAATTTAGATGAGAAATTTGATAGAGTTATTGTTTGCACTTCTGCAAAGGAAGCAATAGAGAAATCATTTAAATTTGTTGATAATGCTGGAACAATTTTATTTTTTGCTCCAACAAGTCCAGAGAGCAAGATAGAAATGCCATTTAATGAGCTATGGTTTAAATGTGTTAAAATTATAAGTTCATATGCTGCTGCAGAAAAAGACATTAAAGAGGCGATAAAAATTTTGAAGGAAAAGAAGATGAATTTAAAAGGAATGATTACGCATAAACTACCATTACAAGAAACATTAGAAGGCTTTAAAATTGTTTCTAAAGCTGATAGATCCATGAAAGTTATTATAAAACCACAAGAGTAAATTTTTATTTCTAAAATTTAATATCTATGTGAAATGGATAGCAAAACTCAAAGCAACAAAGTTATGATAGGAGATTATCTTGGCACAATAGAAGAGTTCCTATTAGGTGAAGGTACTTATGCTGAAAATGGAGAAATTTTTGCTGCAAGAATTGGAGAGAAAGTTGTTGATAAAGAAAGACATATTGTTAAAGTTATCGGTAAAAAACCTGTTGAATTACAAGTAGGACAAATTGTTTTTGGAAAAATAATTGATGTGAAAAAAAATTTCATAACTGTGACAATAAAAAAAATTCAAGGTTTTAATGAGGAGTTAGATATAAATGCAAATTTATATGTTGCAAATATTTCAGATAGCTATGTTAACAAACCAGAGGATATGTTTGGGATTGGTGATATAATAAAGGCAAGAGTTATAAAAATTGATATTGATCTTGTAGATATTTCAACAAAAGGCGATTTTGGAGTTGTAAAAGCATTCTGTAAGAAATGTAGATCTCAATTGGTGAAATCTGAAAAATTCAAAGAACGATTAGTTTGCGAAAGCTGCGGCAGTAAAGAAGTGAGAAAAATTGCTAGTGATTATGGAAATGTAGTAGAAACGACAACTATGATACATGTCTAATTCTCGAGTTTATCACATCTTCAGTTTTGTTTAAGATATACCTTGCAATGTTTTTCCTTGATCAACCAAGATTTTGATATAATAAAAAATTTATTTAAAAAAATTTAAGGTGTAGGTACAACGATATCTCCTTCCATAAACCAGCTATTAACTTTCCTTGTTGATATAAAAGGGTCAACAGATTTCACTACCGTAGTAGGTGTTTTAACAATCAGTTTTTTAGACAATGACGACCATCCAGCATTTTTTAAGTGTTCAGCATTTCTGGTTATGAGAAGTTCTTCTGCAGCTTCTCTAGAGGTTAAATCCCTTGAAAAACTAAAACTAAATCTATGACTAGTTGATTTAAAACTGTTTGAGAATAATTTGTTTGCAGCTTTAGGTACTGTTACTTTTGTAAACTTGATACCGCCTACCATCATAGTGACGCTATCTAATGCATACTCCGCTGCACTATTAAACTTTTGCCTATATCTTTTGTATTTATCTTCTTTAGTTTCCCATGTAGCTCCAGCACCACCAATTCTCACAGGATTGTTACTTTTAAGGGTTGCGCTTTCGATCTTCCGTGACAACTCCTCGTTTAAGTCAATAGTTTTCTTAATACCAAGAGAACTAATAGTAAGTCCATCATCTTTTTTTGATAGCATAGAGCTTACGGTCAGTTTAGAAAGTATTAGAGAGCTATCAGAAGAACCTGCAGAAACGAGCAGAGAAAAAACAGATAACACCAAAATCAAAAAAACAGATCCAAGAAATAATCGTATAATTTCCATATTCTCAATGCTTTTTATTTTCATCTTTGTAGCACCAACAGGTATATGTCTTTCAAGGATATAAAAACTTTCTTTCTCAGATTTACGACATTAGTATAATTTCTATGCAAAATTATCTAAGAGAACATTCGTATTTCTTTCAACAATATTAGCTATTCAACTAAATAATAAGATAAACTTCTGTAACAATTTAGCTCATGACCTTCTCTTAATATCTTTGGGCTTTTAGACAATTGTTTTATTAATTACTAATCTTATTATCTATCTGAGCAGAGTACCATTTAAACCTAAGGATAATTAAGTTAACTTATCGTAATATTTTTCAATAGCGCACAATAATTTTGCATTCCCTAAAAAATTTTTAATATATTATTCCATTAAAAACGAATAATCTCCTTATGTGAGAGAAAATGGGGGTAAACTTAAAAGATATTTTACCGCATGAAAGAATTGACTTTTCTTTTTTGAAAGGAAAAATTGTTGCTGTAGATGCACTAAATTCATTATATCAATTTTTGTCTTCAATAAGACAACCTGATGGAACTCCACTGATGGATTCGAAAGGTAGAATTACTTCACATCTATCTGGATTGCTCTACCGAACTGTTAGATTATTGAGTTTAGGTATAAAGCCTATTTATGTTTTTGATGGTGAAGCACCAAAGCTAAAAATGAGGGAATTAGAACAAAGAAAGGAATTTAAGAGGGAGGCAGAAATTGAATGGAAAAAAGCACTCTCTGAAGGTAGAATTGAAGATGCAAAAAAATTTGCACAAAGAACATCAAGGGTTACAGATTCTATGCTTGAAGATGCTAAAAATTTACTCAACTTTATGGGAATTCCATTTGTTCAAGCTCCAAGCGAAGGTGAAGCGCAATGCGTTTATTTATGCAAAAAAGGTGATGCTTTCTGTGTCGGCTCTCAGGACTATGACTCATTACTTCTTGGTGCAGAAAAATTAGTTAGAGGTTTAACCCTTTCTGGTACCTTAGAACTTGAAATGATTAAATTGGAGGATGTCCTTAGAGAGTTAGGGATAACAAGAGAGCAATTAATTGACATTGGAATCTTAGTTGGAACTGACTTTAATGATGGTGTTAAAGGTATTGGCCCAAAAAAAGCTCTGAAAATTGTTAAGGAAGGTAAATTAAAAACATTGCAATTGGATTTTGATTTAAATGAAATTAGGGAAATTTTTCTGAATCCAAAAGTTTCAGACAACTATAAAGTTGAATTTAAAAGACCAAACACTGAAAAATTAGTGGATTTCCTTTGTAATGAGCATGACTTCTCGGAGGATAGAGTTAGAAAAGCCTCTGAGAATTTAGAAAATGCTCTGACAGAACTCTCACAAAAAAATTTAAGTGCTTGGTTTTAGCAGTTATCATTAATCTTAGTGCAATTATTTTATTATTAAATCCTTTCTTTATAAATTTAGACATTTATTATTCAAATTTTAATGTTTAATAGGAAAATTTTTAGTTGTTTAATATGAATGTTGCTAAAATGGAAAAAATTGATAAAAATTGGAGGGTTGTAAATTTATTGAAAGTTTTTATTTTTGTTTTTTTCTTAGCAATTTTTATTTATTCTGCCCCATATATATGGAATGCGATTGGTATAGGGACTAATGTTCCATTATTTAACATAAAACAAGAAATTTTTCTTTTTTTGTTTTCATTAATTACATTTTTTATTCTGCTCTACATAATTTGGATATATCTTTTTTATAGAAATTTTCACTATGAATTAGCTAAGGACTTTGTTAGGATAAAGAAGGGTATTTTAACAAAGAGCGAGATAATGATACCATACAGCAAGATAAGAGATGTCAAAATTTCTCAGGGAATTTTACAAAGATTTTTTAATATATCAACTCTAACAATTGAGTTAATAAGTTATAGCGAAGCTGACATTGTTGAAAGTGAAATTCCAGGAATAGCAAAAGCTGATAAAGTTGCAGAAAAAATATTATTAAAGGTAAAAGGTTAATTAGGAAAGTTAAAAATTTAATATATTTTCTTTTCTTCTTTAATTATTTTGATATGAAGATAATTTTTCTTGGTACTTCGGGGGCTGTGCCAACTAAGGAAAGAAACCTCTCTTCAATTTTTTTGGAATATCTTGGAAATTATTTTTTGTTTGACTGTGGTGAAGGCACACAAAGACAGATGCTTAATGCGAAGATAAATTTTATGAGAATAAATCATATTTTCATTTCACATCTACATGCTGACCACTTTTTGGGCTTAGGTGGTTTAATACAAAGTATGAATTTTTTAGACAGGAAGAAGGAATTATGTCTCTATGGGCCAAAGGGTTTTAGGAAAACAATGGAACATATGCTCTCTATGGGTACATTTATTTTAAATTCCTTTTCTATAAAAGTTCATGAAATTTCTGGAGGTATTGTTCTTGAAGATGATCGCTATTTAATTTCCGCAATTAAAAATTCTCACAATATTAACTCTTTAGCATATAAATTTGAGGAAAAACCAAAGAGAAAATTTTTGAAAGAGAAAGCTCTTAAGCTTGGAATTCCTGAAGGCCCACTATTCTCAAAATTGCAAAAAGGGAAAGAGGTTATTATTTCTGGAAGAAAAATTTCACCAGATGAAGTATTATCAGAACCAATTCAAGGCAGAAAAGTTGTTTATTCCGGAGATACAAAATTTTGCAAAGAGCTTATTGAATTTGCAAAAAATGCAGATGTTCTAATACATGAATCAACATTCTCTGAAAATGAAAGAGAAAAAGCTGATGATTCAGGACATTCAACAGCAAAAGATGCTGCAACTATTGCAAAAGAAGCAAATGTAAAAAAACTTTTTTTGACTCATATTTCTCAAAGATACGTCAATCCTGAAATTCTAGAAAAAGAGGCAAGAGAGATTTTCCATGAAAGTTATATTGCAAAGGATTTTCTAAAAATAAAAATTGAGAAGCACGATATTTAGTTTTGTTTTGAAATATATTATTAATAGTTTTAATTTTGGGATCGTGGGGTAGTTTGGTTATCCTTCGAGCTTTGGGAGCTCGCGACCGGAGTTCAAATCTCCGCGATCCCACTATGCTCATTTTTAAAATGGAAGTTAAAGTCAGAACTATTGATCTAGACGCTGGTGGAAAAAATATCGTAATTCTTAATAAGAATGATGCTGAAGAGCTTGGTGTTTATCCCCTCGATAGAGTTATGTTAGAATATAAAGGAAAGGCTACGACTGCTATTGTGAATACAAGTGAAAAATTTGTAAAAAAAGGGGAGATTCTTGTTTATAATGAAGTAAAACAAGAGTTGAACTTGCGAGGATATGCTAAGGTTAATGTAAAAAGAAGGGAAAAACTTAGCTCGAAGGAGTTTATAAGACAAAAAATAGAGGGTTTACAACTTCGTAAGAATGAATTAGAAAGTATTGTTAACGATGTTGTAGAGAAAAAACTAAATGATCTGGAACTTGCGGCGTTTATCACAAGTTTGTATATTCATGGGATTTCAATTGAGGAGGCAGCGTATCTAAGCGAGGTAATAGCTAATGGCGGAGAACAATTAAGATGGGATAAGGAGTATGTCATGGATAAACACAGTTTAGGTGGTGTTCCAGGAGATAAAACAACTCTTTTAGTTGTGCCAATAGTTGCTTCTGCTAATCTAACTATTCCAAAAACTTCTTCAAGAGCAATAACTTCCCCAGCTGGCACAGCAGATAGAGCAGAATGTATAATGCCTGTTAACTTATCAGTCAAAGAAATAAAAAAAGTTGTTGAAAAAACAAATGCATGTATTGCATGGGGAGGGGCATTAAACATGGCTCCTGCAGATGATCTTTTTATAAGAATAGAATATCCATTAGATTTAGATCCACTATTTATGCCATCAATAATGGCAAAGAAAAAAGCTGCTGGCTCAACACATTTAGTTTTAGATTTGCCCACAGGTTCTGGAACAAAAATTGAAAATCTTGAAAATGCTAAAAAAATTGCTGAAAATTTTCTTGATTTAGGACAAAAGTTAGGAATTAAAGTGCAATGTGCAATAACTTTTGGTGAGGAACCAATTGGAAATTGTATTGGTCCAGCTTTAGAAGCAAGAGAAGCTCTGATGGCATTAAAAACAGGCAAGCCAAAAGACTTAGTTGAGAAAGCATGCTCTTTAGCAGGAATTTTATTTAGCATGGTTGGAAAAGGTGATAAAAAAACAGCTTATAAAATACTGCACTCTGGAAAAGCAGAGAAAAAATTTAGAGAGATTATAGCAGAGCAAGGAGGAGATGAAAAAATTCATTTTGAGGATATAAAAGTTGGTGAAAAAACTAAAGACTTCTGTGCTGAATGCTCAGGAGTGATTCTCAGCATAAAGAATCATGAAATTGCAAAAACTGCAAAAATTGCTGGAGCACCAAAAGATAAAGAAGCAGGAATTTTGCTGTATAAAAAAATTGGAGAATTTGTTGAAAAAGGTGAACCATTGTTTAGAATATATGCAAAGAAAGATGAAAAACTAAGAGAAGCTGCTGAATTTGCAACTAAAACAAATCCTTTTGTTATTGTGAGTAAGAACAAAAATATGGTTATGGAAATTTTGAGTAAAAGAGAAAATAGCTATAGAAAAGTTTTCACAATTGAAAGGTAACTTAGAATGTATGTGGTGAAAGCATCTGGTAGAAAAGAAGAATTTGATGAAAAGAAAATTTTTAGAACTTGTATTAGAGCAGGTGCGTCTAAAAAATTTGCAAATGAAGTTGCAAAATCTGTAAAAGAGAAATGCTATGAGGGTATTACAACAAGAGAGATCTTGGAGTTAACACTAAAATTTCTAAAAAAGGAAAGGCCAGGAATTTCTTCAAGATATGACTTAAAAAGGGCAATTATGTGTCTTGGTCCAACAGGATTTCCATTTGAGCAATTTTTTGCTGAGATTTTGCAGAACTATGGATATGAAACCTGTGTTAGAAAAATTTTCAATGGTAAATGTGTTGAACAGGAAGTCGACATTGCAGCAAAAAAAGATTCACTTAAGTATATGATAGAATGTAAGTATCATAACGAACTCGGAATTTATACTGGACTAAAAGTTGCACTCTATACATATGCAAGATTTCTTGATTTAAGTGATAAATTTGATAAAGCATGGCTTGTTTGTAATACAAAACTCACTAATGAGGCAATAAAATATTCAAATTGTGTTGGAATAAAAATAACAAGTTGGCACTATCCAAAAGATGAAAGTCTTGAAAAATTGATTGAGAAAAAAAAGCTTTACCCTATAACAATTTTAAAATCTTTAAATTTTTGTGAGAAGATAAAGGTAATGCAAGCAAATTTTTTGCTAATTGAAGATTTTCTTAGGTATAGTAAAGAAGAGCTCAGAAAGAGAACTAAAATAAAAATGGGAAGTTTAGAAAAAGCAATTGAAGAGACAAAGAATATTTTGTTATAATTTAAATTTATTTTCCTTTCCTCTCATGAGCTTTTATACTGGGTCTTAATTTCTCTGTACCTTTACCCTTCTTTGTTAAGCCGCGAGATTTTTTTCCAGCTGGAGTTAAGCCTCGATAAACTCTTTTTGTATGCTGCTTTTCACAAATCCAGTTTATATCTTTATCTGCTTTTATTGCAGGGTGGTGTTTATCAACAAGTATGACCTCGTACCATTTATGTTTTCCATCTTCTAAAATCCAATAAGAACCAAGAACTTCCAAATTTGGAAATTTTTTTTGAGCACGTTCTTCTGCAATTCTTTGAATTGATTTTTCTGGAGTTATCTTTTCAACACCCATCCTCTTTGGTCCTCTTCCAGAATTTGGCCTTGATTTTCTCATACCACCTTTTCTTACTCTTACCCTAGCAATAACAAAACCCTGCTTTGATTTATAGCCATATCTTCTTGCTTTGTCAATTCTTGTTGGTTTTTCTATTCTCACAACAGATGCTGAATCTCTGAAAATTTTTTTCCTTTCAAGAAGAAGTTTTTTTAACTCCTTATTTTCCCTGCTTTTCTTTGTTATTCCACGATATAGTTCCTTAACATATTTGTAATAGCCCATTTTTATACCCTTGTGGATTCAAGATAAGCTCACATTTCCGAACGGGTTTATTAATCTTTCTTCTAATATTCTTTTATATTCTCAGTTAATGAATAAAAATAAGCATTGAAATGCCACTAAGAGCAATACTAAGATTTCTAAGGAGATTTTTTTGGAGGAAAAAAGTTATAAGATTGGGCTTATATGGCCCACCTAACTCAGGAAAGACAACACTAGCAAACAGAATCTCTATTGACTGGACTGGTGAACCAGTTGGAACTGTTTCTGAAATTCCACATGAAACAAGAGAAGTTCAAAAGAAAGAGCGAATAACAGTGAGGTTTGGAAATAAAAAAATCGTGATGAGTTTAATTGATATGCCGGGAATTGCAACAAAAATCGACTATGAAGAATTCCTTAAATATGGGCTAACAAAAGAAAATGCAAAACAAAGAGCAAAAGAAGCAACGAAAGGTGTAATAGAAGCAATAAAATGGCTTGAGCATGTTGATACTGCATTAGTTGTTTTAGATTCGACAAAGGATCCATACACACAAGTTAATATAACAATAATTGGAAATCTTGAAGCAAGAAAAATTCCAGTTATATTAGTTGCGAATAAAACTGATTTAAAAGATTCAAAACCAGAATTGGTTGAAGAAGCATTTCCACAGCATCCGGTTGTGAAAGTTTCAGCTCTTAAGGGATATAATTTAGAAGAATTATACAACGCTATATATAAATATTCAAAATGAAAATAGAGCTCGAATTTATTTCATCAGATGTTCTTAACCCAATGGGCGAGGACAGTAAAATAGAGTATATCATAGAAAAGATAAAAAAGGATAAAATTATCATAACAGATGATAACCTCTCTCATAGAGAAGAAGCTCGGCTTATTGAGGAAACAATGAAAAGGATAAATGAGAATTTTCCAGGAATTGAAGTTTCAACACTTGGAGAGACAAAACAAGGGATTAGAGAAAAGCTTATAAGACTACTTGGTGGAAAAACAGGCGGGCTTACAATAATTGGACCTTCCAAGCTAATAAGAAAAATAAAAAAAGAGCCACAACAAATCTTTGTTTTAGCTGAGAAGAAATAAAATGCCTCATAAATGTGCTCGTTGCGGAGAAATTTATGATGATGGCGCTCCTGAATTAATTCAAGGTTGCAAATGCGGAGCAAGGGTTTTTTTATATATTCGTGTTGGAGAAAACGAAAGTAAAGAGGAGGTTATTGCTAAGCTGAAGGGAAAAGAAATTTCAAGTTCTGATTTAGAATGGTTAGATAAGGAATTTGGAGATAAATTACAAGCAGAAGGAAAGACAATACATCTTGATGTTGAGACATTAGAAAGAATTGATGAAGGTAAATTTAAATTAGATGTTGCCTCTTTAATGAGAGGAAAACCAGTGGTTATAAAAGCAAAGGAAGGAGTTTATTACATAGATATCCCATATGCATTTAAGAAAAAGAAGAAATAACAGATGAAAATTTAGTAGATAAAAAAGTCTAATGTAGGATGCCAGAATATCTCCTTCTAATATTTACTTTGCAATAGTTATGATACATGAAAGAGAATTTATAAGTTAAACTTTCAACTTTGAGGAAATTTCTTTTGCTTGAAAATTTGCTTTTTGAAGCAAATAAGGAATTGTTTCTTTTGTTGGAATTTCTGTATTTAATGCCAAATTTAAAGTTTCGTTATATGCTCGTTGGATGAACAACTTTACAGTGTATTTAGTATAGAAATTTAAATTTAGTGATAAATTTATTGCCTCTCTTATTGCAGAATTAATTTTTTGATTAACAACATTTTTATTAATCATGAGAACATCTCTGCTGTAGATTAAACCATTATTATAAATCGCTCTTATACTGAACGAAATTTCTTTTGGAAAAACATTTAATCTTGGTAAAATTGCTGCAAGTTCTTTTGAAATAGAACTATTTGCTTTTGCAACAACTGAATTCTCTGTGACAAAAATTTTTCCACCCTTTATCTGAGCTTTTATGCCAACTTTTTGTAGTTCTGCAAGAATAGGTCCTGCTCTCAGACTTGTTTCTCCTGCAGGAATGACTATATCATAAGGTGCTTTATCTCCAGGTTTTAGTGGTGCAAATGTTTTATTTTCTTCAATTAGACTATTTACTTGTAATGGATCTAATTCTGAGAGCAATAATGCTGTTGAACCTTCAACCTCATTTACAATTTTGCTAAGTTTTGATTTTTCAAGAGCCTTTTTTATAATGCTTTTCTTACTAACATATATCTGAAGTTTATCCCTTAACTTTTTTCTCATAAGTTGAAATTGCTTTGAAGGAATTCCTAAAATTCCAACAACTGCAACTGTTTTTGATTCAGAAATTTTCTTTGATAATTCTTCAACTTGCCTTAGTTTCCAATCTGCAACCATTTTGAGAAATAAAATATATAATAGCAGTTGTTATTTAAATTAGAATCTAAATTAGGGGCAGTTAACAAAGTAGAACTCTACAAAATCATTATTTTTCATTCCTAAGGCTTTCCATGTACCATCTGCTAAATCAATCCCTGCCAGATTTTTAACTTTTCTTCCAAAAGTATCTAAACCATTATTATAATTCCAATAAAATGCTGCGTGTGCTTCAGGTAAGCCTCTTGGTAATGTCGTAAAGGTTTCTCTATCAAAATCCCAATAGTTATCCTTAGTATTCCAAGGCCCAGTGTCTTTAACTCTTTCGATTACACTCTTACCATTTTTTGGATTTATAACTTTAACGCACTTATTTTTTGCTTTATATGAAGGCAACGCAACAAATCTATCATTCTCCTTGATTATATGGCCAGTTGATGTTTTTTTGCCAACTAAACCTTCTCTTGTTGCAAATACTGTAAATGGCTTTGCCATATAACTTACTGTTGGTGTAGTTAAAATTTTTCCAGAATAAAAATTTTCTGTTTTTAATTTATTATTTTGTATACTTACTAAATTTGAAGGTTTTTTAGAGATAGTACTTATACTTAACTTTTGTTGATTACTGTTGTATAGAACGCTATTTTTATTATTTGCTATTTTTGATATGCTAACTGAAGAAATTGGTAGATTTGAAATTTCAATTTTATCTGCACAACAAATTTGTAAAAAATAAAAAACAAAAATTGATATTATAAAAAAACTTATGTTTTTCATTCTAAATTAAAAATTTTTTATGAATATTATATTAAATTCTATATATAAAAATTGATATTATATCTTTTCATAAAAAATTTTTGAATAATGCGCATCTGTATGGGTCAGAAGCATTTAGGTTTTTAGTTATGGCATAAGCCCTTGCTTTACAACCTTTTCCACATATATTCTTTTTTTCACATTTACCGCAAGATTTTTCAAGACCTTCTCTTACTTTCTTTACTACATCTGAATTTAATGATTTTGAAAGTTCTCCGAAATTAAACGCATTCCCTACAATTAGTTCTCTTAGCATAGGACAAGGAGTTATTTTTCCATCTGCAAGAACAGCAACTCTTGAATAACCAACTCCGCATGATGGCATTACAACTTTGTCATTAGAATTTAAAAATTTTTTTATTATTTTAGCATATTCCTTAGCACAAATACCATTGTTAATTGCCCTTCCTGTCGGGACAACAACATCAACTCTATAGTCAGAAACACCAAATTTCTGTAATAATTTTATCATCTTGTCAATCTCATTTTTATTTTTTTTAGAAAGAACTGTGCTAACTCGAACAGGAATTTCAAATGAATTGCAAATTTTTATAGCATTTACCGCTTTTTTAAAAGAACCTCTTATACCACGAATTTCATCATGAATTTTGGAAGATACAGCATCTAAACTTATTTGAACATATTTGATAAATTCTCTTTTTTTAGAGATATCTTCTGCAAATTTATAAAAAAAGAAGCCATTTGTTTCAAGCTCTATTCTCAAGCCCATCTCTGCAGCATAGTTAAAAATTTCAATAAAATTTTTATGCAATGTTGGCTCACCACCAGTTAAAGCGATTCTATTTCCTCCGATATCTGAAAACTCATTTATAATTCTCAATGCTATGTCTACTGGCATATCAATTCCATTTCTCTTTGAATTTGCATAACAATGTTCACATCTAAGATTGCATTTGCTTGTTAATTCAAGATCAATTTTTTCAAGTTTCATTTTTTAGGTAAAATTAATAAAAAGAAGCCTTAACATTGGCGCCTCATGTTAAGGCTTAAAAATTTTCCCTATTTTGGAAGAACTGTTAGGATAACTTTTCTTTCCATTTTTCTCACCTCGCAAATTTTTATCTTGATGCGAATATGAAAAAAACTTTTGCTGAACTGTAGAGAGCATAAGTAGAAGGTAGAGAGCAAAAAAAGAACACAGAACAGCAAAAGTTATAAGTAAATTTATTGCAATAAAATCAAACAAAATAAAAGCATTATAGATGTAATTATTTTAGAAATTTTAGAATTAAGCCTAAGTGAATTTGAAAGTAGTGCATTTTTATTTGCTTTCTTGGACTTTATTTCTGACATTTTAATAATGGTATAAAATTAGATTTAGTAGATTAAAAATTAGAATTTATAAAACTCTAACTGGCTCTGACATTGTTCTTTTTATGTATATTGAAGAAATTTTATCTTCTGGAATTTGCCTTTCAATTGCTATCAAAACTGTATTGAAATTCTCTAAAAGATCATCAGCTGACATATCTTCTGTGCCAATCGGAACATGAACTGCTAAACCTTTCTTTGATTTTATTCTCACAGAATTTTTATACTTTGAAATAATTTGTTCTAAATCTACATTTGATGGTAAAGGCTGAGGCATTTTTCCTCTTGTTCCAAGAACAACTCCCCAAAATTTTCCAACAACTGGTAGAAGTTCTGGTTGAGATAGAAACCAATAACATTTACTTGCAATTTTTCTTATCTTTCGTTTATCTCTTGAGTATTCCTCTATTTCATGTCTGTCAAAAACATAATTGGAAAATTTTTTTGCTTTTAAATTTAAATCACCATCAGCAAAAACCCCAATTTCAGTTTCTTTCCCTCTGCTTTTTGGTAATTGTACAATAAGATTTAACTTATCTTTTGTTTCCAGATCAACACCATGCTTAAAATTTACTATCATTTCAATACTCTGCTTGAATTTGCCTTTCTTTTTTTCTTTTTTCAAAAGTTCTTCCATTTTTTCAGAAATTTTTTTCTTATCCATTTTATTTCTTATCTTCCTTAACTGCTTTTTCTTTTTGTTGAGATACAACATCTACTGGTAATAACTGCTCATAAATTTGCTTTGGAATTCCTTCTTTCTCTAATCTATCTATTATTTGCTCCCTTGTTTTGCCTTGCATCTCATCAATAATTTTCTTTGTTTTTGCTTCAAGTTCTGCTCTTCTTGTTTCAATTTCCTTTCTTAATTTTTCTCTCTCCTCCTCAAGTTTTTTAAGTTCCTCTTCTGTTAATTCTGTTTTACTTGCCAATATTTTATCTTTGTATTTACCTCTATTTATTTCTTCAATTATTTCTCTTGCATTTTTTCCTTCAACAAGTACTCCTAAGGATTGGCAAGTCCCTAAAACTTCTTTAACTTTTGCTATATTATCTTTTCCTAAGAAAGCATCGCTCTTCATTTTTGCAATTTTTATCACTTGCTCTATTGCTAAATCCGCAACTTTTTCTGTTTTTGGGTTAGATGCGCCTTTTTCTATTCCTGCCTCTTTCTTTATTAACGCTGATGTTGGAGGTGTACCAACTTCTATAGTATAGCTTTTTGTGTCACTATCAACTATTATCCTAACTGGGACTTTCATTCCAACGAAGTCTTTTGTCGCATCATTAACAGCTTTTATTACTTCATTTATATTTAAACCTAATGGACCTAACATTGGACCAAGTGGTGGTCCAGGTGATGCTTTACCACCATCGATTAATTGCTCTACTATCTCTTTTGTCATTTTTATTCTTCTTCAATCTCATGAGAGACTTCTTTATTTTCTTCTTCTGTTTTTTGAGAAATTTCAGTTTCCTCCTCTTTTTTTATTAATTTTATATCATATGCTTTAACAATAACTGGAATTGGAACAGTTGCTTCAATAAGCTCTACAGTAATTTGATTCTTTGTGGTATCTATCCTAGCAACTCTTGCCTTTTCTCCTTTGAACGGCCCGTTAATCAATTCAACTAAATCTCCTTTGTTAACTCTCTCAACAATTGGTGTTGGTCTTAGTATTTTTTCTAACTCATCTAAGGTTATAACTCCTGCAGAATCTAAACTTCCTTTCTTTCTTAGTAAAAGTCCCTTTGTATGAGAGATCCCTCTAGCTAAATTATCAACTGCTCCTGGATTTTCAGCCTCGACTAAAACATAGCCTTTTAGTTCAGGAGCATATAAAATTGAGTAAATCCCACTCTCTGATTCATTATTTTTCTTTCTTGCAATTACTTCCTCATACATAAGTTGGGATACGATTTTTTCCTGATTTGTTGTTACTTTAACAATATATATCTTTGTATTTTGCTCTGACATTTTATAGTGAGAGAATTAAGATTTGGTTAAATTAAAATAAAAATAGCGCAGATTTTTATTTAATTAAATTTGATATGGTCTTGGATATAAGGAACACTAAAAATCCTATAAGACCTATGACAATTATTCCAACACCTGTAATTTTTGCAATTTCAAGGTATTCATATCTTTTTGGTTTTCTTGTTAATCTAAGTATCCTTCTAACTTCAAGAAAAATTTCAACTATCTTATTCTTTATACCCATTCTGAGAGATAAAAATAATAGAATTTTAATAAATTTATTGCCTCAGTAGTTAAGAGGATATTACACATATTTAAGTCCTATGTCTGTAGCATGCTCTGTTTTCCCTTCTTCTATCATCTCTTCAAGTTCCTCTTCATATTTTGGAGTTCTAACACCTGAAAGAATGATTAATGTCTTTATTATATTTCTATCTAAAGAATCATCAATTTGTGCTCCCCAGATTATTGCTGCATTTGGTGATATACTTTCAGAAACGATTCTTACTATTTCCTCTGACTCTTCTAGGGTCATATCTCTTGATCCAATAACATTAACTAATGCTCCAGTTGCTGTACTTATATCTGTATCAAGCAATGGGGACTTTAATGCTTTTTCAACACTCTCTCTTGAACGATCTTCCATTGGTGTGTCTTTTGTTGATGAACCCATACCAATTAATGCTGTTCCGCCACCTGACATTATTGCTTTAACATCTGCAAAATCCAAATTTATCAATCCTGGTTTAGTAACCATTTCTGTAATTCCCTTTACAGCATTTGCAAGCAATTCATCAGCAACTTTAAATGCTGCATTTAGAGGTAAATTTGGTGCAATTTCTAAAAGTCTATCATTTGGGATAACTATTACAGTATCGGTATATTTTCTCAATTTTTTCAGTCCCATGAGAGCATTTCTTGCTCTAACTCTGCCTTCAACAGTGAAAGGCAAAGTAACAACACCAATTGTTAGAGCATTTTGCTCTTTAGCGATTTCTGCAATTACAGGCAATGCTCCTGTACCTGTACCCCCACCAAGGCCACAAGTGACAAAAACCATATCTGCTCCTGTTAGAACTTCTGCTATTTTTTTCGCATCTGCTTCTGCACATTTCTCTCCAATCTCTGGATTATTGCCAGCACCAATTCCACCAGTAATTGAAGCACCAATTAAAATTTTTGTAGGTGTTTTTGTATACAAAAGATCAAGAGCATCTGTATTTACCGCAATTACATCACCACCATGAATCCCCATCTCCATTAACCTGTCAAGAGTATTTGAACCTGCGCCACCTGCACCAACAACTTTTATAGCAGTTCTTATACCTTCAACAATTCTCCTAAGCTCTTCATCAGAGTCACCAAACTTTCTTTCCATTTCTCCTGTTGGATTTAATTTTTTCTTTTCAGTTTTTTCTTCATCTAAATTCGCTCTATGAATAGCATTCTGAATAATTGCTTCCATTTTAAATCACCTTTTAAATTCTTAAACAGAAAAATTTATAGAATATAATATTGATTGCGGGTATAAAAAGTATAAAATTATTAAAATCCTTTGGATGCTAAATCCAAAAGTATCTGCAATTTTTTCTTTGTTGTTTCTTGGATAAATTGCAATTCTTTCTCTTTTCTTTCAGGTCTAAAAAGATGTCTATATCTGCCCTGAATTTTCAAGTAATCTTCAACCGGTTTTAAATTTTCAATACTTGTTGGTAGATTTACAAAATGTTTTCCATTTATAATTTCATATAAAGGAAAAACTCCTGTGAGAACAGCTAACTTTGCTATTTCAACAGTTTTTTCTGTAGGATAACGCCAACCAGTTGGGCATGGAGCAAAAAGATTTATAAAAGTTGGTCCTTTTGTTTCAACTGCTTTTCTTATTTTTTTAAATGCATCTAATGGAAAAGCAATTGATGCCTGAGCTAAATATGCTGAGTTATGCGCTGCCAATATGTGCATTATGTCCTTCTTACATTGCTCTTTTCCTATGGAAAATTTTCCTGCAGGGGAAGTTGTTGTTGATGCAGCAAAAGGTGTCGCACTACTGCGCTGTACGCCTGTATTCATATAAGCTTCGTTCTCATAACAGATATAGCAAAAATTATGGCCTCTTTCAAATGCTCCTGAAAGATGCCCAAAGCCTATATCATAAGTAGCTCCATCACCACCTATAGCAATAACTTTCACATCTTCTTTTCCCTTAAATTTTAAAGCTTCAGAAATTCCTGATGCTATTGCTGCAGCATTTTCAAAAGCACCGTGAATCCATGGTAATTTCCATGATGTTTCTGGATATGGAGTTGATACAACTTCCATACAACCAGTTGCTTCGACTAAGATAGAATTCTTTCCTGCTGCTTTTGTTATTAGCCTAAGTGCTATTGCTGCTCCACATCCAGAACATGCTCTATGCCCTGAAACAAAATATTCCTCTTCTGGTAAGCTAAATATTGCCATTTTAGAATATTAGAATATCCACTCTTGCTTTTTTACTTTTCCTTCCTTTACTAATTTATAAATTTTTTCTATATTCCCAAAGGTTATATCTCTACCACCTAAGCCAACTATAAAACTGCTTATTTCTGGTTTTTTTTCATTATAAAAAGCAGACCTTATTTCATCAAATACCGGAGAATTTGCACCTAAGGAAATTGCTCTTTCAATTACAGCAATTTTTTCCATATCTTTTAAATTTTTAACTATTTCTTCCTTTGGAAATGGTCTATAGCATAATATCTTCAAAAGCCCTACTTTCTCACCCTTCTCGCGAAATTTATCTATCATGAATTTTAAAGTTCCGCATAAAGAGCCAAGAGCAACAAATGCAACTTTAGAATCTTCAAGTTTATATGCTTCAACAACATCATAATTTTTTGGCCTTGAATTTTCTATCTTAACTGGAAATTTTTCTGAAAATTCTTTAAAGACTTCTTTTATTTTTGTTATAGAATTTTCAATAGCCTTTTGTTGAGAATATTTTATCTCCATAAAATGTGAAGGAAAAGCTATTGGTCCAAAAGTCATTGGTTTATCAGGATCAAGATATATTTCTGCTTTATATTCTGGTAGAAATTCATCTATTTCCTCTTGTGCAGGGATAAACACTGGCTCATAAACATGCGAAAGTGTAAATCCATCTATACAAACCATTGAAGGTAGCAAAATATCTTTGCTCTCAGAAATTTTATATTGCATTATTGTAAGGTCAAAAGCCTCTTGTGAAGTTTCAGCATAAAATTGTAACCAGCCAGAATCTCTTACAGAAATAGAATCCTGGTGGTCACCCCAAATATTTATCGGTGCTGATAAAGCTCTATTTGCAACTGTCATTCCAATTGGTAAACGCAATCCTGAAACAACAAAAAGAACCTCAAACATTAATGCCAATCCTTGTGAAGATGTAGAAGTGTAAGTTCTTACTCCTGTAGCTTCTGCACCTAAACAAGCAGATAATGCCGAGAATTCTGACTCAACATTTATATATTTTGCATTAATTTCATGATTTGCAACCATCTCTGAAAGTCTTTCAACGATATGAGTCTGCGGTGTTATAGGATAAGCTGCAATAACCCCTGGTTTTATCATCTTAACTGCTTCTGCTATAGCATGTGAAGTTTCCAAAATTTTTTTAGTCATTTTTTCTCTTTTATCATAGTTATTGCTTTTTTTGGACACTCATTTGCACAAATTCCACAACCTTTACAATAATCTAAATTTGCATCGAATTTCCCATTATTTTTTTTGAAAATACAACCCTCGGGACAAAAAACCCAACAAAGACCGCAAGATATGCATTTATCAAAATCAAAAACAGGTCTATATGCTCTCCATGCTCCTGTTTTTGTTATCACTGTTGAACCATTACTTTCCAAAATTCCAGCAAGTGTTATTTCTTTTTCATTAACATTTATCTTTATTTTTTCAAATTCAGTCATTTTTAGATTTTATAGCTTTCTCATAAGTTTTTTCAACTAATAAAATATTTTTATTTGCAATCTCTTCTGGAAATTGTTCTTTAATAGCTTTACAAATTGATTCTTTACTTACTAAATTTGTAAAAGCAGAAAATGCTCCTAAAATTCCTGTGTTTACTATATCTGCACCTAAAATTTCTAATGCTGAAGAGGAGACATCAACTGTAAAAATTTTTACATTTATATTTTTAAATTCGCTTGGCTTTTTTTCTGTGTTTATTATTGCCATACCATTTTCTTTTAAGCCTTCAAATATATTTGATACATAAAACAAAGTTGGGTCCATAACAACCAATATGTCTGGCTCATAAACTGCTGTTCTCTCTTTTATAAATTTGTCAGAAATTCTTGTGAAAGCCTGTACTGGAGCACCTCGTCTTTCAACACCAAATATTGGAAATGCCTGTGAAAATTTACCATCATAGAATGCTGCTATTGCTAAGATTGTTGCAGCAGTAACAGCACCCTGACCACCTCTACCATGAAACCTTATCTCTTTCAATTTTTTATGATTGAATATTAATATGATTTTAAGTTTAAGTTTAAGCATATATGTAAAGTACAGAAGAAAAATGATAGGCATTATAGCAAATTATCGTGGGAGTAAAAGAACTCAACATAAAAGTCAGATTATTGTAATTCCAGAAGGGATAACAAAAAGGGAAGATGCTAAAAAACTCTTAGGTAAAAGAGTTGAATGGATAAGTAAAACAGGTAAAAAAATTTCAGGAAAAATTTTAAGAGTTCATGGTAATAGAGGTGCAGTAATAGTGAAATTTGAAAGAGGACTTCCAGGACAAGCATTAACAACAAGTGTAGAAATTTTTGATAAATAATGCCGCTGTAGCGCAGACTGGGAGCGCAATCGGCTGAAGACCGCAAAATTCAAAAAATTTTTAAAGTTGCAGAATAATTCTTTTCCATTGCGGTCTGTTACCGATGTGTCGTGGGTTCAAATCCCACCGGCGGCATTTTTCTAATTTAGAGTTAAAGATTTAGCTATAAGAATGCTGCGTCTCCTTCTGCATTTTTATTTAATTTATAAAACTGAAATGTAATTTTTAACAATTTGGAAAAATGAAAAAGAAGGTTTTAATTTTAGGAGCTGCTGGAATGGATTACCATGTGTTTAATACTGTTTTTCGTGATAATCCTAACTATGAAGTTGTTGGATTTACAATGGCTGCAGAGCAAAATCTTGGAACTGTTGGAGAGCTGAGAAATTATCCAAAAGAGTTAGCTGGTAAATTATATCCTAATGGAATACCCACTTATAGAGAGGAGGATATGGAGAAAGTTATAAAAGAAAAAAATGTAGATATGGTTGTGCTTGCTTATTCTGATATTTCTCATAACTATGTTATGCATTTAGCTTCAAGGGCATTAGCAAGTGGTTCTGACTTTAAGTTAATTGGCACAAAACATGCAATGCTAAAATCAAAAAAGCCCATTGTCGCAGTTTGTGCTGTTCGTACAGGTTGTGGTAAAAGCCAATTTTCACAAAAAATTACTGAAATTTTAAAGAAAGAATTTGGTAAGAAGGTTGTTGCCATTAGAGAGCCAATGCCGTATGGAAATTTAATTGAACAGAAATGTATGAGATTTTCATCTTATGAAGATTTAGATAAGTATAAATGCACAATTGAAGAGAGAGAAGAATATGAGGCATATATTGAAAAAGGCTTAACAATTTATAGTGGAGTTGACTATGGAGAAATTTTGAAAGAAGCTGAAAAAGAAGCTGAAATTATTGTTTGGGATGGTGGTAATAATGAAATTTCATTTTATGTTCCAAATTTACAGATTGTAATTGCTGATCCACATCGCGCAGGACATGAGTTGCTTTATCACCCTGGTGAAGTAAATGCAAGAATTGCAAATGTTGTTATTATAAACAAAGTTAATACTGCTAAAAAAGAGAATGTTAAAATTGTTAAGGAGAATATAAGAAAGATTAATCCAAGAGCTGAAATTATTGAGGCTTCTTCTGTTGTGAAAGTAGAACAACCTGAGAAGGTAAAAGGTAAAAAAGTTCTGGTTATTGAGGATGGGCCAACTTTAACTCATGGAGATATGCCCTATGGAGCAGCAACAGTTGCAGCAAGAGAACTTAACTGCGAGATAGTTGATCCAAGAGAAAATGCAGTTGGCTCAATAAAAGAAACTTATAAAAATTTCCCACATCTTGATAAGATATTACCAGCAATGGGGTATAGCAAAGAGCAAATGAAAGAGCTTGAAGATACCATAAATAAAACTGAATGTGATTTTGTTCTTGTTGGAACTCCAATAAATTTATCAAAATTACTTAAGATTAATAAACCTGCTGTAAGAGTTAGGTATGGCCCAGATGAAAAAACAGTAGATAGATTGAGAGAAATTCTTAAAAGAGTCATATAGCTGTAATTTATATACATCCAAACCCATTAATATTATACACTGAAGTTAATGCTGAAAATATAACTAAAAATTCTTTATTTTAAATGAGGTGACTCCTTATGCTCAAGAAAAAAAGCAAGAAAGAGGATCTAATGCACTTATCAAAAGTTGATGAAAAATCTAAAGAGAAAACTGATGAAAAAAATTTGGAGGAAAAGTTAAAGGAGTGTGAAGATCAGCTACTTAGACTAAGGGCAGAATTTGAAAATTATAAAAAACAGCTTGATACACAATACATGGAAAATGTAAAAAATGCAAATGCTTCCCTAATAAAAGAAATTTTGCCAGTTATTGATGAATTTGAAATTGCAATTGAAAATATAAGGAAAAAGGATGAAAAAACCGCAGAGGGTATTGAATTGATCTACAAAAAAATGATGAAAATTCTCGAGCAAAATGGTTTAAAAGCAATTGACTCTGTTGGAAAAAAATTTGATCCTTACTACCATGAGGTATTAATGAATGAAAATTCAGAAAAGGAAGATGGCATAATTCTTGAGGAATTCCAGAAAGGTTATCTATTTAATGGAAAAGTTATAAGACATTCTAAGGTTAAAATTTCTTGTCATATAGAGGATCAAAAAGGAGGTAATAAAAATGGCTGAAAAAATTAAAAAAGAAAAGATTATTGGTATCGATTTAGGGACATCGAACTCTCAAGCAGCAGTTATTTTAGGTGGAAAACCAACGATAATACCATCAGCTGAAGGAGCAACTTATGCTGGGAAAATGTTTCCTTCTGTTGTTGCATTTACAAAAGATGGTCAAATTTTAGTTGGTGAACCAGCGAGAAGACAAGCAGTTAGTAATCCTGAAGGCACTGTAACTGAAGCAAAAAGAAAGATGGGTCAGGATTACAAATACAAAATTTTTGGTAAAGAGTATACACCACAACAAATTTCTGCATTTATTCTACAAAAGATAAAAACTGATGCTGAGACATTTCTTGGAGAAAAAATTAGAAAAGCAGTAATAACAGTTCCTGCATATTTCAATGACAACCAAAGGCAAGCAACAAAAGATGCTGGAGCAATAGCTGGCTTGGAGGTTGTTCGTATCATCAACGAGCCTACTGCTGCATCTCTTGCATATGGAATTGATAAAGCTGAAGAAGAACATAAAATTCTTGTTTTTGATTTAGGTGGTGGTACACTTGATGTAACAATTCTTGAGTTTGGGAATGGTGTTTTTGAAGTGAAAGCAACTTCTGGGGATACACAATTAGGTGGCACAGATATGGATAGAGTACTCATGAAATGGCTAACAAGTGAATTTGAAAAAGAAACAGGAATTGATCTGAGTAAGGATAAAGTTGCAATTCAGCGTGTTAAAGAAGCTGTTGAAAAAGCAAAAATAGAGTTATCAACTGTTATGGAAACTGAGATAAATTTACCATATATAACTGCTGATGCTTCTGGGCCAAAACACTTAATTAAGAAACTAACAAGAGCAAAATTAGAGGAGCTGGTAATGCCAATTATCGAACGCTGCAAAAAACCAATGGAACAAGCATTGAAAGATGCAAAATTAAGTAAGGAGGAAATAACTAAGGTAATTCTTGTAGGAGGTCCAACAAGAATGCCAATAGTTCAAAAATTTGTTGAGGATTTTATTGGCAAGAAAGTTGAAAGAGGGGTTGATCCAATGGAATGTGTTGCTATTGGAGCTGCAATTCAGGGTGGTGTTCTTGCAGGTGAAGTTAAAGATATAGTTCTTTTAGATGTCACACCTTTAACATTAGGTGTTGAAACCCTAGGTGGAATTGCAACTCCTTTAATTCCAAGGAATACGACCATACCAACAAGAAAATCCCAAATTTTTACAACTGCTGAAGATTTTCAAACAGCAGTTACAATCCATGTCGTTCAAGGTGAAAGACCTCTAGCTAAGGATAATACATCCTTAGGACAATTTAATTTAGTTGGGATTCCACCAGCTCCAAGAGGTGTTCCACAAATAGAAGTAACATTTGATATTGATGCGAATGGAATTTTGAATGTAACTGCAAAGGATTTAGGAACTGGAAAAGAGCAAAAGATAACTATAACAGCATCGACAAAACTTTCAAAAGATGAAATAGAAAGGATGATAAAAGAGGCAGAAAAATATGCTGAAGAGGACAGGAAGAGAAAGGAGATAATTGAAACTAAAAATAATGCAGAGTCATTAATTTATGCAACAGAGAAGACACTATCAGAATTTTCAGATAAAATTTCTAAAGAACAAAAAGAAAGCATAAATGAGAGGATTAAAGAGCTGAAGGATGCTATCTCTAAGGACAATATAGGTGAGATAAAGAAGAAAATGGATGAATTAAGTAAAGAGGTGCAAAGAGTTGGAGCAAGTATATATCAACAAGTACAACAAACAAAAGAATCACAAAAACAAGAAGTAGATGATGGAAAAGAAAAAGAAAAAAATGTTGTTGATGCAGAATATGAAGTTGAAGATGAAAAAAAGTAAAAATTTGAAGAATGGTAAAAAGGGATTACTATGAAATTCTTGGAGTTAGGAGAAATGCAACCACTGATGAAATAAAAAAAGCTTATAGAGAACTTGCAAAGAAGTATCATCCTGATGTTAACAAAAATCCTGATGCTGAGGAAAAATTTAAAGAAATTTCTGAAGCTTATGAGGTTCTTTCTGATGAAAATAAAAGAAGGCAATATGATATTTATGGTCATTCTGTTACAGAAGATTTCTTTGGCAAGGGTGGATTTTCATGGGAAAATTTCACACATTTTTCTGATATTGAAGATATCTTTGGTGAGGATATTTTTGATATGTTCTTTGGAGGTTTTGGAAGTAGATTTAAGAGAGATAGCAAAAGAAAAGGTAGAGATTTAAGATATGACTTAGAGATAAGTCTTGAAGATGCCGCCTCTGGAGTAAAAACTGAGATAAATGTTCCAAGAACTGAAATTTGTAAAGCATGTAATGGCACAGGTGCAAGTTCTTTAGAAAAGATAAAAACATGTCCAAAATGTAATGGAACTGGCCAAGAAAAACATGAAAGAAGAACGCCATTTGGATTTTTTTCATCAATAACTCTATGTAATAGATGTGGTGGTGAAGGTAAAATAATTGAAGAAGCTTGTAAAATTTGTGATGGCTCAGGAAGAGTGCAAAAAACAAGAAAAATAATGGTAAAAATTCCTGCAGGTGTTGATTCTGGCTCAAGATTGAGAATTCCAAATGAAGGCGAGCCCGGTTATAAAGGCGGACCAAATGGTGATTTATACATTGTAATTCATGTAATGCCACATGAATTTTTCAAAAGGGATAATGATAACTTAATATGTGAAGTGCCTTTGACATTCTCGCAAGCAGCACTTGGGGATGAAATAGAGGTACCAACACTAAAGAAAAAAATTAAGGTTAAAATTCCATCAGGCACACAAACAGGGACAATTTTTAGGTTAAGAGGCGAAGGAATGCCAAATATTGAAACTAAAGAAAAAGGAGATTTACTTGTCAAGGTAAGGGTTGAAACACCAAGAAAACTTAGCAAAGAAGAGAGAGAAATCTTCGAAAGACTAAGAGAAATTGAGAAAAAAAGTAGAAAAGATTTTTTCAGTAAATTTAAAGAGAAATTTTTTTAACTTTTAACTTTAAAATTTAATTTTTTTATATGCTAAAACATCCAAGTATAAGGGGGGAGATAGAAAAAGACAACACTGACAGAATTATTCTGATTACTGCAGCGATTTTGATATTTTTTGTTTTCTTAATATGGTTTTTCTTTGGCTACAAATATGTTTGGATTCCATCAGAGCAAAGCTTCAGTTCAATTTAGTTTTTTTAGTAAATTCGAGACAAATGAAATTCCCTCATTAAGGATAGCCTCTCCTTTTTTTGTTATTACATAGTATCGACGAGGCCTTCCACTCTTGTCATTTAGCTTTGATGTTACATATCCGGAGCTTTGTAATCTGTATAGAACAACATAAGAAGAAATTTTTCCAATTTTAAAGCCAAATTTTCTCTCTATTTCATTTGGAATTTCATATGCGTACATTGGCTTCTTTTTCAGTAAAGCCAGTATATAAAGCCACAGTGTTTCTTTTGTAATTTTCCTTCTCAATCTGTTTAACGGCATTTTATTTATTAATTTGTTTTATGAATATATAATATTTTATATCTGTGAAATATATAATTAGAATAAAATGGTAAAAGAAATAAGAGTTGCGATTATAGGAGTTGGTAATTGTGCATCATCTCTTGTTCAAGGTGTTTGCTATTATAAAAACATTGATGGTAATTCTCCACCAGTTTCTGGTCTTATGCATAATGTTCTTGGAGGTTATAAAATTTCTGATATAAAATTTGTTGCTGCATTTGATGTCGATAAGAAAAAAGTTGGTAAAGATCTAAGTGAAGCTATCTTCTCTAAACCAAATTGCACAAAAAAATTTTCAGATGTTCCAAAGCTAAATGTCATTGTTAATAAAGGACCAGTGCTTGATGGAATTTCAGAAACAACAAGAAAAATTTTTGAAATTGATGAAAAACAAAAGCCAGTTGATGTTGCTGATGTTCTTAAAAAAAGCAAGGCAGAAATTGCAATAAATTATCTTCCTGTTGGTTCAGAAGAAGCAACTCGCTACTATGCAAATGAATGTTTGAAAGCAAATGTTGCATTTATAAATGCTATGCCTGTTTTTATAGCATCTTCAAATGAATGGGTAAAAAAATTTCAAGATAGAAAGTTACCATTAATTGGCGATGACATTAAATCACAAGTAGGAGCAACAATTTTGCACAGAAGTTTAGTAAAATTATTCTCTGATAGGGGTGTAAAAATTGAAAATACTTATCAACTAAATTTTGGCGGAAATACTGACTTTTTAAATATGTTAGAAAGACAAAGATTAAAATCAAAAAAAATTTCAAAAACTGAAGCAGTGCAATCTCAACTCCCAAAAAGAATTTCAGAAGAAAATATTCATATAGGCCCAAGTGATTATGTTCCTTGGTTAAAAGACAAAAAAATTGCTTTTATAAGAATTGAAGGTAAAAAATTTGGGGATATACCGATAACTCTTGAATGTAGGCTCGAGGTTGAAGATTCACCTAACTCTGCTGGGGTTATGGTAGATGCAATAAGATGTGCAAAATTAGCACTAGATAGAGGAGTGGGCGGTGTGTTAATATCTGCATCGGCATATTTCATGAAACATCCACCACAACAATTCTCTGATTCAGTTGCAAGAGAGATGTTAGAAGAATTTATAAATGGCGAAAGAGAAAGATAAATAGAAAAGCAAAAATGCTGAAATCAAAAACAGATATTGAAAAATTGACTGTAAAATTAGGTATAGTATTTTCTCAATTTAGATTATCACCAAATACATGGACTCTCTTGTCTTTAATTTTTGCTTTTTTTGGATTTCTTAGCTTAACTGTTTGTCATGATATTATAAAAGGATTAACTTTCTTTGCACTTTCTGGATTTTTAGATATGGTAGATGGCGCAGTTGCAAGAGTTACTGGAAGAGCAACAAATTTTGGAGCTTTTTTAGATGGTATAACGGATAGATATGTAGAATTTTTTCTTTATTTTGGACTTTTGATTTTTGGGGTTAATGGCTTATATATAGCACTTTTGATTTTCGGTGCAATAATGCCAAGTTTTGTGACAGCATACTCATGTTATAGAAATGTCATAACAGAAAAAGATGAGCACAAAAAAATGGCTGGTTTAATCGAAAGAGCAGAAAGGCTTATGTTGATTTATTTTTCTATGCTGCTTGGAATTTTCGATTTAATTTTTTTAGATTATGGAACTTTAATTACTGCTATACTAAGCAATATTACTGCACTTCAAAGAATTTTATTTGTTTTTAGGCATAGGTAGAGATATATTTAAAGAAAATTACAATAGTTCTATGATATGATAACTCCTGAAAGACTTACTAAGGAAAGATTAGTAAGAGAACTAATAAAGAAACACAAAAATTTTTTAGAAGAATATAGGAAAAGATTTGAGTTTTTGGAGAGGATGAGAATTTTGAAAGATAAGCAAGAACAGATAGAGCATTGGCTGAGCAAAAGTAAAAATTCTGAAGAAGAGGAAAAATATATAAAAGAACTTCAGGATGTTGATAAGGAATTAGAAATTTTAAGAAAAGAATTAAATTTAGAAGATAAAACAAATGAAAAAATAAGTGAGCACTCGATACTAAAAAACAAGATTGTTAATGAAGAGAATGCAATTGCTTACTGGGAAGAAAAATTAAAAAGTTTTAGCAAAGAGAATGGATGAAGCTAAATTAAAAAAAGATATAAAAGCTCTAAGAGATGAGATAGCAAAGGAAAACAAACAGATAAAAAATATTTACTATGAGATGCGAGTTTATAATAAGAAGGCTAATGAATTCAGAGAAGCAAGGGATAACGCAAATAAAAAAAGTAAAGAATTAAGAGAAAAAGTAAAGAGTATAATTGACGAGCGAAAGGAAATAGAAAAAAAAATTAAAGAGTTAAAAGAGAGTAAAAATAAGCTGATAGAGAAAGTGAAATTCTTAAGCAAGGAGCTAAGCGATAAAAAAGATGTGCGAAATTCTCTAAATAAATTCGCTAAAGGAAATTTTATACTGCTTATGGATGCGTATGTTGAGAGATATGAAAAAATTCTGAAAAAAAATATGCCGCTTGAAGATGAGATAAAACTCTTTGAAAAAATTTTTGATATTAGGGAGAGACTCATAAAGGCAAAAGAGGCTGATTCTTTACATAAGGAGATTCTTGAAGAATACAAAAAGGCAAAGTCTATTGATGAGGAAATTTCTGTTATAAATGAAAAGATTAGAGACTATGTAAATGAGTCAAAGAAGAAACATGAAGAAGCAAAAAATATATTTTCAGAAATTGATAAATTGCGAGAGATTGGCGATGAAAATCACAAAAAGTTAATTGCAGTATATGAAGAAATGAAACCATTTAAAGAGAAAATAAGAAGTATAAAAGAGAGAATAAGGAAAATTCAATCTGAGTTAGAACCATTAAATGAGCAATTAAGAGAACTTCATAAGAGCAAACAAGAAGCTGAAAAAGAAGAAACTCTTATGGAAGCAAAAAAGAAAATAAAGGAAAGTAGGAGATTAGATATAAGAGAATTTAGACTTCTTCTTGAAAGAGGGGAAATAAATCTTGGAGAATCATGACATAAGAAATTGTATTTCTTCCTCAGTTAAATTGAAATGCTCCATTAGTTCCTCTTTTTTAATTTTATTTTTTTCTATAAGAATTTTATAAAGTGGTAAAAATTTCTCTATTATTGCTTTTTCAGAATCATGAATTTCTTTTGAAAGCTTTTCTGCAATGCTCTTTTTTAAATTTCTCTCACTTTTTGTTTGTGCCATATGAATTATATAAAAGGGAAATCTATATCTCGCAAAGTGTATTTTATCACCCCTTGAAACATTAACACCAGCACTCATTAGAGTATTTGCATAGCCCAAAAATCCCCAATGCTGCCTCTCTTGAATTCTTCCAATGAAGATATCTGCCTTTGAGATATAGTTATAAACTTTTGCTAAATTTTCTTTTTCAAATACAAAGGATGGCACATTTTCATCAATCCACAGTAAGATATCTCTTGGCTGCTGATCAACATCATAAACTGACCTAATGGCTTCTTTTATATCTTTTCTTATCAGAATTTTACTTAGTAGAGAGTATATATCGGTGATTTTATCTCTTTGTACTAATAAAGACAAATCTTTATCAGAAATTCTATTTTTTCCTTTCGTTATCATTTCCAAATCAATAACTGCTGCCCTTATATCGCCCTGAGAATTTTCTGCTATTTTGCTCAATAAATTTTTCTCTACATATATGCCCTCACTTTTACAAATTTTTTCAAGTAATGCAGTAATTGAACTTGACATTGGTTTTCTCATTTGGACTTTTTCACAAATTTTTTTTATTGTTGATAATCTCTTTGATCCAATGTCAGATGTTATCACAACCGTTGGAGCATTTGTTTCTTTGAGAAAATTAGTAACTTTGCTTATATCATCTATATTCTCAACATCATCAAAAACTATAAGTCTTTTCTTCCCGAACAAATTCTGAGTTTCTGAAACATTTAGCAAATTTGGTAAATCTTCATTTTTTACAAAAAATGGTTCGAATTTTTCTGAGAGCAGTTGCACAAGGGTTGTTTTTCCACAACCATGCGGGCCATAAAGAAGAATTGGCTTCTTCCAGTGATAACTCTGTAATTTTTTCACAACAGATGAATTTCCAATAAATTCATTAAAGTTTTTTGGTCTATATTTCTCTATCCACATTCTTAAAAAACGAAACTATTTTATATATTAAAAACATATGTTTTAAAGGAGAATTAATCAAAATTTAGCATAAAATCTAAGAGGTGATAAGAAATGTTTACGCCTGAATTTTTATTGCGAAATTTTGTATATGAGTTGAGAATTTTTACATGGAATGTATTTCAGTTATTTGTTGCTGTTGTTGTTGGCTTGATTCTTGGCTGGCTTGTCTCAAAGGTTGTTAATAGGTTATTAAAACTGGCAGAACTCCAAAGAACATTACTTAGATATGGAGCAATAACAACCATCTTCTGGGATTCTGCTGTTGGCTTTCTATCGCATTATTTTATGTGGCTAACACTCATACTAATTATATATGCTGTATTTCCAGGAAATTTATTAATAAAAGCACTTGCTGAATTCTTTGTGAAATTATTTGGCTTTATCATATTTACATTAGTTGGAATACTACTTAGTGGTGTTCTCTACAAGATATCAAAGCATACATTAATTGCAATTGGTTTGGAAGAGGAACTAGAAAAACATAAAATTGCTGATAAACTTGGGGGAGTCTCATTGATAAACATACTTGCAGGGATTCTCAAGTGGTTTGTAATTATAGTTTTTGTAAAGCAAGGGGTAGAACTTCTTGGATTGGGAGCACTTACTGATGTAACGCATCAGCTCTATAATTACATTCCACAGGCAATTTTGGGAATTTTAATTTTGTTAGCAACTCTAATTCTCGCTGATTTAGCATCTTCAAACATAAGGAAAAGAGCATATGGTTTTGCAGATGCTCTTGGTATGGCTACTGAAGTTGTGATAATTTTCTTTGGAATCATAATCGCTCTCCCAAGATTGTTAGGTGTGTCAGATCCACAAGGTCAGATATTTCTACAATCAATATCAGTAATGACAGATTCTTTTAAACTTTTAATGTTAGGAGTTTCAGCAGGAATAGCACTTGCGATTGGTTTGGGTTTAAAGGATTATGTGGCAAAGATGAGCAAGAAGTTGTAAGGAAACAGTTCTCTACTTTTTTATTTTTTAATGAACTTAATGCGTATATTTCTTTTAGATTAAATCATAAAAATTTTTTCTATCTCCTCTAAATTTTTCACAACTTTTATGCCTTGCACTTTTGAAATTTTTTTTACATTGTAAATGTCAATATCTCTTATTTGCAATGTAATCTTTCTGCCATCTGGAGCTTTGGTTCTTTCAACTTTTCTGAAATCTGTAGGTAAGAGAATTACCTCTAAAGAATTTTTTAGTCCTTGTGAGACAATATTACTTATCAGAGAATCTGCTATTCCATAAGCAATTTTTGCTGTTGTATTTGCTGAGCAAGGCATAACAAAAATTTTATCAAATTCTCTATTTGCAATTTTTCCTATAAAAGGAAAACTATGGCCTTGATCTTTCTCAAGAATAATCCTCTCTGAAATTTTTTTTATTTTCTCATAAAAGCCATACATTCTTAAAACTTCAAAACCAGCATTTGAGATTGCAATTGTTATCTCATTATTTTTTGAAATTTTTTCCATTAACTCAATTGTCTCTTCAAGTAAATGCCCTGAACCAGTTATACACCATAAAATCTTCATTTTTATATATTAGTTGAGCATATCATATATTCAAAATGAAGGATATTAATGAAAATTTTTTAAGAAAAGCAAATGAAATTGCAAGGGAGATTATAAAAAGGAATAATTTTCTTGTTGTAAGTCATTATGATGCTGATGGTGTTTCAGCATGCGCAATAATAATTGATCTCCTAAAAAATTTAAAAAAAGATGTTGACTTTAGGATAATAAAACAATTGGACTCAACAACGATAGATGAATTTAAAAACAGTAGGGATAAGACGATAATTTTTACTGATATGGGATCTGGCCAGATTTCGCTTATAGAAAAATCAGGAATAGGAGATTTTTTTATTTTAGATCATCATATGCCAGAAAAAGAGAATGAGAGGCAATTAAATCCAATGTTTTATGGCTATGATGGTGGTTTAGAAATAAGTGGCTCAGGTGTTGCATATATGGTAGTAAGAGCATTAAATTTTAGGAATATGGCACATATTGCAGTTGTTGGATCTGTTGGAGATATGCAAGACTCGCAAGGAAAATTAGAGTCTTTAAATAGAGTTATAGCCATGGATGCTATAAATGAAGGAACTTTAAAAATTGAAAAAGATATAAGACTCTTTGGTAGGCAATCCAGACCATTAGCGCAGATGTTAGCATATGCGTCTGATCCTCTATTGCCTGGGATTTGTGGTGATGAAACTGCTGCTTTTAATTTTCTTCAAAATTTAGGTATAAAATTGAAAAGAGATGATGGCTTGTGGAAACATTATATTGACCTTAACAAAGAAGAAAAGGAAAAAATAATTTCTGGAATTTATATGTATCTACTTGACTGTGATGTTCCAGAGTATATAATACAAGGAATTTTTGGTGAGGTTTATACTCTTCTGAAAGAAGAAGAAAGGACAGAGTTAAGAGATGCTAAAGAATTTGCAACTTTGTTAAATGCATGTGGCAGACAAAACAGCTCTGAAACAGGAGTATATATCTGTTTAGGTGATAGAAAAGAATATCTAAAAAAAGCAAAGAATCTTCTTGAAAAGCACAGAAAAGCATTAAGACAAGGAATTACATATATGAAAGAGAAGGGTGTTTCTGAAATGTCCCACTTATACTACTTTGATGCTTCGGGTATTATAGATGAGAATATCGTTGGTGTTATCTCCGGCATGGGCTATGGAGCAAAAATCTTTCCTCCTGATAAACCAATAATCTCATTTGCAGATGATAAAGACAATGAATCAATGGCAAAAGTTTCTGCAAGAGCGAACTGGTCCTTAGTGAGAGAGGGCATCCATTTAGGAAATGCTCTTAGAGTTGCAAGTAGATTTATCGGAGGTGAAGGTGGTGGCCATAACATTGCAGCTGGTGCAAAAATACCAAAGGATAAAAAGGGTGAGTTTCTAGAAAAATTGAATGAAATTTTTAAAGAGCAAATTAGTAAAAAAATTAGGAAATGTAATTTATATAGCTGAAATCTAATTAAAGTTTACTAATTCTGGATGGTTTGTCCATATGGACTACCATGCCAATTAGGCTCCAGAGTAGATTAAATTTACCATTCCAATTAATTAGTATGCATTATTAGCGTTTTTATTAAAATTTATTTTACTTAGTTAAATTGGCACGGATGCACATAAGAAGGAAGGGTAAATCTGGCTCAAAAAGACCAGGAATTAAGGGTAGGTTAGCTTTTGTTAATTATACTAAGGAGGAAATTGAAGAGCTTATATTAAAATTAAGAAAAGAGGGAAACTCCCCTTCAAAAATAGGATTAATTTTAAGAGATACTTACGGTATACCTTCAGTTAAAGATATTACTGGTAAAAAAATTAGTTTCTTTTTAGAGAAAAATTCACTAAGTCCTGAATTACCAGAGAATCTTGAAAATTTAATTAAGAAAGCTGTAAATTTGAGAAAACACTTAGAAAAAAATAAAAAGGACATTCACAACAGAAGAAGTCTGCAATTGATTGAGTCTAAGATTCATAGATTAGTGAAGTATTATAAGAGAGAAGGTAAACTCCCAGGTGATTGGGTCTATGAACCTGAAAAAGTTAAATTGAAGGTATAAAATGCACAAAGCATTGCTTTTAACAGAATCAAAAGATGCTAAAAATATAGCAAAATCATTAGATATTGACAATTTAAACAGAGAGAATTTAAAGGTAAGTACAAAACTTTTCAAAGGTAGAATAAGAACAAAGGTTAAAGCAGATAAGATATCAACGCTGCTAAGCACATTGGATGACATTATAAGATGCCAAATAATTGCTGAAAAAAATATAAAGAATGGCAACTGTTAAGAAAGGGTGGAAAGAAAAGAAAATTTACAGAATAATTGCTCCGGATAGCTTTAATCAGCAAGAAATAGGTGCAACTTTTTCTTCTGATGAAAAAAAACTTATAGGTAGAAATATTGAAGTTTCTCTGCGAGATTTAACAGATGATAAAACAAAACAGCACATTAAGGTTGTTTTTGAGATTTTTAATGTTGAAAATGGAGTTGCAAAAACAAAATTCAAGAAATTTTATACAAGTGCTCAGTATTCAAGATCTAAAATAAAAAAAGGTATAAGCAAAATAGAGACAAAAATGAAGTTAAAACTCTTAGATGCCAATATTTGGTTGAGAAGTGTAATTGCAACAAATAAAAAAATTCAGACATCAAAAGCTACTGATATGAATAAAAAAGCTATTGAAATTATTGAAAAAAACAAGGATATGAAATTCAACGATTTTCTGCACATTGCTTTGTTTGGAAAATTAGCAAGTGAAATTTATTATAGTGTAAAGAAAATTTCGCCTGTGAAAAGAGTTGAAATTGAAGAACTTAGGTTGATATGAGTTGCTTTTCTGCTAAATCTAAAATAACAACTCTTCCAGGCTATTCTTGAAAAAATTTTGAGTTTTAAATTAACTTTTTTATATCTTTTGGTTTGCACCCTGAAGAAGATGAAACAATTAAAACTGTTAAATTAGTATAAATTCTATAATTTTGAAAAATTTGCCAATCAAATTTTCTAAACTACTAACTCTACAGTGAAGACAATATTTAGCCCAAAAAGAAGTTCAATCTTTCCAAGGTTTAAAACCATATTTCAAAACTGAAAAATTTTCCATGACTGTAAAGTTAAGAGTTTTGCCTATTTTTTTATTTAACAAATTTTTATAGTTCTTCAAAATTTTTGATCTCCTTTGGAATTTTCATCCTCAAAACTTTCGCAGAACTTTATTGCCTTTGGAATTCTCTCAATTACATCTGTTGCAGTGAAATAATAACTAAAATCTTTCAGTGCAATATCGCCAGCAAGACCATTTATAAATGCTCCTGCAGATGCAGCATAAAATCTATCTGCTTTAACTGATAAAGCTGCAATAACTCCCGCGAGCACATCACCTGTGCCACCAACAGTCATTCCTGGATTTCCTGTTCTATTGAGTTTTGTTCTATGCCCATCAGAAATTATGTCAATATTGCCTTTTAAAACAATTATAGCTTTGAATTTTTTTGCAAACTTTTCAACTAATTTAACTCTCTCAGAAAAATTTTCACTAAATTCAGAAAAAAGAATTTTAAATTCATTAGCATGTGGCGTAAGTATCATGTTTTCCTTTATCTCTCTTGGATTGATTAATTTTAGGGCGTCTGCATCCACGATAACGGTTTTTTTTGTTTCATTTAAAAATTTTTTCACTGCAATTCTTGTCTTTTCTTCTAAGCCTAAACCATTTCCAATAACCGCAACATCAAAGTCTATTTCTGAAATTAAATCTAAGTCATCAGAATATAAAAAAAATTCTGAATTTAAAGTGTTGATAATGATATTTTCATCATATGGAATTTTTTCAGCAACATATTTTGGGCATGCTACAATTGAGATATCAGCACCTGCTTTTAATGCTGCTTTTGCAACTAAAATTGGAGCTCCAATAAAATTTTTACTGCCACCTATAATGAGAATTCTACCAAAGTCTCCCTTATGCTCATCTCCCTTTCTTTTTGGTAGTGCATAAAGAACATCTCCAGGACCAACAAATGTCTCTGCCTCCTTTGGAATTCCTATTGAAACAACTTTTGCATTCTCTGTCTTTTTTATATGAAATGAAATGACCTTATCAGCCTTAATTCCTGGCGTTGGAATATCTGCAGATATTTTGAAAATTTTTAGAGAGTTTATAAAGTTAACTAATGTTTTTACTGGCTCTCTGAGCTCGCCTTTTGCTCCAACTCCAAGAATTGCATCTATTATAGCATCACAGTTGTAAAGTTTTTCCTTTAATTTAAAAACATCTGATGAATCTGAAATTTCAAAAATTTCTATGCTTGGCAGCTTTATTAATAATTCAAAATTTTTTTGGGCTTCTTTTGTTCTTTCTCCTTTAATTGCAAATACTTTTACTTTCTTGCCAAAAGATGCTAAATGCCTTGCAGCAACAAAACCATCACCGCCATTATTCCCAGTACCACAAAATATCGCAACTGAAGAGAAATTCTCAGCTTCTTTCGCAAGTTCTCTACCAGCATTTTCCATTAATAACTCAGTAGAAATTCCTAAATATTTGGAATTTATATCAATGATTTTTGTAAGTTCTGAGATTTCCATTATGGATTAAATATAAGCTGGGACTTTTTTCTTTTCTTCATCCTTAGATTTTTCTTTAAAAAACTCAAATTGCTTTATATCTTGTTCTGAAATAGATGGCTTTATCTTCTCTAATGCCTTTTCAAAATGTTCCATGGTAACTTTTGATGCTTTTATATCTTCTCTCAAAGCAATCATTGCAGCTTCTCTACAAACTGCTTCAATATCAGCTCCACTATAACCATGAGTTCTCTTTGCAAGTTCTTCAAGTTTTACATTCTCAATTGGCATTTTTCTTGTATGAACTTTGAATATTGAAAGCCTTGCTTTTTCATCTGGCGCTGGCACAAGTATTTTTGAGTCAAATCTTCCAGGCCTTAGTAATGATGGATCAAGAATATCTGGCCTATTAGTTGCACCAATAATAACAACATTTTCAATATTTTCAATTCCATCCATTTCTGTAAGAAGCTGATTTACAACTGTTTCAGTTACATGAGAGCCTGCGTAAATACCTCTTCTTGGAGCTAAAGCATCAATTTCATCAAATAAAACTATGCAAGGAGCAACTTGCTTTGCCTTTTTAAAAACTTCCCTAACTCCGCGCTCGCTTTCACCTACCCACATTGAAAGCAACTCAGGACCCTTAACAGCAATAAAATTTGACTCTGATTCAGATGCAACTGCCTTTGCAAGAAGAGTTTTTCCACAACCTGGTGGCCCATATAAGAGTATTGCCTTAGGAGCTCTTATTCCCATTCTCTTAAAAACATTAGGATGCTTTAATGGCCATTCTATTGCCTCTCTAAGTTCTCTCTTAACATCCTCTAAGCCACCAATGTCATTCCATTTAACTTCAGGGACTTCAATTAAAACTTCTCTTAATGCTGATGGTGTAACAATTTTTAATGCTTCCATAAAATCTCTCCTTTCAACTCTTAGCTTATCTAAAATTTCTGCAGGGATTGTATCTTTTTCAAGATCAATTTTTGGCAAAATTCTTTTCAATGTCTGCATTGCTGCTTCTCTTGCCAAAGCAGCTAAATCCGCCCCAACAAAGCCATGAGTTATCTTGGCTATTTCTGCTAAGGAGACATCATCTGCTAATGGCATACCTCTTGTATGAATTTGCAAAATTTCCTTTCTTCCATTTCTATCTGGAACACCTATCTCAATTTCTCTATCAAATCTTCCTGGTCGGCGAAGAGCAGGGTCAATTGAATTTGGTTGATTTGTTGCTGCTATCACAATAACATTCCCTCTAGTTGTAAGTCCGTCCATTAAAGCTAAAAGTTGAGCAACAACTCGCCTTTCAACCTCTCCACGAGTTTCTTCTCTCTTAGGAGCAATTGAATCGATTTCATCTATGAAAATTATTGCTGGAGCATTATCTTGAGCTTCCTTGAATATGTCTCTTAACTTTCTTTCTGATTCCCCATAAAATTTATCCATAATTTCAGGCCCATTAATTGGTATGAAATAAGCATTTGATTCAGACGCAACAGCTTTTGCTATTAGAGTTTTTCCTGTGCCAGGAGGGCCAAAAAGCAAAACACCTTTGGGAGGAGTTATTCCAAGTTTTTCAAAAAGCTCAGGATGCTTCATTGGCAATTCAACCATTTCTCTAATACGAGAAATCTCCTCTTTTAAGCCACCAATATCTTCATATCTAACAGTTGGAATTCTTTTTAACTCAACTGGTTTTGATTTTATTTCTATTTTTGTCTCTTCTTGAACTTGAACTATACCTTTAGGAGAAGTGTCTGCAACAACAAATGGGATAGCATCACCTAAAATTCCAATTGATAAGTTATCTTCCAAAACTAAAGGCCTACCTAAGAGTCTTTGTTTTAAATGAATTGAGAAATCCTCACCAAATCTTATCTCATGTCTTACAGGAGCAATAACAACCTTCTTTGCTGGCTCAACTTTTGCTTTCTTAACAGTCACTTTATCTCCAAGTGAAACACCGGAGTTTTGCCTTATCAAACCGTCCATTCTTATAATTCCTTCACCATAATCCTGTGGATGCAAAGGCCAAACTATTGCACTTGTTATTTTTTTACCAGAAATTTCAATTATATCGCCAGATGTTATCTTTAGCTTTTCCATTGAGTCACTATCAATTCTCACGATACCACGACCAACATCACTTTGTAGTGCTTCAGCAACCTTTAGTTCAATTTTTTCAAATTTTTCAACCATATTAATTATAATACAGATTAGATAAAGATAAATTTGATGTTTCACCAATATTCATTCTTCATTAGCTCTCTTAACAAAATTGTTGCATATGCCCCTTTCGGTATTGAGAATTTAATTACAACTTTTTTACAATCTTTTGAGAATTCATCATCTGCTATAGCTAAAATTTCAAAATCTTTAAATTCAAAGAAACTATCTCTTTCACTACCTTCAGAACTCATTTCAGGTATTTCCTTGATAAGGAAATCCTCCTTTTTTATTCCTTCATTCTCAAGAATTTTTTCTGTTATTTCATCAATATTACTCTTATACCCAACTAAAGGTAACTTCTCAGGATAGATTTCTTTCTTTATGCAAAAACTTAAGGCTTTGTTAAAAATATATGCCTGATAAGCATGGATGAACATCAACCTGAGTTTTTTTGGAAGTTTTCTTAGAGCACCAATATAATCGTTCTTTGCTTTTATAAGATGGTTTAGCATTGTTATCTCGTAGCTTAAATTTTTGGGAAAAATTTTTATAGCCTCTCTAAAATCTTGTTTCTCTGAAAGAAATTTTCTTGCATTTCTTGATTTTTCAGATTCAGACTGAGAATACTCTGCGAGATATAGCATTACAGCTTCTTTAAAATTTTTCTTTAAAATTTCTTTGCCAACAAGATGTGTTATTGGTCTTTGTATTCCAAATCTCTGCAAACCAAAAAAACCTGGAATTTTAAAATTTAATTCTTTTATTGTGGCATTTATATTTTCTTTTATTTCATTCTCACTTTTATGAATTTCTCTTATAGTTATTGTAAATCTATTTCCAAGCAGGTCCCCAAGATTAATTCTTTCTTTCTCATATTTTGGATCTCTTATTTCAATATCTTTAATTTTGATCTTCATTAAATTTTCAATTGGAACATTCCATAATGAAACTCTCTGTGTTGTTATCGCTCTTTTATCTTTTGTTCCTGAAAAGCCAAATCTTTTCCTACTAACTCTTAACCTCTTTGAAATTTCCCTTATGGCTCTTAGAGTATCCCAATTATATTTCCACAAAGTGAAGTGCACATAGCTTGTTATTTCTTTTTTATCATTAGAATTTTTATCTTCTGTATTCAAAGAAAGAATTTTATCCTCAGGATAAATTTCTTCAACTATAAAATCTTCAGGCAATTTTTTTATTTTTCCTCCAATACCTTCTGTTTTTGTAGCATAAACTTCTAAACCTACAATTTTTTCAAGTTTTGGCGGTGTATTTTCTATTATTTCTGCAATCATTCTAAATTACATTAATAATATAATAATATGGAAGAATTTTCTAAATTACAAAAGCAAGTTTTTGAGTATGATGAGAAAAATAATTGGCTAGCAGACGATAGCAGAGAAATTGTTTTGCATATGCAAGAAGAACTTGGAGAAATAGCAAGAGAAATTTTAAGATTTTGTGAATATAAAAAGGATAAAATTTTTTTAAAGGAGAAATTATCAGAAGAAATCTCTGACCTTTTTTACTTAACTCTAAAATTGGCAAACAAATTTCAAATTCAATTAGATGAATCCTGGAGCAATATGTGGGAGAGATATAAAGCGAAAGTTAGTAGAAAGTAGAATGCCACAAAAATCTTTACTGATTTCGGAGGAACAATTTGAAAAATTAAAAAAATCAAAAATTGTTAGGAAAGGAAATTTAAAATCAGAATATGAAAAGTTAAGGGGCAAAATTGATAAATCAACAGTTGTTGTTTATGAAGGTAAACATGGGCTCACATTGCTTATACAAAATTTAACTCCTTTAGTTGAAAAGAAGGTCGATGATATAATTGGAAAAGAAAAAAAGAGGGTTATTGAGATTGATGATAGCGGCTGGGGCGAGCCAATTGGTGGAGTTTTTATTGTAGGTAGGGATTTAGAAACTGGTAAAATTTCAAAGCAAGAAATTCCAGTAAATTTTTTTCAAGAGCCAAATTTTAAGGCAGGTAAGTACTATATCGAAACGATACGCGCTGTAAATGCTATACTCTATGAGCTTGATGCAGAACCAACAAAAACACTTATAAAAATTTGCCCAGGAGAAATTTTTTCACATGTTTATAGATTTCTTGAAAATAATGGATATGAATGTAAAAAAGTTAAAATTCGTGGCGAAACGCAAAGAATTGCAGAAAAGGCCTTTGATTCTTATCTAAAAAAAATAGGTTGTCCCAGAGGCTATAAAAAGATGAAAAAATGGTTGGAAGAAAATAGAGAAGAAAGAGAAAAATTTGCAAAAACTGGTTGGAAAGAATTCAGAAAATGAATGAAAAACTTGATCCCTGGGAAGTTGAAAGTATAGAGAATTATGAAAAACTATTTAAGGAATTTGGTATAGAGCCTTTTAGTAAATTTAAAGAGAAATTTTCTGAGAATAAGTATATGAGGCGTGGTATAATTTTTGGTCATAGAAACTTTGAAAGAATAGCAAATGCTATAGAAAATAAAAATAAATTTTGTATGATAACAGGACTCATGCCATCTGGGAAATTTCATTTTGGGCATAAGATTGTTGCTGAGCAGATAATATGGTATCAAAAGCTAAATGCTAAGATTTATGTATGTGCTGCCGACATTGAATCATATCTAATGAGAAATGTAAAATTTGATGAAGCAAGAAAAATTGCAATTAATGAATATCTAAGAAATTACATTGCTTTAGGTTTAACTGAAAAAAATTTGACTTTTTGGTTTCAATCAGATTATAAAGTTCCTTATTACAGACTTAGAGATGTTTTCTCTAAAAAAGTCACATTCAATGAGTTAAATGCTGTATATGGCTCTTTAGAGCCAAGAAAAATTTTTTCTTCCCTTACACAAGTTGCTGACATACTACATATGCAATTAAAAGAATTTGAAGGTCCCATGCCAACTGTAGTCCCTGTTGGCGCAGATCAAGATCCACATATAAGACTTACAAGAGATATAGCAGCAAGATTTAGCAAAGAATATGAATTTATTTTACCATCTTCAACATATCATAAATTTATGCCTGGTTTGCAAGGAGGTAAGATGTCATCATCTGATGAGAAATCTTACATTGCTCTCACTGACAAACCAGAAAAAGCAAGAAAAAAAATTATGGAAGCAAAAACTGGTGGTAGAGCAACAATTGAAGAGCAAAGGAAAAAAGGCGGCATCCCTGAGCAATGTATGATTTTTGAAATTTACAAATTCCACTTAATTGAAGATGATAAAGAACTTGAGAAAATTTATAATGAATGTAAAACTGGAAAATTACTTTGCGGAGAAGATAAAAAAAGATGCTCTGAACTTATGGAAAAATTCTTAAAGGAACATCAAAAAAAATTGAAAAGTCAAAAAACTGAAAAAATTGTTGAGAAAATTTTAAATATTTAATTCAGATTATGTATAGATTCTTCTGATGGATAAACTTGTATAGACCAAACAAATGACTTTGCAAGTTGTTTACTTAATTCTACATTCAGTTCTCAATGTTAATTCCTAATTATTTAAGGGCTTCTTTTTCTATAGCCCATGCGCGATTATTTTAATCTCTATGTCATCAAACTTAGATTGAAGAAAATTAAGAAAATGAAGTTATGTAAATATTCCTTGCTCTCTGCATTCAAATTTTTCAATGCCCGTTGTTGTTTTAGTTATTTTCTCATATAACGAATTTCCTTTTGAATCAATAGCAACTATTAAAGGACCAAAATTTTTAACTTCAAGCTCATAAACAGCTTCTGCTAAGCCTAAATCCTCCCAATAAACATTTTTTATTTTTTTAATCTGTTTAGTTGTAATAGCTCCACAACCACCAGTCATTGCTAAATAAACACAAGAATTCTTCATTGCTTTTACAACTTCTCCACTCATACCACCTTTACCAATTATTGCTCTAATTTTGAATTTTTTTATTATCTTCTTAGCATAGGGGTTTAGCCTTGTTGAAGTTGTAGGTCCAATTGAGAAAATTCTAAAATTGTTTTTTTCTTTTTTTGCTATTGGTCCAGAATGGAGAATAACAGAATTTTTCAATTTGAAAGGCAGTTCTTTTCTTTTTTCCAAAAATTTTAAAATTCTGATGTGTGCTTTATCTCTTGCTGTAAAAATTATTCCTGAAATATATACTATATCAGCAACTTTTAGCTCTTTTATTCTTTCTTCGTTTATAGGAACATTTAATTTGAATTTTTTCATTCTATGAAAATTTAACTTTTCCATTTGAGGAGATTCTAACATTTGCTCTTCTCATTGCCCAACATCCAAAAGAAATAGCAATTGGCAAACTTGCTATATGAGTATCTGCAGTTTCTATCGCAACTTTCAAACAAGTTATATCACCACCTAAACCCATTGTACCAATTCCTAATTTATTTATCTCATTTAAAATTTCTTCTTCAAGTTTTGCAATCTCTCTATTCTTATTTTTTTCATCTAATTTCCTTAGTAATGCTATCTTAGCTAACTTCATTGCTTGTTCTGAGCTGCCACCAATACCAACTCCGAGAATTATTGGCGGACAAGAATTTTTTGATTTCTCTTTAACTTTTTCAAGAATGAATTTTTTTATTCCTTCAGTAGTTTCATTTGGACTTAGATTTTTATAGGAATTCATATTTTCAGAACCAGCACCTTTAGCAATTAAACTTATTTCAATTTCTCTTTTATTTGGGATAAATTCGAAATTTATCTCTGGCTGCTTATTTCCCAAATTTGAATTTCTTGGCTTTCTATTTATTGCATCAACTAAATTTTCTCTCAGTGGAATTTTTTTTGTTGCGATTACTATTGCACTTTTTATTGCTCTCTCAATCTCTGTAATCTTTGTTTCATCACCAAGTCTTACATAAAATGTAAGAAGTCCTGTATCCTGACAAATTGGTAAAGAATTTTTCCTTGCAAATTTTACATTCTTTAAAATTTCTCCTAATTGGATTCTCGCTAATTCATTTGTTTCTCTTTTATAAGCCTCTCTTAACTTTTTTTCAACATCTCTTGGTAATGAAGTTTCCACTCTCTTAATCAATTCAAAAATTTCATTAACAAGCTTTGTCTTTTTCATGGATATTCTATACTACTTCTGTATAAAATTGAAAATATTGGTAATATGAAGAATAGTATTGCAAAGACAAATTTAATTTCATATGTAAGGCCTAAAATGTTCTCTTTCAAGAGATAAAACCCATTGACTGCCCCTAAGATAAAGCCAATTAATGCTCCACCAAGTACATCCACAATAGAGTGAACTCTTAGCTTAACTCTTGAATAAACATAGAGAACTCCTAATGGCAAAAGAATTAAAGATAAAAAAGGCCCTGCTCTTGGGATAAAGTAAACAAATGTTATTGCACCAATTGAAGTAAGGGAATGTAAAGAAGGGAATCCATACTTTACTATTGGTGTGTTAATATAAGGCACTTTCCTTTCTGTTTTGAATATATACTTTAGAATAAGACCTATTATCACTGAGGAAATTATGAATATTAAAGCTGAAGAGAATATATGAAAAATTTCATCAATTTTTGGATAGAGATATGAAGCGTACATAAGAGCAATTAAAAGAAATGGTACCTCTGGCATTTTGTCTATAAAGTTGTAAATAGCAAAATTTTTACTTTCTTTATCAACAAATTTTTTAAATTTTATTGTAAAAATCTGCTCACTCTTTTCTTTATCTCCTTTTTTTATTATGCGCTCATAGTATGGTAAGTAAATAAAATGGCTAAATGAAACTTCAGCATTAAAAGTTTTACTTAGCATGTCTCTTACTTTTTCAGGATCATAATTTTTTTTCTCAGGTTTAAAATTTTCTGGCAAGTTATTTGATTTTTGTAGATATGCATCTAGATTATATGAACTTTTAATTTTTGTTAATTTTCTATTTAGAATAACATACTTTTTTGTAGCAATTTTAGAGGCATAAGAAATTTCAGTTGGTTTCATCTTTAGAATCTCTGCAAAAGAATCTGTTAGTATTATAATTATCGAGAGAAGTTCATCAGCTATAACCTGGAGAATGCCTCTTCCATATGTTTTTACTTTAATAAGTTCATTGCTTTCCAAAATAGAAAGCTCCTCCTTAGGAATTTCTTCATAACTCAAAGCTTTTTTAACTGAAATGTCAAAAAGAATTTTTCTTGCTGATTCTGGAAGCTGTAAAACTCTTTTCAAGTATTCTTCCTTTGAAATTTTATTTCCATCCAACTTATAAATTTCAGCTGTAGTTAGATCAACATAAAGCTTATCTTTTCTGTCTTTTTCTCTTATTTCGTAAACTCCAAGAACTCTTGCTTTTCTTTCTATTTTCTCATCCGCTGTTGGGAGTATATCAGTAGAAAAACATTCAGAAATTTCCTCCTCTTTCTCTTCAACTTCAAGTTCACTTTCATTAAGAACTGCAATAAAATGCTCTCTTGCAAATTTTTCTAAATTCTCTTTCAATGGAAATTTAGTTATAATTAGACCTTTATCTGCTTTATTTGTATTTATGAATAAAAGGAAATTTTCAAGTTCTTCTATAGATAAGTCCTGTTCATTTACTAATATAGCAACTTTTGATATGGCTCCAAAAGCATCTTCACATTCAGCAATGTACCTATGCTCAGGAAAATTGTTTATTGATATTAAGAATAGATTAAATTTTTCTTTAAGTAAATTTTTGATAGAATTTTCATCCATTGTTAGAAATTATGTTCAGAAGTTAAATATAGTATCAAGAGCGTTAATATTACTTTTCAGAAAAAATCTCTCTTATCTTTGCAATACTTCCAAGTATGCTGGATGTTTCAATTGGAAGGAAAATTTTTGTTGCTTTTCCATCTGCTATCTTTTCCAAAGTTTCAAGATATTTAACTGCTATTAAATCATTTGTTGGGACTCCCCTATGAATAGCATCATATACCATATGAATTGCTTTGCTTTTTCCTTCTGCTTCTAATATCGCAGCTTGCTTTTCACCTTCTGCTTTTAAAATTGCTGCTTGTTTAAAACCTTCTGCTTCTAATATTGCTGCTCTTCGCATTCTTTCAGCTTTCATTTGTTTAGTCATTGCATCTGCGATATCTTTTGGTGGTTCAATTTTCTTTATTTCAACCTTAGTAATTTTTAAACCCCATTCATCAGTTACTTTCTCTAAGGTTTGTGTTAGAGTTAAATTTATTGAATCTCTTGAAGATAGTGTTTGATCCAAATCCATTGCACCAATAGTATTCCTTAAGGCAGTTTGAGCTAACATAGATGTCGCAAGAGAAAAATTTTCTATATTGTATATTGACTTTTTAGGATCAAATATTCTGAAATAGATAACTGCATCAGCAATAACAGTTGCGTTGTCCTTAGTAATAACCTCTTGTGGAGGCACATCAATAATTCTCTCTCTTATATCAACAACATATAGCTTCTCTATAAACGGGAGAACAAAAACAATTCCTTGATCAACTGTTTTTTTATATTTACCAAAACGCTCTATAATGCCTCTCTCAAAAGGGCGTATAACTTTAATATTTCTCACTACCAAAAATACTAAAACAATTGTTAATATAAGAAAAAAAAATATGAATAATTGTAAAAGTGCCATTTTTTATATTAACATGTGACAATTTATATAGAGAATTGATGAATAAAAATTAAATTTTTATATGCTTTTAAGATTTAGCTTATTAATTTCTGCTTCAATAGATTTTATATCCACATAAGATTAATTAAAAAATGAGGATAGAGTTGAGATATAGAAACATAGAAGCCAGGAGATTTTCATTTGCAAATATGCCAGTCGACATAAATAATAACTCTACTGTTGTTTCTGTTTTGGAAGATGAAGGGAATCTAAAGGTTGACTTTGTTTTCACTTCAAATTATGAACCAAATGTAGGACTTATAAGAATTGAAGGGGAGTTAATAGTCAACGATACTAAAGAGAATATAAAGAAAGTTATTGAAGAATGGAAAAAGTCAAATAACAAAAACTTACCTGAAAATTTTGCTGAAGAGATACATAATGCCATACTTACAAATTGTATTGTTGAAGCGACAATACTTTCAAGAGATGTCCAATTGCCAATACCAATACCTACTCCAAAAATATCAATAAAAGAAAAAAAGCAAAAAAATGAGGAAAGAGTTTATATAAGGTAAAATGAAAAAGAAGGAAAAAACGCAAAAGGAAGATGAAAGGGTTTATATGGTACCATTAGGTAATGCATTTCAAACTCCAAAAACAAGGAGAGCAAGAAAAGCGATAAATATGATTAGAGAATTTCTGAAAAGACACACAAAAACAGAAAATATAAAAATTGACGCTTCACTAAATGAAAAAATTTGGGAGAGGGGTATAAAAAAACCTCCAAGAAGAATAAAAGTGAAGGTTATAAAAAAAGATACTGAAACAATTGCAAGTCTTGCTGAATAAAATGCATTTTCAACAATTAAGTATTAATGGTGAAGACTTTATTGGTTTATTTGGATTAGCAACTGACAGCTATGCTTTACTCTCTGTAAATTTTCCAAAAATTTTTGTTTTAGATGTCCCAGAAATTAGGACAAAAATTTATGGTAGTGGTCTAATAGGGCTTTTTTGCGCTGGTAATTCTAATGGTTTGTTATTGCCATACTTTGTATCAAGGGAAAATTTATCATTTTTCAAAAAATCTCTGAAAGATGTAAATATAGCTCTTCTAAATTCTGAGTATACTGCAATTGGAAATTTAATTGCCTGTAATGATAAAGCAGCAATTGTTAGTGATAGACTTGACAAGAAAGATATTGATTTAATTTCAAATGTGCTAAATGTTGAGGTTTTTCAGAGAAAAATTTCTGAGCATAGTGAAGTTGGCTCTTGTTGTGTTGCTACAAATAAGGGCTTTATTGCTCATTGGAACGCTGAGAATGAAATAAAAGAGCTAGAAGAAATTTTTAAGGTCCCTGGAAGTGTTAGTACTGTAAATTTTGGTTTTCCATTCCCAAGAGCAGGGATAATAGCAAATTCTAATGGCTATATAGTAGGTAAAACCACATCTGGAATTGAGTTAGGTCGCATAGATGAAGCCTTAGGTTTTTTGTAGATGAAATGCAAAAAACTGGAATAGCAAACTTACCATTGCATTATGGAAAAGCTCCAAAATGGCTTTTTCAAAGGATGGTAGAACTCTCTGCGAAAATTTCCGAAATTATAATCTATGAATATTCACAAGAAGAATTTTTAAAAAGACTTTCGGATCCTTACTGGTTTCAGGCATTTTCTTGTGTTTTGGGTTATGACTGGCACAGCTCTGGAACAACTACTGTGACATGTGGTGCACTAAAAGAAGCACTTAAAAAAGAAAATTTAGGAGTTGCTGTCTGCGGAGGAAAAGGAAAGGTATCAAGAAAAACTCCTGATGAAATAATTTTAAATGCAGAAAATTTTTCATTATCTACAGAAAAAATAGATAAGTTAAAATATGCAAGTAAAATGGCTGCAAAAGTTGATAACTGTTGCATTCAAGATTGCTATCAACTTTATCATCATTCATTTTTCTTTGATGAAAAAGGAAATTGGGCTGTTGTTCAGCAAGGTATGAATGATAACTTTGCAAGAAGATATCATTGGCTTTCTTCTGACTTAGGTAGCTTTGTAAATGAGCCTCATACTGCTATATGCTGTGAAAGAAAAGAAAAAGATGTGTTAGATATGACTGCCAAAAACTCTGAAGAAGCAAGAAAAATTTCTGTTGATCTTGTTAATGAAAATCCGGAGAAATTACTAAAATTTTCAGGAAAACAAAAAACTCTTTCTTGCTATGAAGAACTTACAATGCCTCGTCATCACGAAATTTATAGAATTGATCTAAAAAAGCAAGATATTGAAGCCTTAAAGAAAGCTTATGAAATTCAACCAAAAAATTATGAAGAGCTAGTTTCATTGCAAGGGATTGGAGCTAAAAGAATTAGAGCTCTTGCGTTAATCTCAGAATTGATTTATGGTGCTAAGCCATCATGGCAAGATCCTGTGAAATTTTCATTTTCGCATGGCGGAAAAGATGGCTCTCCTTTCCCAGTAAAGAGAAAAATTTATGATAAGTCAATCTCAACTTTAAAAGAAGCAATAGAGCAAGCAAAAATTGGGAATAAGGAAAAACTCTATGCTATAAAAAGACTAAATGAATTTTTACATTGCTGACTATTCTAAAATTTTGTAAACAACATCATTTGGTCTGACTCTTTCATTTACTTTAATACCAATTTCTTGTCCGGCTTTTGCTACTTGGACTGGATTTCTTTCAATTTGCATCGACTCAACAACTTGCTCTATATTAGTTGTATGCCCCTCAATTGAAATTTTATCCCCAACTCTAAGCTCTTCTTCAAGTTTTATCCCAGCAACTCCAACTTTGGAAAAATATGTAAAAACAACTCCAACTCTTTTCTTTTCCATTTTTATTTTTAATTTGTTATAGTTAAAATAGGGATAGAAAATATAAAATGCAAATTGAAATTGCAGATATATTAAATTTTGTTTATTTAATTTATAACGCCCTCCGCAAAGGAATTCAATTAATTCTTGAAGAAACAATAATAAAGGCTTCTCCTAAATTAGCAGAAAAATATGCAGACGCTCTCTCATTGTTAATAACAATAACTGCAATTTGGCTCATAATAGAATTCTCAACAAGTTTGAAGAATATTGTAAAGGCGGTTGTTATTTTTGGTTGGATTTTACTTATAATTAGTATTGCAATAAGTATTTTTTAAATTTAGCACCTCGATATATTTTTTGACCCATCTATTCAAAGACTTAAAACATTTTATCAGTTCTTTTCCTGAGATTGTTAAAGAGTACTCGACTCGGGAATCCTATTAAAACCTCTCTAAAAGATTTCCATTTCTTTCCTAAAATTTTTATTATATTAGTTAGAGGGCATGTTTTTTCCATCTTTGTTATTTTTCTTTTTTTGAGATATTTTCATGATATATGCTCTTCATTTTTTGTTGTTAATATTTAAGTATACATTATATATTTACTTTAAAAAGGTAATTAACAATACTATAAAAAGTTACTATTAGGTATTAGGGGGAATTAAAAAATGGGAACAGGAAATTTGATAAAAGGAATTTTGGTATTTGCAGTTGTTATAATTGTTGGATTAGGTATTTGGTTTTTTGTTATAAACACAGGAAACACTTCAAAAACATCTCCTCCCGAAACAGACCTTAGTGAAGTGAAATTCTACACTTTGCAAGATGTCTCAAAGCATAACACGAAGGAAGATTGTTGGATGGTGATTGATAAGAGGGTATATGATGTCACAAATTTTATTGCTCTTGGGAAGCATGGTCCTGCAATACTAGAAGGCTGCGGAAAAGATGCAACTAAATTATTTAACAGTAGGACAAGGGATGATGGAACAAAAATTGGTTCTGGAACACCACACTCAGAAACTGCAAGAAATCTCACAAGAAATTATTACATTGGAAACTTGAAAGAATAGATGGAAAGAATATGATATTTTTTATACAATGAAAAGAGAGGATAAAAACAAAATAGTAAAAACAATCATATTTGTTTCCATATCTTTTTCTCTATTTTTTATTTTTTATACTGTTTTTGCCCATACAAATTCCAGTAGGGTCTCAGCAAACTATTTTTTGTATTTAATGGGAAGATTAATGGGCCTTATCAGTTTTCTTTTTTTGTCTATTCTTATAATTTCTGGTGACACAGCAAGATTCTTTGATAGATTTTTTGGGATGGATAGGATAATAAAATTTCAGAGAAAATTTTCTTTGATAATTTGTATATTTGTTGTACTGCATCCTGTATTTTTTATTGCAGCAGAGAGTGTACCTGCTCTTGATTATCTGCTGCCAAACTTCTCAGTACTTCCTTTAGCTTTGGGCACATTGTCTTTTTATATTTTTATTGTTATACTGATAGCATCAAGACTATATAAGAGAATATCATATGATGGATGGCAATATCTCCATGTTCTGACATATATTCTTTTCTTTTTCGTTTTGTATCATGCTGTAAATATTGGTTCTTCTTACAATTCCTCGGCACTTGTAAAAACAATTTATTTTTTCATGTTGATTTTTGTGTTGATAGGTATAGTATATAGAACAAATTATAAGCTCAAGCAAAGAGGTTTGAAATTTTTTGTTAAAAATATTGAATGGGAAACAAAAGACGCTTTTACTTTAACTTTAAAGCCAAACAAACAATTTTCATTCAAAGCAGGACAATTTTGTTTTTTGAGACTGAAAAAAGATAAGTTGTATGCAAGACATCCATTTACAATATCTAGCTCTCCAAAGGAAGAAAATTTGAGCTTTACAATGAAGTTGACAGGTAGATTTACAAAAGCGGCTTCGGAGTTAAAAAAAGGGGAAGAAGTTATTGTAGACGGTCCTTTTGGTATATTCACAATTGAAGATCATGAAAAAGACTTAGTATTCATTGCAGGCGGTGTTGGAATTGCTCCTTTTATGAGTATGATAAAAAATCAACTTGAGAGTGAGAAAAAACAGAACGTCCTTTTGTTGTATGGCTCAAAAACGAAAGACGATATAATATTCAAAAAACAATTGGATAGTGTAAAAAAGGTTTGGTTTAAGAAAGTGTATGTGTTGGATAAAGTTGATAGTAATGATACTTCTACAGAAAAATTTGAAAAAGGGCCTATAAGAAAAGAAATGATAGAAAGTTATGTTAAAGATGTGAAAAATTCATTGTTTTACATTTGTGGTCCAGAACCTATGAAGGAATATGTGAAAAAAATATTGCTATCCGAACTAAAAGTCAGTAAAAATAACATAAGGATTGAAAGTTTCTTTTGGTGAGTTCCATATCTTAAAAATCATTTACTTGAATGTAAAGATTTGATTCGCTCCTCGCCATTTATCTTTTCTATGACTTCTAATGTTCCTTTTGGAACTAAATTTTTCCATTTTCTTCCTGATATGATTCTTTTTCTTATCTCTGTGCCAGAATAGTTCTTTCTGTTGAAAAGAGGAGTTGTTCTAACCTCGTAATTTCTATCTTTGAATAGTCTTTTTTCTAATTTTCCATTTGTGTAAACAACATCAAATTTTCCAACAATTTTCTCGACATGAGAGACCCATTTTTTGTCATCTCCAATGTCTGGAATTTCGAAAATTTCATAAGGAATAGAGATATTTCCTCGCAATGATTTTTCAATCATCTCCCCTCTCTCAAAAGCTGAGAAAGGATTTTCTTCTGTATTTTTAAATTGCGAACTACCTATACCAATTTTTATCTTTATTATATCTTTTGAATTTGATGCTTTTTTTATCAACATTAAATGTCCTAAGTGAAATGGTTGAAACCTTCCTATGATCAATGCTATTTTTTTCATACAATTTAACTTCTGAATATTATATATAAGTGAGATTCCGGAGAAAATTAATTGGAAGCACTCGTTTTTAGGTATATAAAAACACTTAAGATGGAAATTGGTCAAGTAATTGGAGCAACAACATTGAGAGCATTTCGCTTTGTTATAAAAGAGGGCCAAGAAAAATATGCTAAGAGAGATGAATTTGTTTCTGTAAAAGAATCCGTAACTGGAAAGGAAGTTTTAGGTGTAATAAAAGAGATCACAATCTCAAATGAACTCTTGCCGGAAGAATTTGGTAGAGATTTAAGGTTGGAGGAAATTGCTCTTAATGAGGGCGAGTATCCTGTGCCAACAGTCAAAATTCTTGGCTATGAGGAAGATGGTAGCATAGAGCTTCCAAGATATGGTATTAAGCCTGGAACAAGCGTTGAATTAGCAAGTGATGAAACTCTGAGAAAAATTTTAAGGCAAAATGAAAAAAAATCTGCATTTATTGGCACTTTATCAACAAGAAAGTCTGTGCCAGTTTACATTTCACTGAATGATATGATCTCAAGACATTGCGCAATTCTTGCGATGACAGGAGCTGGAAAAAGTTACACTGTTGGTGTTATCATTGAAGAAATAATGAAAAAGAAGGGCTCAGTGATTGTTGTTGATCCTCATGGTGAATATAAAAATATAAAAATTGAAGGTTCAAAAACAAAAGTCTATAACATTAAAGGTGAGAATAAGATAAAGGTTGAGGCTTCTTCTCTAAGAATAGGTGATTTTTCAAATTTAATTCCAGACATTACTGATCCTCAAAGAGACCTCTTAGATGAAATACTTAGCAGAATTTCAAAATTCTATGAAAAATTTAATTTAGATGCAATCATAAAAATTTTAAATTTGCTTTATGATATTAAGGAGGGCCTACCCTCTTCTGGAGAGGAGATAATTCCTGATAGGGGACTTAAAGATTTAGCAAAAAAAGTTTCTACTGCGACGATTGGAGCATTACTTAGGAGAGTTGAAAGGTTAAGAAGAATGGAAATTTTTGATGTAGAAGGCACAGCAATTGAAGAAATTGTTGCAAGAAATCAATTAACTGTTTTAGATCTTTCTGATGCAGATGAGAGAGTTTCTGAGACAATAGTTGCATCTATTGCAAGAAAAATTTTTGATATGCGAAGGAGATATGTTAAGGATAATGAAGGTGGTTTGGATATACCAACTTTTCTAATAATTGAGGAAGCACATAATTTTGCTCCAAGAGTTACTGAAGAGAGAGAGGTTTTATCAAAGTATGTATTGAGAAAAATTGCAAGAGAAGGAAGAAAATTTGGCGTAGGCCTTTGTATAGTCTCACAGCGTCCTGGGAAATTAGATTCTGACATTCTTTCCCAATGTAACACACAGATAATAATGAAAATTGTAAATCCTTCTGATCAGGAATATATAAGGCAATCTGTAGAGAGTGTAACAGAAGATATAGTTAGAGATTTACCTTCTTTGGCAAGAGGGGAAGCAATAATTGTTGGCTCTGCAATAAAATTGCCAGTGACTGTTAAAATAAGAAAAAGAGAGACTGAAGTTTTGGGTAATGATATTGATATAGTTGATGCTTGGAGTAAAGAATGAACTATATTTCTAAATTTAAAAGTAAAACCAACTTACTAAGTAGGAACATAGAAAAGATCTTCGATATAGTTCTAGTTACTCCTACTTTTATCATTTAGAAATTTCTTTTTCTTTTGTGAATGAAAGCACTTTATTTTTTAAAAAAAAGGCTTCTAATGATAAAAAATTAAGAATGTAATGCGCTTATATCTCAAGTAAAAAGATATAAAGAAGGGATAGCGTTAGTGATCTCTATTTCTTTCCCTCAATTTTCTCTATTTAAAAAGAAATAGAAAGTTCGCCGAGGTTGGGATTTGAACCCAAGCCCCCCAGTTGGAGGACAAGCTCTCAAGGCTTGCGCGTTAGTCCGAACTCCGCCACCTCGGCATTTAAACTTATGACTACATTAAAAAATCAAACTTCAATTTAATATTATGAAATTATATGAAAATATGAAATGATTTCAGAGATAATAAATAACTCGCTCTCTTCGAATACATATATTTTGTTTGATGAAAAAACAGCAATAATTGATCCAGGAATTTCAGAGAAAAAATTGTTAGGTAAAATTAATGAAACAGCTGTGAGTTATATAATTTTAACACATTGTCATTATGACCATATCGCTTGTGCAAAAAAATTAAAAGAAATTACAAATGCAAAAGTTTTAGCTCATTACTTCTCTGAGGAAATTTTTAGAAGTTCTCTCAGGAAAAAAATTATACTTTCCGAACTTTTTAGTGCAGAGGATATTAAACTTGAAATTGACATAAAATTGAAAGAAGGTGACGAAATAAATTTAGGTTATATGAAATTAAAAATTCTTCATACTCCAGGACATACAAAAGATAGCATTTGCCTCTATGAAGAAAAAACAAAGTCATTATTTTCTGGAGATACTGTCTTTAAAGACAGTATCGGTAGAGCGGACTTTCCAACTGGTAATTTTAAAGAGCTTAAAATTTCAATAGAAAAATTGATTAATTTAGATGAAAATTGTGGCATAGAAAAAATTTATCCCGGACATGGAGAAACTTTCACTTCCAGAGATATAAAAGAAATTTACAAATACTTTTTCAAAGATGGTTAGAATTGCGGTTTTGGATAAGGACAGATGCAATAGCAAAGATTGTGGATTTCTTTGCATAAAAATTTGCCCAAAAGTTAAAACAGGTAATGAAACTATTGTTGTTGATAAAGAAACAAACAAACCAATAATTTATGAGTCATTATGTTCCGGATGTGGAATTTGCGTTAAGAAATGCCCTTATGAAGCAATACAGATAATAAACCTTCCTGAAGAACTTTCAGAACCAGTACACCAATATGGAGTTAATGGATTTAGGCTTTATAATTTACCTTCGCCAAGAGAAGGCATTGTCGGAATTCTTGGAAGCAATGGGATTGGAAAAACAACATTGCTTAGGATTCTTGCTGGTGAAATAAAGCCTAACTTAGGCAAAGAAATTGCAACTTGGGATGAGATTATTGATAAATTTCGTGGCAAGGAAATTCAAGACTATCTAAAGAAACTCTCTGAAAAGAAAATAAGAGTTGTGCATAAACCACAATTCGTTGACATTATAGCAAGAAAATTAAAAGGTGAAGTCTCTGAAATTCTAAGCAAAGTTGATGAAAATTCTAAACTAAATGAAATTGCAGAGAAGCTAAACATGGAAAATTCTCTAAGAAAAAAAATTTCTGAACTTAGTGGTGGTGAGCTTCAAAAAGTTGCAATTGCAGCTGCACTGCTAAGAGATGCTGATGTTTATCTTTTTGATGAACCTTCTGCTTATCTTGATATAAAAGAAAGATTGAATATTGCAAAGGTCATTCGTGAGTTAAATGGAGTAGTTTTTGTTGTTGAGCATGATCTAGTTATTCTTGACTATTTATCAGATTATGTGCATGTTGTTTATGGCTCACCAAGAGCTTATGGAATTGTCTCAAATATAAAAAGCGTGAGAGTAGGGATAAATGAGTATCTTCTCGGATTTTTAAAGTCAGAAAGAATTCGATTTAGAGATGAGGTAAAATTTGATGTGACACCAAGAAAAATTAAAAAAGAACTTCTGCCATTAGTTTCATATCCAAAATTATCTAAGAAATATGAAAATTTTGAGCTAGAAATTTCAGAAGGAGAATTACATATGAAAGAGACTATTGGAATTCTCGGCCAAAATGCAACAGGAAAAACAACATTCATGAAAATTCTTGCATCTGAAATTGAGCATGAAAATGGAAAACTTGAACTTGGACTTAAAATTGCTTATAAACCACAATACATATCAACATCTGAAAATTTAGTTTCAAATTTGAGTATAAAAGAGGAAATAGCACAGCATTTTAATCTAAAATTCCTTATGAATAAAAAAATTTCTGAGCTTAGTGGTGGCGAGCTTCAAAAAGTTGCAATTGCAGATTGTCTATCAAAAGATGCAGACATTTACTTGCTTGACGAACCATCTGCTTATCTTGACATTGAAGAGCGCTTAAAACTTTCAAAATATTTAGAAAAATTTTCAGAAGAAAAATCTGTAGCAATGCTTATAGTTGACCATGATATCTTGCTAATTGACACACTCTCAAATAAGTTGATTATATTCTCAAAGGAATCTCAGAATAAAGGTAAGGCCTCTAAACCAATGGAGCTAAGAGATGGTATGAACACTTTTCTCAAGGAAATGAATTTGACATTTAGAAGAGATCCTGAAACAGGAAGACCAAGAGCAAATAAACCTGATAGTGTTAAAGACAGAGAGCAGAGAGAAATTGGCGAATATTACTATGTTTAAATTTCAACTTCAAATCCTTTCTCTTTTAAAATTCTAATTAATTCTTCTAAATTTTTTCCTTGCTTTTTGATTCCTTGCCTTAATGTTGTTATTCTACCAAGAGTATTTCTCATAACAGGATTTTTTACACCTAAAAAACCTCGTTCATAAAGTATTTCAATTAGCTCAGGGTATTGATCTGTGAGTTCAAAAATGCTCTTATCAATACTTATCTTTTTCATAGCAATCTTTTTTCACCTTCAAGTTTTCTTATCTCTGTGATATCTTGTATTACTTCTAATGTGCCTAAATACACTCCATTTTGGTCTCTTATAGCGAAATATCTTATATGCACAAATCTACCTTTAAAATTTATCCAAAATTCTGCAACATCTCTTTTGCCTGATTTAAAATCATTTAATATTTCTTCAACTTTATCTAAGCTTTGTGGTGGATGACAATTCCTTACATTTCTCTTAAGAACTGCTCTTGGTCTTAGGAATATTCTATTTTTTGTTTCTGAGAAATATGCAACTGTGTCATTTTTATCAATGAATGTTATATCAACTGGTAAATTATTCAATATGTTCACCAACTCTTCTAATGATAATTCTCCTGAAGGAAATTCTATTATTCCGTCATGGTAAACTGGCTCCTCAACTGTTGTTCTTTTGATTTCTTCAACAAGTTTTTCTATGTCTTTTGGAGCTTCTATATAACAGTAGCCAACATCCCTACTCTGTTTTAGAATTTCTATCCAATCATCAATTTTTAGTTTTTCTAAAGACACTGGAAACAAAATGTTCTCTTCTTTGAAAATCATCCCCTCAATTTCTTCAATTAGAGGTTTTAAAAAATGTGTTAGGTCTTCAGTTTCAACAATGTCAACTTTATTAATCGCATCTCTTAACATCTGCCTTATATCATTGTGCTTACCCCACATAACTTTTGATGGTCCATAAAATCCCGCTCTCTCTAAGTAGGGGAAAAGCAATTGCTCTTTTCTTGTATAATGCTTATCTATATCTCTGAGTTTGTATAACAATTCTCTAATTTTCTCTTTTTTTCTTTCTCCCTTTAGTTGAGATAAAATTTTTTCTATTTCTCTATTCTCAAGTTTAAAAATGTATATTGGATGCGCATTTGAAACTTCTTTTAGCTCCTGCTTTAATGCTGTTTCGAAAAGCAGTGCATGTACATTACAAAATTTTTTTATTTCCTCAACTGTGATGCCTTCATTTATCAATGATTGCTCAATTTCAGCGATTTCATGAGAGGTTATTGTGCCAATTTCTTTAAGTAGGATTTCTTCTGCTTTTTCAAAACTTAAGCCTTGATGTAGTTGCTTTATTATTTCTTTTACAACTTCTTTCTTTTTGTTTTTAAGAATTTCGGCCATTTCTTCTAAGATAAATTTTTCCTAATTTTTCAACTAAGTTGTGATATTTCCTATGAACACCTTCGCCAATTTCTTCTCTTTCAAATTTTTTAAATTTATTAAAAAGCTCATTTTGAGTTTTATCTGAGAGATGTGCATCTGCCACCATGTAGAGAATATTATTCTCCTTAGATATATGTTCCCTCAGAAGAGTTATATAGCTAATTGCATTTTTTTCTATCTTTTCTTTATCTTTTTGTTCAATACCACTTGCTATTTCTCTCACATATGCTCTACCAATTTCATGTTCAGTGAGCATTACACCTATTGGACCATCTTCCTTTGGAATTCCTGCTCTCTCCATTGCAGGAAATAATAAATCTTCCTCTTTATGATGATGACACTTATCAGCAAATGTTCTAATGAAATCAACTATTTCAGCTAAATGCTCGTAGTTAACTTCTTTTTCTATTTTTGAATTTTCAGAAATTTTTTCTAAGATATCCAACATTTTTTCTATAATTTTATGCTCCTCCTTGAGTATTTTTGTAATTTTCATTTTTGTATTTAAGTATACTTTGTATACCTAAGCTTATACTATTAAGAATTTCACATTTATAAATTAAATCTTTCTAAACTTTTCTTAGGATAAAATTATCATTTAAAATATTGCCAAAGAACTCTAACAAAGATATGTTTTTGGCTATCTCATCAACATTAATTGAAATTTTAAGGGGATAATAAAGACAGAGACTACATATGATCGATATTGCGAGAAATTAGAAAGGTGCCTTTTAATAAAATTCAAAAAGAGATCAACTTTTGGGGAGAACTTATATATAGCTACTTAAACATTTAGATGCTCGATACTAAGAAAATTCTAATTTATAAAGGCATCTGCTTAATAAAATACTAAATTTTCTTAGAGAGGTGAAGCAAATGAAGAAATTTGAAGATGAAGAGGAAGATGAGGAAACATATGATGAAGAGGAAACATATGATGAAGAAGAGGTAGACGAAGATTTAAGCGAAGAAGACGAAGAAAGCGACTGGGAATAAATTATGTGAGTTCTTCTCATAAGAAAATTGTAGCTATTTCCTCTCTTCTTTTTTATTTTTTAGCATTTTCCTCTTCATATGGAATTTGTAAAAGAAAAAAATATTTGCATAAGGAAATTTAAATATTCTGATTTATTTGATGTTGTTAACATAGAGTATTCTGTATTCAAAGAGTATGAACACTTTGGACTTTATGACTTTCATTTTTATCATAAATATTACCCTTCTTGTTTTCTTGTTGCTCAGAATTTAAAGACAAAAAAGATCATTGGATATGTTATATTTACTCCATATGGACATATAATTTCAATTGCAGTTGATCGAAAATACCAACACACTGGTGTTGGTAGGAGATTACTTCTAAAGGCTTTTAGTATTTCAAGAAGAGTATGGCTCGAGGTTGATGAACACAATAAAAAAGCGATAAATTTTTATAAACATCTTGGGTTTCGGGAGAGAAAAATTGTTCAAAATTACTATAAAGAAGGTGAGAATGCTATTATTATGGAAAAAATTCTCAATAAGTTCTGAGGTAGCCCCAGTTGTGTAATTTGTCGCTGTCTTCATACCATCTATCCCCAATGTCTTTTCTATAAAACATATTTGGAATTATTATATTGTTAATTTTACTATACATTCTATGTTGCGCCTCTCTCATAGTAGAGCCACAACCAACTACTACAAGGACAACTCCGCAATGACCAGTGATAACCCACTCGTTATTAACTTTCTTTACATCCTCAATATGAATTCCGCACATGTCAGGTTTTTTGAAAATTATAACTGCATCTTTTGAATGGGTTTCAAAACTTTCTTTATCATTAAATGGAAAAGGCGGCACAACAATCCTCGCACCGACTTGAAAACCACTTCTTGTTTTTAATTGAAATTTCTCACCTTTTGCTAACTTATAAAGAAATTCTCCCATTTGAGTTAACATGCCTTCTCTTTGGATACTTATTGTCGGATATCCAAATCTTGATGTAAATTCTAAAGGATAGATACCATAGTTATTCACAATGCAGTTTATATCAATATACCCAACATAATGCTCTTCTCTCAGTTTTGGCTCCATTTTTTTTAATGTTGCATTGAATAGTTTATTTGGCTCTGACCAAAACATACTTGTGCCCATTTCACCAGTTGATGGTCCGAGATTTCCAGGAAACAATTTTTTATGCTCAAAATTTACATTTATTGGATAAATAAATTCATTACCATTGAAAAATGCTCCAACAGCAACTTCGACACCTGAAATTTTTTTCTGAAGTTGAAACTCCTTTATTTTGTTAGACCATTGCCTTTTATAGTGCTCCAAAACCTGGAGTACATCTCTGCCATCTTCTTCTTCGCCAACAAAGAGCATCTGTTTGAAATTTTGAGCTTCACCACTTGGCTTTATGACATATTTTCCAGGATTATTTTGCACAAATGAAATTGCATCTTCAAATGAATTAAAACTTTGATATGGAATTATTGGCACGCCTGCATTTTTTAATTCTTCTTGTCCAAAATTTCTATCATCTTCTAACTTATCTGTATAAGGAGTCCCACCAACAACAAGTTTGCCTTCTTCTCTCAATTTTTTTGCTTTAGTTCCCTGTCCTAAAACATCATCAAATACAATAACATCTGCCCAAGCAACTTCTTTCTGCCAGTCATCAGTCTTTGGAACAAAACCGTCGCCAATATCTTTCTCTGACTCTGTTTCGATGAAATACTTTACATTATGTCCTTCTTTTGCAACTTCCCATGCAATATCAGTAATCAACGCATCAATTGAGATAAAGAGAAAATTTTTTGGCTCCATAGAAATTTAAATTTTATATTTATTTATTATACTAGAAAATAAAAAAATTATCCAAAAATCTTAATCAAAAATAAATTGCAATAAAAAATTATTGTGTGATTTAAAAATTTCCCTTTTTATATTCAGCTACATAAATTTAATTTAATGAGGTAAAATGTTAAAATCTCTGATAAATGAAGTATTTAAGAAGGATGATGAAAAAGCAAGTGGTGAATCTCAGGAATTTTTTGGATCTGAGAGGATTAGGATAACGATTCTTGGAACTGGGGGTGCAGGAAATAATACTGTTAATAGACTTTGTAGAATTGGAATTTCAGGTGTTGATTTAGTGGCTTGTAATACAGATATGCAAGATCTGAAGAAAATTGATGATAAAATCCAGAAAGTTCTTATTGGGGAGAAGCTTACTCATGGCTTAGGAGCAGGAGGCTTTCCAGATATTGGAGAAAAAGCAGCTGAAATGTCAAAAGAGAAAATTGCAAAAGCACTTGAAGGGACTCACCTTCTTTTTTTAACTGCAGGCATGGGTGGTGGTACTGGCACAGGGTCTGCACCGGTTATAGCACAAATCGCTCATGACTTAGGAGCAATTGTTGTTGCAGTTGTGACATTTCCGTTTAAACTTGAGCGTGCTAGGCTTGAGAAAGCAAGACAAGGAATTGACAACTTAAGAAAGGTCTCAGATACTGTGATAATAATTGATAATAATAAACTAGTTGAGTATGTACCGAATTTACCAATAGATAAAGCATTTATGGTTGCTGATGAAGTTATCGCAAGAGCAGTTAAGGGAATTAGCGATACTATTCTTGAACCCTCACTTATAAATTTGGATTTTGCAGATATAAAAGCAGTTATGAGCCATGGAAAAATAGCGATGATGAGTATTGGTGATGGTCAAGGACCAAATAGGGTTGAGATGGCAGTTAAAAATACTCTCTCCCAGCCATTGTTAGATGTTGACTATACTGGGGCAAAAGGTGCACTTATCCATGTTACTGGTGGTGAGAGCATGACAATTGGAGAAGCAACAATGGTAGGGAAGCTATTGACTAAGGATATGAGCCATGATGCAAATGTAACATTTGGTGCGAGAGTTGATCCTAAGCTGAAGGATAAGTTAGAAGTTTTTGGGATTTTCACAGGTGTTAGGTCACCAAACATTCTTGGGCGAGAAGAAATTTTAGCAGGTCAAGAGCTATACACTCCTAAGATTGATAGCTGGGATATAGAAACCCTTTAATTTCTATAATGAAAAAGAAGAAAAAGCCAAAACAAGAGTCGGAAGAAGACATTTTAGATGACAATTTACCCGAGAGGGAAGAAGAGGAAGATGATGCTATAAAAGGTATATGAAGTACTATAAAAAATTTATTCCTAATTTTCTTTTTTATGACTCTAAAGGTTTTTAATACTTTAACAAGGCAGAAGGAAAAATTTATTCCTTTAAAGGGAAAGAGAGTTAACATGTTTGTTTGTGGTCCTACTGTTTATGATTTCTCACATTTAGGACATGCAAGAACTTATGTTGCATTTGATGTAATCGCAAGATATCTTCGTTATAAAGGCTATAGTGTTTTCTATTTGATGAATATAACTGACATCGATGATAAAATTATCAATAGAGCAAATGAGAAAAAAATTTCAGCAGAAAAACTTGCAGAAGAGTTTTTAATTGAATTTTTCAAAGATATAAAAGCTCTGAAAATTGAATCAGTTAATTTATATCAAAAAGCAACAGATTTTATTCCAGAAATAATATCACAAGTCAATGGCCTTGTAGAAAAAGGTTATGCCTATGAAGTTAATGGTGATGTTTATTATGAAGTGAAAAAATTTTCTGAGTTTGGAAAACTCTCTAAGCAGTCATTAGAAGAGCTAATTGCAGGCGCAAGGGTAGAAGTTGATAAAAAAAAGAAGAATCCTGAAGATTTTGTTTTATGGAAAAAACAAAAAAAGGGGGAGCCATTCTGGAACTCACCTTGGAGTAATGGCAGACCAGGTTGGCATATTGAGGATACTGCAATTTCAATTACGCATTTTGGAGAGCAATATGATATCCATGGTGGAGCAATTGATTTAATTTTTCCACATCATGAAGCGGAAATTGCAATTGCTGAATCACTCACTGGAAAAAAACCATTTGTTAAATATTGGCTTCATACTGGATTTTTAAAAGTAAATGGGGAAAAAATGTCAAAATCCTTAGGGAATTTCATAACGATAAGAGAATTGCTTAAAAGATATGATGCAATGGTCCTAAGATTTTTCCTTTTGTATACTCATTACAGGAGTCCAATAGATTTCACATATGAGTTCTTAGATGAAGCAAAAAATGCATGGCAATACATAAAAGACACTTTTTCAAGAATTGAAGAGATAACAAAAGTCAAAAAAGATAAAAGCAAGATCAGCAAAACAGATAAGAAGATTCTCCTTCTGATGAAAAAAACAAAAGATGAATTTATAAAATCCATGGATGACGACTTTAACACAAGAGAAGCTATCTCAAAGATTTTTGACTTCACAAGAGAAGTAAATAAATTTATAGACGAAATTTCAGAGACTGCTGCGAATAAAATTTTGAATTTTTATATTGAGTTATGCAACATACTTGGTCTGGAATTTTATGAAAGAAAGGAAAGCTCAATGGAAGATAAACTAATTCAGATTATTGTGATGATAAGAGAAAAACTAAGGGCAAAAAAAGATTTTGAAACATCAGATCTGATAAGGGAGAAATTAAAGGAAATTGGTATAATTTTAGGTGATGACAAAGGTGGTGTAAAGGTGATAAAAAAATATTAACATGTTAAGTGAAAGGCTGCGATAACTTTCTCTTTTCCTGCTTTTTCATTGAAAATTTTCACTGCCTCATTTGTTGTTTTTATTATGACATCAATACCTTTAGCTTTTATTCTCTTGATAACATCTTCTGGAACTTGCATTAAGCCATTATAACCAGTGCCGATAATCAATGTGAAATTCTCATATTTATTTTCAAAAATTTCAGGAATATCCTCTAAGCACAGTTCATGGCCTTCTTTTCTGAACCAATTCTCTCTAATCCTATCTGGGAGTATTATTAGATCTTTTTTGTATTCCTTTCCATTAATGACAATTCTACCAAATTTATATGAATCTATTTTCATTATAACTAACACATTAAATTATAAGATTAGCTACAGTATATAAAAAGATGGGCTATGTCAGTAGATACCAATCTTGGGAAAGGCCAAGATGTAAAATTTTTAAAGAAATGCAGAAAATGTATCCTCGTAGCAAGGAATTATGCTTGATATGCAAAGGAGGTAGATTGTTATGCGGATTGCCAAATTGTCCAATAATAGAGAAAATTTCAATTCAAATTCCTATAAAAAGAAGGATTTCAAGAGAAATTTTTGGACCATCTCCGTCAATTTTTGTTGGTTGGCACAACTATCCAAGAGTATTTATTGGTCCAATGACATCCTTAAATAGTGAAAAAGCTGAGATAATAGACAATCCAAGACTTTGGTATGGAGCCAATTTTTCTGAGATAATAGAGATGCGTTCATTGCTTGTTAGATCAAAAAGAAAGCAAAAAGTTGATGAGAAAAACAAATTTCTGCAAGACTCACAAGAAATTGCACTATCAGTAAAACCAATAGACATTGAAACAAAATTTAAAAAAGAGCCAACATATAAAATTTCATTTTCTGCAATTTCCCAACCAATTGGACCTTCGGGAGAAATAGAAAATTTTAAAATAGTTGAAAATCCAAAAATTCCAAAGAAAGTTGATACATTAATCTCAGAAAAAGTAAATGCAAAAGACGCTGTGTTTCAACTATATAATGACAAATTTGATGTTTATTATTTAGCTACTGCTCTCTCATCTGGAGTTTTTGGTAGAGAAGAAAATAGAAGAATTGTGCCAACAAGATGGTCAATAACGGCAATTGATGACATCATTGCAAAGGAGTTAATGAAAAAAATAAGGCAATATCCTGAAATAAATGAATTTCTTGCTTATTCAAATGAATATCTCTTTAATCACTTTGAAATTCTTTTGATGCCAGGTAGATGGGAATTTGAACAATTTGAGGCGTGGGCCCCAAAAACTCTTTGGACACAAACAGTCTCAAGACCAGTTATTGTTGAAGAACATGAACCATTTAAAGGCAGGAAAACATATGCAATAAAGGAAGGTGGCGGCTATTATGCAGGTAGACTTGCTGTAGTTGAAGCATTAGAAAAAATTAAAAGGCAGGCAAAGGTTATAGTTTTTAGAGAAATTTCTGAAGGTTATATAATGCCTGTTGGTGTTTGGGAAGTAAGGGAAAATGTAAGAAAAGCATTTAATAACCCTCCAGAAAAATTCTCAAATTTAAATGAAGCATTAAAGTATATAAACTCAAAATTGACTATACCAATAAAGGAATACATAAAGAGAAGTGAGATATTAAAGCAAAAGAGAATAAATGAATATTAAAAATGCCAACCGTTGAATTTAAATTTAAAGAATTGTGTAGTTTTCTTGGGAAAAATTTCAAACCAGATGAGTTAAAGGAGAGAATTTCAATGTTAGGAGTAGATTTAGAAAGAATAGATGAAAACAAAATAGTGATGGAAATTTTCCCCAACAGGCCAGATTTACTGAGTATTGAAGGTTTTTCTAGAGCATTAAAAGGAGTTCTTAATATTGAGAGCGGGCTAAAGTATTACCATTTATTTGATTCTGACACAAAAATTTTTGTTGATAAAAGCGTTGAAAATGTAAGACCATATATCGTTGGAACAATTATCAAAAATATTTCAATGGATGAAAATTTTTTAATTTCACTTATGGATTTGCAAGAGAAGTTGCATGTAACTCATGGAAGAAACCGTAGAAAAGTTGCAATTGGGGTTCATGACTTTTCAAAAGTTAAACCAAATTTCACTTATAAAGCAGTTAAGCCAAAAGAAATCTCGTTTTTGCCTTTGGACATGTCTGAAGAAATGACTTTAGAAAAAATTTTAAAGAAACATCCTAAAGGAAAAGAGTATTCTTTTATCCTTGAAGGAAAAGAACGATATCCTGTTCTCATAGATAAAAATAAAAATGTCCTTTCATTTCCGCCAATTATAAATGCAGAGCTCACAAGAGTAACTTACGAGACAAAAGAAATTTTCATTGATATTACTGGTCTGGATGAAATTGCAATAAATCAGGCTTTAAATATAGTAACAACATCAATAGCAGAAAGATCTAAAGAAGCTAAAATTTACTCTGTTGAGATAATAAAAGTATAAATTCTCTTTTTTCTATTTTAATAATGATATGAAAATTCAAAAGGTAAAGACATTGGCATTTGCTATTTCTCAACAAAGGGAAGAACAAATTGAAAAAGAGTTGAAGAGTAAATCAGATAAAAAAATTTTAGGTTTTTTTAGTAGTTATGATGTCTCAGAAATAATCCATGCCTATGCTCCAATAGGAAAATTTAAAGTTTCTCGCTTAGAAAATGTTGCCAAAGGAGTCCTTAGAGAAAAAGAATTTGAAACAATTGAGAACTACTTTTATATTGATCTCACCAATCTTGAGATCTTCTATTTTGATGTAAAGACTAAGGAGATCATAAGATATGAGATCTTACAAAAATGTTTCGACTTGAGTGAGGGCGCAATAGTAACACTAGGTAACATTTTGAGATATGGTGAAACTCTTCTTGAAAAGTTGGATTACAACAATGTACAAGAACTTGCTAATTTGGGACTTATAAAAATTTTTAAGCCAAAGTTAAAGGAGATTTCAGCTCTGCTCATTGATGAGTTAAGTCCTGAATCAAAAAGAAAAACAATTGTGAAAGATAGGGTAAAAGTTTCTTTTCATATACCCTACTTCTCCAACAGTGGATATAACTTAGAAAATTTTCTCTATGTTGAAGATAAAAAAGTGCCAAGTTATCAAGTTCAGCACATAAAGTATTCAATAGTAAAAATTTCTGAAGTTATAAAGCACGTTTTTCAAGCAGAAAATTCTCTAACAGGAATTATCTTCATGCCATTTTTGGAATGCAAATATTTAGAAAGAGGAAAAATCAAAACATTTGATAGAAAATTTCCTATTTTTCTCATTAATGAAACAGCACAAAAGAAAGAAGCATCTGAAGTAATAATTCCACTGGCATTGTCAACTGAGCTCGATGCCCCTGAAAGTGTGCCAATAGAACATCCAACAATAAATTTTTCTGATGTTGTCGATCTTGAAAATGTAAAGGAAGAAATTAGAGATGAAATTATCTATCCCTTACAAAATCCTGAAATTTCAAAAAAATTTGGAAAAAAAGCCGGTGGTGGAATCCTTCTCTATGGGCCACCGGGTTGTGGAAAAACTCTAATAGCAAAAGCGGCAATTGGGGAATGTAACGCCTCCTTCTTTAATATTAACATTTCAGATTTAGTTTCAAGAGGAATTGAAGTAGCACCAAAAATTTTACATGATATTTTTGAAAGAGCAGTAAAAGAAGCCCCTTCTGTTATTTTTATTGACGAAATTGATGCGATTGGTGGTAAGAGAACTGCTGAAGAACAACATTTTGCAAGGGTAATTATTGACCAACTACTTATGGAGATTGATGGAGTTGAAAGTATGAAAGAGAGTATACTTTTCATCGCAGCAACAAATGCTCCGTGGGCAATTGATCCTGCATTGAGAAGAAGTGAGAGATTCACAAAGCAGATTTTCATACCTCCGCCTGATTTTGCGACAAGAGTTAAACTTTTTGAGAAGTATACTCTTGACAAAGAACTAGAGGATAATGTAAATTTTGAAGAACTTGCTAAATTAACAGAGGGTTATGCATCATCAGATATAAAAGCAATATGTGATGAAGCAGTCAAAATTCCATGGGAAGAAACAATTCACGGCTTAAAAGAAAGAAAAATTTCGCATGAGGATTTTATAAATGCAATCTCAAAACAAAAATCTTCACTTATACCATGGTTTAAAGTCGCAAGAAGAGAGTTTGAAAAAAGTGGGGAGCTCTCACTCTTCAAAGAATTTTCAGAATTCATTCTAAAGTATTCTGGTGGAGTTGATGAATCAAAAAAGCCAGAAATGACATTTGACGATGTTGCTGATTTAGAGATGGTTAAAGATGAGTTAAGGAAGAGGGTAATATATCCAATAAAAAATCAAGATTTAGCTGAAAAAATTGGAATTGAGAAAAGTGCAGGAATCCTCCTTTATGGCCCGCCTGGCTGTGGGAAAACACATATAGCAAAAGCAATAGTTGGCGAATGCAATGCAACTTTTTTCAATGTTCGCATTACAGATATTCTCTCAAATGAAGGTGGAGAACCAGAAAGGATAATTCAAGAGATATTTGAGAGAGCAGAGAAAAATGCGCCTGCTATAATCTTTATTGATGAAATTGATGCTCTGCTTGGTAGGAGGGATCTTGATAGAGAAGAAAAAAGGGTTCTTGCTCAATTTCTTATTGAGATGGATGGCTTTGAAAAGAAAAAAGGAGTTTTTGTTATTGCTGCAACAAATGCTCCGTGGGCAATTGATCCTGCGTTAAGAAGAGCAGGAAGATTTACTTCACAAATTTTTGTTCAACCACCAAATTTTGAAGCAAGAGTAAAATTATTTGAAATGTTTCTAAAAGACAAAAAAATTTCAAATGATGTCAATATAGAAAAACTCGCAGAGTTGACTGATGGTTATGCATCCTCTGATATAAAAGCAATATGTGATTTGGCATTTGACATATCTTTGGAGGATGTAATCAACACAGGTCATAGTAGAGAGATAACACAAAGCGACCTTATAACAGCAATTTCGAAGCAAAAGTCATCTTTAGCTTCATGGTATAAGATGGCTAAAAAACAAATATTAGAGTGCGATGAAAAAGAGATTTATATTGATCTCATGAGGAATATCGATGAATTTGAAAAAAAATTTATTGAAAAGCAGGACATAAAAGAGATACTTGATATGGAAAAAGTAAAGCTTGGGATTTTAAGTGCTAAAGATAAGGAAACAAAATTAAGTCAACTATATGAAGAAAAAAATAATATAGAGAGAATGATTGAAGAAGCGAGACAAAGGTATTACACAAGAAAAATTGATGAAGAAAGTTTTAGGAGGATAATAAAAGATTATGAAGAGAGGCTAATTGCTCTTGATATTGAGATAAAAAGATTAAAAGAAAATTAAGACCTACATTCTTTTATATCTTTCTATAATAGCATCCCATGTTGGTAGATTAGTTTGACAACCCCATTTTTCAACTATGAAGGAAGCAGTTACATTTCCAATTTTTACAGCGTCGTAAAGCTCAAAACCTTTTAGATATGCTGTAATAAAACCTGCATTAAATGCATCTCCTGCTCCAGAAGTATCAACAACTTTTGTCTGATATGCAGGAATTCTTATCTGTGTTTGTTTTGAGTAAACATCACATCCTTTTGAACCGATTGTTATAATAAAAACTTCAGGTCCTAAATTTGAATTCAATTTGAATCCAAGTTTTTCTAAATGATCTAATTCATGTTTATTCATGATAAGAATATCGACTCTTTTTAAAATTGTATAAAAGTCATCAGGAATTTTATCGAATTTAAAAACACCATAGCCTGGGTTATAAACAAGAAGTTTATTTCTACAAAATTTTGAAACTTTTTTTTGCAATTTTAGATAAGTCCTTGCCATATATATGCATTTTGAATTTTCTATAAGCTCTTCATCAACCTCTAAGTCATTAAGGCAAGATGTAACCCCTCTATAGAAGAAGCTTATGCTCTTATCATTAGCTTTGAAAAATAAACTCCTGGTAGTGTCACCAAAAACACCTTTAAAGAAGAGTTTAACTCCTAAATTTCTCATGTAGTTAACATAATCTTCAGCATCTGTTCCTATTACTGAAAAAAGCCCAACTTTCAAGCCAAGATTTGTTGCAACAACTGCAGTATTCGCACCCATACCACCATAAAAACTTTGAGAACGCAGTATTTCTGCAGCATTGTTTATCTTTGGTATGGAATCAACTTCATAGAAATGATCAATTGCAGTATCACCAAAAACTAAAAGGTCAAGTTTTTCATTCATGATATTTAATTAAGAATTTGTTAAAATTAATCATTATAAAATGAAAGTCGTAATTTCTCTTGGAGGTTCTTTACTATGCCCAAAAAATTTTGACTATGTCTTTGCAGAGAAATTCTCAAAATTTATAAAAGATATGAGTGAAAAGCATAAATTTGTCATTGTTACAGGTGGGGGAAAAATAGCAAGAAGATTTATTGCAAGAGCAAGAAAAGAAAAAGCAAATGAGTTTCTTTGTGATTTAGAAGGTATAAAAGCAACTCACATAAATGCTAAGAAACTTTCTGAATTTTTTTATAGAAAAAAAGTGGAAATCCCGAAAAATTTTTCAGATGCAATGAAAGTGTTCAAGAAAAGAGGCATTGTTGTCATGGGTGGCACATCTCCAGGACATTCGACTGATGCTGTCGCAGCACTTATGGCAGAATGCATAAATGCTGACTTGCTTATAAATGCGACAAATGTATCTGGGGTTTATAATAAAAATCCAAGAAAATATAAAGATGCACGACTCTATAAAAAAATTTCGATTAAAGGCCTTATGAAAATGCTCGCAAACTATTCATCAAAAGCAGGAAAATATGAATTAATTGATTTCATTGCCTTGCAAATAATTCAAAGATCAAAAATAAAAACAATTTTTTTAGATGGAAAAAATTTAGAAAATTTAAAGAAAGCAATTGAAGGAAAAAAATTTGTTGGCACAACAATCACATTTTAAGAGAAACTGTCAATCTATATAACTCAACCAGTCTTCATATCTTTTATTTTCACCATGAACTATATTAAGATACTCCTTTTGAATTTCTCTTGTTATGTTACCAACAATTCCTTTTCCTATTTTAATAAAATCTGCTTCTCTTATTGGGATTATTTCAGCAGCAGTCCCTGAAAGAAATGCTTCATCACAACTATAGAGAAATCCTCTAGTAATATTTTGCTCTGAAACATCATATCCTAAATCATTAGCAATTTTTATTATTGAATCTCTTGTTATTCCTGGTAATATGCTCGCTGAGACTGGGGGAGTATAAATTTTTTTATCTTTAATAAGGAATATATTCTCCCCACTTGCTTCAGAGATAAATCCATTAGAATCTAAAATAATTGCCTCATCATAGCCAAGGTTAATAGCTTCTGACCTGCATAAAATTGAATTTATATATTGACCAGTTGCTTTTGCATTCATAGGTAGAGAATTTTGGGGAATTCTATAGAATGAAGAAATCTTCACTCTTATCCCATTTTCAAAATTTTCTTTTTTAAAATATTCTCCTTCTAAAGAGGCGATTGCAACATCAACAGGGCAATTTCTTGGTATGATATCCATAGTACCATAGCCGTAATAAGCTATTATCCTTATATAGCACTCAGCTAAACCATTAACACTTATGAGGTCTTTTATAGCATTGCATAGCTCTTCCTTAGAGTAGGGAATTTTCATCAGATAAATTTTTGCAGAATTTTCAAGTCTTTCTATATGGTCATTTAATCTAAAGATAGCACTACCTCTTTTTGTTTTATAACAACGAAGGCCCTCGAAAACTCCTGAACCATAATGCAATCCATGGCTGAGAACATGTATTTTTGCATCTTTCCAATCAACAAATTTACCATTCATCCATATCTTTTTTGTTTCTTTTAGCAACATTTTAATTATCAAGTTTTATTTTTTTACCATTTTTAATAACAATTACTCCTCTCTCATGAATAACTTTACCAATTCTCATTATACCATAGCCGCGAGAATACTTCATCAAAATTCTATTAGCATTTTTTTCATCTGCAATTATACAGAAGCCAACTCCCATATTAAAAGTTTGCAACATTTCCTTTAATGAGATATTTCCAAATCTTTGTATTCTCTGAAAAACTTTTGGTGTTTTTGGTAGGTTATCTAAGATAAAACCAAAACTCGTTATCCTTTGCAAATTTCTGAAACCACCACCAGTTATATTAGCTAGTCCATTAACTTCGAACTCTTTTAAAATTTCTAAAATTAAGTTAGAATAAATTTTTGTTGGTTTTAATAGGTCTATCTGCATATTTTCTGGAAGAACTTTTCTTGCTAAACTCAAACCATTTGAATGAATTCCAGATGATTTAACTCCAAGAACAATGTCATTAGGGGAAATTTTTCTACCGTCAATAACTTTTTCTTTCTTTACAACTCCTATAGCTGCTCCTGCTAAGTCAAAGCCCTTACCTTTAACACCTTTGATTATATCTGGAAGAGAAGCTGTTTCTCCACCAACAACCGCAATATTCGCAATTTTAGCTCCCTTATAAATACCTTTTGCTATCTCTTTTAGAATATTTTTGTCGACTTTTTCTAATGCAATATAATCAACCATTGCAACTGGCTCAGCACCTAAGCAAATTAAATCATTGACGAGCATTGCAACTAAGTCAATCCCTATAGTATCATATTTATCAAATTTTTGAGCAATTAGAACTTTAGTGCCAACACCATCAGTTGTAAATGCAAGTAAATTTTCATTTCCTATGTCAATTAAATTTGCGAATGTTCCAATATCCAATTGAACTTCTCCAAATTTATCCCTCCTAAATTTAAAAGTTTTCTCAAGAATTTCCACTATGCTATCCTTTGAATCTTCCAACTTTGCTATGTTAACACCTGCTTTTGCATATGTCATCTCCATACCATTATAACTTATTAAAATTTCAAATTAAAGAATTCTATCGCATTTTTTGTTGTTATTTCAGTAACATTCTCAAGAGGAATTTTCTTTATCTCAGCAATTTTTTCTGCAGCGAATTTCACATTTGTTGGAACATTTCTTGTCTTTGGAATTGGAGAAAGGAACGGAGCATCAGTTTCAATTACAATTTTTTCAATTGGAATTTTCTCAGCCAAAATTTTTTTATTTTTTGAGTAAACAATACTTGTTGGAATTGAGATGATACAACCAATTTTTATTGCTTCATTCGCTAATTCAACAGAGCCACTAAAGCAATGCATCATGGCTTTTATATTCTCTTCCTTCAGAACTTCTATAACATCTTTCTCAGCATCTCTTGAGTGAATAACCATAGGTAAAGAGAGTTCCTTAGCTAATGATATGAACTTCTGAAAATTTTCCATTTCTAATTTTTTCTTTTCATTATCCTTCACCCAATAGTAATCCAAACCGACCTCGCCTATAGCAACAATTCTCTTTTTATACTTCTTTATCAACTTTATAGTTTCATCTATTTTTTTGCTATTAAATTCATCTGCTGCAAAACCAAAACTTGCAAAAATATTTTTATGCTTTTCTAAAATTCTTATAGTCTTTTTAATACTTTCAGGGCCAAGTGCGGAAGTTATAATGAAAATTTCTTCAGATTTTGCTTTTTCAATTACTTTATCTCTGTCATTATCAAATTGCTCAAAATCTAAATGGGCATGTACATCAATGAGCATTTTACTTTAAAATTTTTCCTGTTTTTGTATACCACATATAGAGATCTAATTCTGCTAAGCTCATATTCAATTTTTTTGCAATATAACTAAGAATTTTTTCAATTTCAATATATCCTCTCTTTGTTAAATTCTTTGGTTTTTCATTTATTATGTTATATTCAAAAAGCAAATTCAATATATGTCTGTCTATAATTGCAATTTCCTTGTAACCAATATTTCTCAAAAAATGACTTGCCTCTTTATAGCCCAACCCTTTTATATTTTTAACTAAAAATTCTCTCGCTTCCTCAGCTTTTAAATTTTTTAATTTTTCATTTATATCAAAATGATCTCTTGCAAGACATATATATTTTGCTCTTTGTGGATAGAATCTATGTCCTTTTTCTTTAAGAGATTCTCTCAGCTTTTTTTCAGAAAAATTAAGAAATCCGAATCCCTTTTTCTCATCTGATAGTTCCTCTTGTATAGAAAGCGCTCTATCTGCTCTCCAATTTGCTGTTAGGATACAAAAACATAACTCGGAAAAGACAAGTTTTTTACTCTTACCAATATTTTTAAATTCAGTGATTCTTCTTCTAACTAAATCTCTTAAATTTTCATCTCTTTCTAAATTTTTAATTCTCTCAATAAGTTTTTTAACATTAGCTTTACTAAATTTAATATTCTTCACACTTTATCTCAAAATAATTTTTGCTGTGATGACAAGAAGGACATTTTTCTGGCGGTTCTTCACCAAAATGTACATAGCCACACTCTCTACAAACCCAAAAAACTTTCTTTTCTTTTTTAAAGAAAGTCCCTGCTTCTATCTGATCTAAAATTTTCTTGTATCTCTCTTCATGATGTTTTTCAGCAATTGCAATTGCTCTTAATCTTTTAGCAATCTCTCCATAACCTTCTTTTTCTGCAATATCGGCAAATTCAGGATACATCTTTGTATACTCATAATTCTCCCCAGCAATTGCTGCTTTTAGATTTTCAACAGTGCTACCAATTGTTATTGGCACTACGGCACTAACTTTAATTTCATCTATAGCTCTGCTCTTTTCTTTCAACTCATTAATCGAGTTAAAAAGAAAACTTGCATGCTCTCTTTCATTTTCTGCAGTAATTAGAAAAATTTCAGAAACTTTCTCAAAACCCTCTTTTTTTGCAATTTTTGCGTATAAAGTATAACGATTTCTTGCTTGGCTCTCCCCAATAAATGCCTTTGCTAAATTTTCAATCGTTTTCATTTTTCAAAATATAATTAAAGTATACTTTTTATATCTCAGTCTATATTTAAAAATTATCTTTTAGAATAAGATAGATGTCGTTTAATGCAAGTTCACTCTGTAGAGGTTTACATTCATTTTTAATTTTTTCATAAGTCTCGCTTTTAATTAAATTCTGAAACTCGATTTTTAAATTTTTACAGGCAATCTCCAAAGCTTTATAACTCTCAGAATCATATCTCAAAAAGCAAAAAATTTTCTTGTAAGAATTTTTATGTGCTCTCAAATAATTCGCAATTCTCTTAGATGTAACTTCAATGTACCTTTTTTTTATTTCCTTAGTCTCTAATTTTTCATCCCAGTCATATGCATTAAAAGGATAAAAATTTTCAAATTCTATTGGGACTACCCCAGGAGAAGAGATAAAAACCTCGTGGATTTTTTCATAGTTCCGCAATCTTTTCAATACACTTGAAATTTTTTTATGAGTATCTGATAAAGAGTATGGCTTTTTATATGAGCACGGTAAAAAAAGTAAAATTTTTTTTTCTTTTGGAGGATTATACCACCTTTGTAAATAATCCTGCCATACTTCATAGAATGGGTTTGTTAAATATTCCTCAGAAACTCCAATTAATGGTTTTTGTAATTCTTTTGGAAATCTTGGAAAAAAATGAAATGTTTCTGGATCTATCTCAATATTCTTCTCCTTTGTATACTCTTGCGTTATTTTGTAAAATTCTTCCTTTGAAAGAAAATTCCATTCACCTTTAAGCCACATTTCTATAAGTTCAGAATTTTTATGCGGCAGTAAATTTATCAAAACAATTGAATCTGAAAATTTTTTTGCATATTCTACAGAAGTTCTAAGGGATTTTTCTACATTTTTTACAAAAGGTAAATTAACTAACAAATATGTTCTTAGCTTTGCTCCAGAACTATGGATAATTTTTTCAGCATTTTCAAAGTCCTTTAGAGAAAAACCTTTCTTTAATTTTCTGAGAATTTTATCATCAGCTATCTCTAAACCAATAGCAACAGTTAGTGATAACCCACAAAAATCAGACAAATTTTCTTTTGTTATAAATTCTGGCCTTGATTCAATAGTTATCCTTTCTATATTGCGCTTTTTACATTTATCTATGAAATACTTTCTCGCTTTCTTAGGAATTTGCCTTTCATCTAAAAAACTTCCTGAGCCAAAAATTTTTATTTCATCCGCTCTGCTATCAAGTCTTTCAAAAAAATCATCAAATTTCTTTTTTAAATTTTCAAAAGTTGGAGTTACACCTATAATTTTTCCATAACCGCAGAAGATACATTTATGCCAAGAGCATTGCCCAGAATTAAGGACCATCACAGCAGTTGACATCTTATCAATAGGTACCTTTCATCATCTTTTGCTCTTCTCTTATCCTTTCCAGTTCTTCTCTTATCTTTCTAACTTTTTCTTCCTCTTCCTCAATTTTAACTTTTTCAAGCGCACTCTTTGTGAGTTCTAATAACTTTCCACCAAAAATTTGAGTACGAATTTTCACAAGACCTTCCTTCTCTAAATCCTTTGCAAGTTTATTTATTGTCCGCTCGTCAGTATTTAAAGCTTTAATTGCATCTTCAAATTTCATAGTTTTCTTGCTTTTAAGTAAATTGAAAAGGTCTTCTTTTGTTTTCTCACTTAGGCTTCTCTCTTCTTTCTCTTTTTCCTCTTTTTCAATTTCCTCAACAGATGGAATTTCAACTATTTCATTAGTAGCAACAGAGGTAGCTGCTGATTCTTTCGTTTTTTCATCTAAAGCTACAGGAATCTCTTCAGAAAATCTTTTTTCTGGAGTTACTTCAAGTTGCTTTTCTTCTTTAATTTCAACCTTTTCTTCAGGTAAAATTTTCTTTAAAAGTTCTTCTTCCCGCAATTTCTCCGCTGTAGATTCAATTTTTTTAGATATTTCAGAAAGCTTCTCCTTATCCTCTTTAGTTTGAGTTACAAGCTCTTTTATCTTCTCTTCCTCAACCTTCTCTTCTTTTAGTTTTTCTTCCTCTGGAATTTCTTCTTTTTCATGAACTTCAGGTACCTTAATCTTTTCAACTTTTTCTTCCTCAGTGAAAAGAAATCTCAAGTCTTCTTCCCTATCTTTTATCCTTCTTTCTTCTTCTTCAAACAATTTTCTTAGCTTATTTACTTCCTTTTTTATTAGATTTTCGTTCTCATTGAGTTTAATCTCTCTGAATTTCAACTCCTCAGCTTTTCTCTTTAATTCATATTCCTTCTCCTCAATTTTTTCTTCTCTTATGCGCAATTCTCTTTCTTTCTCTGAAAGCTCAGCTTCTTTCTCATAAACTCTCTTTTCTCTTTCAATAATTTCTTTCTCTTTTTTTTCAACACCCTTTTCTCTGCTTAGTAACTCTAACTCAATTCTTTTAAGTTCATCTCTTTTGCTTTCAATTTCCTCTCTCTTCGTTTTACTTTCTTTATCTAAATCTACCTTTTCTTTTCTAATTTTTTTAGCTTCTACCTCTTTTTCTTTCTTTTCGATTTTTTTCTCTCTCTCTGAAAGCTCTTTTTCTCTTTCATCTAAAGTTTTCTTTTGCTCTTCAACACTCTTCCTGAGTTTCTCAACCTCTAATCTCAATTTTTCAATATCTTTTTTACTTTCCTCTATTTCTTTAGCAGTCTTTTCTAACTCTTCAGACTTTTTTTTAAGCTCAAACTCATCACCAAAAAATAGCTCAAGTTCTTTTGCCTCCTCCTGCAATTCTTGTTCTCTTTTCTTTAGTTCTTCTTCCCATTTCTTTAGTTCTTCTTCACTTTTTATCTTATTTTCTTCTTCCATACCATATTAAAATAGGTTTTTATTCTTTTTATACTTTTTTGTATGAAGATTTTATAACTTTTCTTATATTTTCGGCCTTTACTTTGCCTATGCCATCAACTTTCATTAGCTCTTCCTCAGAGGCATTTATAACATTTTCAACTGAGCCAAATTTCTCAAGTAATCTCCTTGCTAAAACAGCAGATATATTTGGGAGTGATTCAACAACATATAATTGTTGCTCTTCTAAGGACAATGGTTTTTTCTCCCCATGTAGTGGAATTGGCTTAATTTCAGGAAATTGCTCTCTTTTTGCTATTAAGAGAAGAAAATTTGCAGTATCCTCCTCATCTTTTGAGTATAAAATGTAGGTACCATAATCTAAAGCCAATGATGTTATTGCACCACGGATTGCATTCGGGTGCAATTCTCTTAATGAATAAATTTCTGAGTCGCCTTCGATAATAAGTATTGCTATTGGAAAATTCCTTGTCATATCTGCGACTTGGGAGAAAAGTCTCTTGTCAATGATTGATTGTAAAAAATCCTTAACTGTTTTTCTTTCGACACAAACTCTCTCACTAAGGATAAAATCTCCAACTTGTAAACTTCTTATCTCAATTTCAGCATTTTCATTTAGAATTTCGAAAATTCTTGAATTTCTCTCACGAGAGTCAACAAAAATTTTAACTTTTTTCTCATTTTCATTTGAATTTTCATTGCTATACTTAAGCAAACTTTGCTGTCCTGTAAAGCTAAAGCTTTCTTTCATTTTTCTTACCAGCTCTTTCATTTTTCTTTCTTTATGATAACTCGCCCATAAATAACTTTCATCTCTTGTTTTTTTAGCAATTAATATAATCACCTTCCCTGCTTTTGTTCTTCCTGTTCTGCCACGCCTTTGTATTGCTCTTATTTCTGAAGGTATAGGCTCATAAAAAATAACAAAGTCAACTCTTGGGATATCTAAACCTTCTTCAGCAACTGAAGTTGCAACAAGAGCATCATACTTCCCATTTTTAAAATTTTCTAAAATTTTTATCTGCTCTTTTTGAGACATGCCCTTTTTTTCACCCTTAGTTGCTTGGCCAATAAAATCCCTTGCGAATAAGTTGCTTTCATTTAGACTTTCGATTATCTTCTCAACAGAGTCGCGATATTGAGTAAAAATTAATATCTTTTTACCTTTATTTGCAGAAACAATTTTTTTCAGTTCCTCAAGTTTTGGATGGTCAACCTTTAAGATATGTAGATCATGGACAATTTTTGTTAAATTTTTAATTCTTTCATCAGAGAAAATTCTTTTTATTGCTTTTGTCCTTTGTTTTTGTAATCTTTCTAAGTAATTACAAAGAGAAGAAATTCCCTGTGTTTCTAAAAGTTCAAGGGCATGACTTAGCTTTAATGCAGACGCAACTATTGACGCTTGATCGAAAGAGTCCATGCCTTGAGAAATCTCTTTTCTTATTTTTGATTGCACTTCAAGAAGCAATCTCTTATTAACCTTCTTTAGTTCAGATGTTGTGATATATGAAAATTTTTTCAACTCATTCAAATTTTCCTTTAGAATTTCTTCAATAATTTTCTTAACTTTCAAAAATTCCTCTGGGAGTTCAACATAACGAAATTCTATTTTTGTTTTTTGTATATATGGTTTAACATCATGATCAGTCTCAGTTCTTGCCTCAACTTGTTCTATAAACAAATTTTTGCAAATTTCATTTATAGTAGTAATATCACTAGAAGGTGATGCTGTCAGAGCAAGAATCAGAGCATTCTTTGATTTTTTTATATACTCTTTGGCAATAGAAACATATGAGTAATTACCAACAGCTCTATGAGCCTCATCAAAAATTACCAATGAGAAATTCTCTAAGCTTAAACCACGGAAAATCTCATTTTCTATTGTCTGAGGAGTTGCAAAAATAACTTTACTTTTATTTAAAATTTCTTCCCTATTTTTTATTGGTACTATACCCGTGAGAACGCTATCTTCTGTTATTGGAAAATTGAAAATTTCTGAAAAAGTCTTTCTATGCTGCACAGCTAATGGCTTTGTTGGAGCTAAAAACAAAATTTTAGATTCAGGAAAATTTTGCAACCTATGAGCTGAAACCATTGCTGCAATTATCGTCTTACCTAAGCCTGTTGGTAAAACAACTAAAGTATTTTTGTTTATAGCTAAAGAAACAATTGATTCTTGATAGCTTCTTAGATTTACAGAATTTTCCTTTATTAGAGGATGTCTAACAAACATTCTCAATAATAAATTTGAATCTCTTACTCTTTATTTGCTAAATGAGGATAAATTTTGTGTTTTTATAAATTTGTTATAGCAAAATATTGGTTTGCATGGAGGTATGTAAGTTAGCCCACTACATAAAAAAATAAGAATTCTTTTAGGAGATTAGTTAGCCCCGGCAGGATTCGAACCTGCGTCTTCGGGTATCTCCAAATTTTATTTTTAACTCTCCAAAGCCCGACAGATTTGGCCGCTGTCCTACGGGGCTATCATGCGTCCGCCGGGATTTGAACCCGGGTAACAAGCTTGGAAGGCTTGTGTCCTACCAGGCTAGACTACAGACGCTCCTATTATATACTAAAGTATAAATAAATTATAAACAAAAAAATTATGAAAAAAATATGAAAATGAGGCCCATTGTTGTGATAAATTTTAAGACATATAAAGAATCCACTGGGGAACTTGGATTAAAACTCGCTAAGATTTGTGATGATACTGCGAAAGAGTATAAATTAGATATTTTCATTGCACCACAAGTTTCTGATATCTACAGAATTTCAAAAAATGTGAAAATTCCTGTATTTGCTCAACATATTGACGCTATTTCATATGGCTCAAACACAGGGCATGTACTTGCAGAAGCTATAAAAGAAGCTGGTGCCTCTGGGAGTTTGATAAATCATTCAGAAAAGAGACTAACTTTAGCAGATATTGAATTTTGTGTTAGGAAGTTGAAAGAACTTTCAATGAGCTCAATAGTATGCAGCAATAACATTGAAACCACAAAAGCTATAGCTGCTCTTGAGCCTGATTTTGTAGCAATTGAACCACCTGAATTAATTGGTTCAGGTATACCAGTTTCAAAGGCTCAACCAGATATTGTCTCTAATGCTGTTGACGCTGCCAGAGAGGTATCAAAAAAAGTCAAAATTTTATGTGGTGCTGGCATAAGCACTTGGGAGGATCTAAAAGCAGCTATTGATTTAGGCACAGATGGAGTTTTACTAGCATCAGGAATAGTAAAAGCAAAGGATCAAAAAAATGCTCTGTTAAATCTAATTGGACCATTAAAAAATTAAAAGAATAGATCTCTTTCACCATTTTCTATTCTTTTCAATCTGATTTTTGTCTCATTGCGCATTTTTCTGTCAGAAATTTCTCTTAGATACTTTTTAATCACTTTTAAACCAATTTTTTTTATCTCAGGGTGTGCATAGTCTTCAAGGTATTCTTTGAATGTTAGGATAGCATTCGGCCTACAAAGATTATGAATTTTTCCAGATTTCAAAAGCTTCATAATTGTTTCTCCAGTTCTATTAACTCTGTAGCATGCAGTACAAAAACTTGGCAAGAGACCTTGCTTTAAAACTGACAAAAGAACTTCATCAACTTTTCTATGGTCCTGAATAGAAAATTGCTCTAAAGTATCTTCTTTGCCATAACCACCAGGATTTGTTCTTGAAGCAGCACTCGTTTGTGAGATACCTATTTCAAATGCTTTTGCCCTTATTTCTGGTCTTTCTCTTGTTGAAATTATCATCCCTGTATATGGAACAGCCATTCTTAAAATTGAAATAACTTTTAGCAACTGATCTTCATTAATTTTATAAGGTAGTTCAAGATCAACTGTTGGCGCTGGTTGAAATCTTGGAACTGAAATTGTATGCGGACCAACATTATACTCTCTATCAAGATACTGCGAATGAGAAACTAAAGCTAAAGTATCAAATTTATAATCAAACAAACCATAAAGAACACCTAAACCAACATCATCTATTCCTGCTTTCATAGCTCTATCATGAGCAAAAATTTGTCTTTCATAATCTGCCTTAGGACCATGATGAAATTTCTCATATGTTTTCCTATGATATGTTTCTTGGAAGAGTTGATATGTACCAATTCCTGCTTCTTTTAGCTTTCTATAATTCTCAACTGTTGTTGCTGAAATATTTACATTAACTCTTCTTATCTCGCCTTTGCCAGATTTTGTCTTATAAATTGTTTTTATAGCATCAACCACATAATCAATCGTATTTAAAGGATGTTCACCACATTCTAACAGAATTCTTTTGTGTCCCATATTTATGAGAATTTTTGTTTGCTCTTCAATTTCTTTGAGTGTTAATTTTTTTCTCCCTGCAGGATTTCTTTTATGAAAACCACAATAATCACAATCGTTGATACAGAAATTTGATATATAGAGTGGTGCAAAAAAAACAAGTCGTTCTCCATAAATTTCTTTTTTAATTTTACCAGAAATTCTAAACATCCTTGCTATTAGATTTTTATCCTCAGTGTTTAGAAGGGTGGCAACTTCCTCTAAACTTAAACCTTTCTTCTTAGAAGCTTTTTTCAAAATTTCAAGAACAATTTTTTTTGTTGGATTTTTTGTTTCTTCTAAGATGTTAGTTATTTCCTTTTCATTTACAACATCTTTAATATTTGGCATTTTAAATTCCTATATCAGTTGGCGCTCTTCCAAGAGAATATAACAAATTTAATGTTCTTTCTATATTTCTTTCAATACTATCTTTATCTCCTGCTCTGTTTGGATAAATTGAATAAAGTCGTTTGTATTTCTTTGGAGTTAAATTTATCATTAAGGAATTTGCACCAGAGAGTAAGGCTAATTTTGCGCCCTTTTCTTTGTATAATGTCTCTAATGCAGTCGTAACTAATATTTTAGCATTTGGATTAATAAATCTACTTACTGCGATAACCTTCAAAACAGTGTTAAGTTCTATTGTACTAAAATTTGCTAATGGCGTTTTAGGGTTTGGTATAAAAGGTCCAATTGACCACATTTCTGCATTTAAATTTTTTGTCATGAAGATATCATTCATCAAATCTTCTTCTTTTTGTCCAGGTAGTCCTATAAGGAATCCTGTTGCAATTAAATATCCAACTTTATTTGCATATTTCAAAATTTGAATTCTTCTCCTAAAATTCTCTTTTGGACCTGAATGTAGTTTCTTGTATATATGTAAATTTGAAGTTTCAAATCTAAGTAATATTCCTCTTGCTCCTGCAGAATACATTTTTTTATAGCATTCAATGCTTCTATTGCCAATGCTCATAAACAAAAGCGCAGGGCATCTAAGCTTTATCTTTCTTATAATCTCACAAAGCATTTCATCAGTGTAATAAAGATCCTCACCAGATTGCAAAACAAGTGCTTTGAAGCCTAACTTATTAACAGCATAATCAGCTATTTCTAAAATTTCATCAATGCTCATTCTATAACGCTTTAAATTTTTATTCCCTTTTCTTATACCACAATAAAGGCAATTATTCCTGCAATAATTTGAGAATTCTATTATGCCGTGAACACAGCACGAATTCTTCAAATTTTTTCTTCTTATGTTGTTTGCAGTTTTAAATAAAAGCTCAAGCTCTTCTTTTTTATTTGTTTTTAGCAATTTCAAAATTTCTTCTCTTTTCAGAGGAATTTCCTTTTTTACCTTTTCAATTATTTTTGTAAATTCTGTTTTCTTAGATAGCTTCCTTATGTTTGATATCTTAGAATCAATTTTTTTAAGATCAAAAAATGTCTTTTTCCATTCTTTTAGTATTAGTAAAGCATCCTGCTTTGGTATTTTTTGAACTATAAAACCTCCTTGAGCATAAACATAATCTCCTAAGTCAATATCAGAAAATTCATTTAGGACTTTTCTTTTTTCTCCAAAATAATCAACTATTGCAAATCTATCCTGAAGAGAGATAACTTTTCCAGGTATCGCATAACACATAATTAAAGTATTAAATTCGTTACTGAAATTTTAGATATAGTAAATTTAGCGCATGACATTTAAATTAAAAATTTTAAAATTTTATGAAATTCAAGTACATGTATTTATTTTTCACTATCATCCAGCTGTTATTTTAAATTTATTTTCAACACACTAATTAGCACTTATTTTAATGAATTCTCTTAAGGTTTTAGCACAACTAAACCAACATCCTTTCTTATTTCAATTGGATGTATATTCTCTGAGTGCTTAGTATAGCGCATTTTCTGTATTGTCAGGTTGCGGGAGTATTCACCGCCAACTACCATATACCTTAGAATTATTAAACCATCTACTAAAAATTCAGAGATAGTATCTCTTGAGAAACCACCATGAGACCCGCCAACAAGTTCAGATGTTAGTATGGATGTACAAGGCAATTTTTTTAGCTCATCAATAATTTTATGCACAAAAATTCTTGTTGCTATAACAATGTTATACTTAGGGCTTGGAACTAGTCTATCCAACTTGTTTGTTATCATATAATACGTGTCAATGTCTTCCCATGCAATCGGATGCGAAATTATAGATGAAAGAGAATCAACAACAACCCTTGAGATATTACTTGATTTTATTTCTTGTACCATATCATCAAATTTGAATTCTTTTATATCAAAAGAGCTTATCTTTAAAGTTCCGTTATTAATGTATTGCCGAACATCCCATCCAAATTTTTCACATTGTAGGAGTATATCATCTAAATTTTGCTCAAATGAAACATATAAACCTCGCTCATTATTTTTTGCTCCTTCAATTAAAAATTGCAATCCAAAAATTGTCTTTCCTGTTCCTGGCTCTCCTGAAACCAAAATTGTTGAACCTCTTGGAAAGCCATCTTCAATCAACTCATCCAAACCAGGTATTCCAGTTTTTACTCTCTCAATTTTCATTTCTTTATGTATGAGATTTCTATAAATTTACATAAATACTCACAGGAAATGAAATTAAATTCCAACCAAAATAAAATGGAAATGAAAAGATAACTCTCTGCTTGCCATCGCAAGTGTATTTGCAACTCCAAGTGCTTAGATCATTCCAATTATCACTTGTATTGCAAGTG
>JAWAEV010000002.1:0-118615 GCA_038891095.1 Candidatus Altarchaeota archaeon
CCTATTCTTTTAATCAGTTCATTTCTTTCTCTTTCTTTTTCTTCTAAAATTTTTTGTTCCCTCTCTTTTATTTTCTTTTCCTTCTCTATCCTTTTCCTCTCCTCCTCTTCCTTCAGCTTTTTTAACTCATCCTTAAGTTTATTTAGCTCCTCAAGTTCAGCCCTCCTCTTTTCTTCAGACTCAATTTTTTTCTTTTCAATTTCAGCTTCCATTGCCTTTAGCATCTCCTCTCTTTTCTTCAATTCAATCTCTTTTTCCTTATCAATCTCTCTTTTCCTCTCCTCCTCTTCCTTCAGCTTTTTTAACTCATCCTTAAGTTTATTTAGCTCCTCAAGTTCAGCCCTCCTCTTTTCTTCAGACTCAATTTTTTTCTTTTCAATTTCAGCTTCCATTGCCTTTAGCATCTCCTCTCTTTTCTTCAATTCAATCTCTTTTTCCTTAGTAGCCTCTCGTTTTCTCTGCTCTTCTTCCTCTTTTAACTTTTTTAATTCTTCTCTTATTTCCTTTATCTCTTCTTTAAGATGCCTCTCAACTTCAAATTTCTCTTTGATTTCTAATGGTTTTAATCCTCTTTTCTCTCTGATATCTCTCTCCATATTCCTTAATTTCTCTTCTTTTAATTGCAACTCTTTCTCTCTTCTTTTTATTTCCTCTTCTTGTAGTTTGTAAAAATCAGCCCCTTGTTTTCGCTTTTCTTCTTCAATTTCTCTTATCTTCTCAAATTCTTTTTCTTTCTCCTTTATTTCCTCTTCTATTGGTTTTACTACAGATTTTTCTTTTTCAATTGCTTTTGCTTCTGCCTCTATTGCAAGAGGTCTTGAAATTTTCTCTTTTTTTCTTTCAGATATTCTTTGTTTCATTATATCAAGAAGTTGCTCAACTTTTTCTGCTTCCATAGCTTTTCTTTTTTCTTCCTCAGAAAGAGTTTCCTCAACATGCTTTGAGATTTCTTCCTTAGAAATTGCTCCCGCTAACTTCTCCCCTTTTTTTATTATCTTATCACCAACAATTGAGTAGTGGATCTCTACAATTTTATGCTCTGCTAAAATTTTAACTAGTTCCTCTAAGGATGCTTCATCTATATCAAGGGCTTTCGCTGCATCTTGAAATTTAATCTTCCCAAATTTATTTACAAGATTTACGAGAGAATCCAAACTTGTTTTTATTTTACTTTCTGGCATCTTTTTGTCCTTGAATTAATTCATTAATTTATTGTAAAAACAAGTATATAGATTTTTCTTTTCTTATTTTTTGGCTGTTAACTGGAGCTTATAGAAAAATTGTAGAGCATCAAATCTTTAAACTTACACCATCAGATAGCAAATGTAAATTTTTGTTCAACTCATAGCCTTCCTCAATTCCTAACTCAACATAATCGCTTTTCATTTGTGCTGTTCCATGGCATGGTATAATATGCTCAGGATTCAATAGTTTTAGTAGATGGCGATGGTCTTCTTTACATGCATGTCCATGAGCGTGAACTTGAAATATTTTAACTTTCCTAAAATTTAGTTTTGTCTCAATTGCATATCTCGTCGCTTGGTTTGTTGGAGTTGGAATTACTTCAGCTCCAAATATCATTACATCCCCTTTTCTAAATTCAAAATCAAATACACCATTTGACATTCTTGAGAGAACAGAATCTGGTTCACCTTGATGTCCTGTAACAATAAGGAAATATTCATCTCTTGAATTTGCTAAATTTTTTAACACCCGATTTATACCTTTTGCATTTGCAAGTATTTTTACATCATCAGGCAATTTTATAAGACCATATTTATCAGCAATTCTAACCTGCGAGTTTAATGATCTCCCAAGAATTAAAACTTTTCTCCCTTTTTTTTCAGAGCAGTCAATAAAATGTTGAATTCTTTCTATATGAGTTGAAAATGTTGATGCTATCACTAAACCGGAATCAATAAATTCAAACAAATCCTCTAATTGGTATTTTACTGTTCTTTCTGAGGGAGTTTTCCCTATTTTTCCAACCCTCAAAGATTCAACAATAAGGGCTTTTATCCCCTCATTACCAAGTTCTTTTAAACGCCTATAATCTGTGCTTGCAATTTGAGAATGGTTATCAAAACGATAGTCACTTGCATATGCGATTTTTCCTTCAGGAGTGTTCAAGATTACAATTGATGCATAAGGTATAGAATGAGTTACTTCAACGAATTCTGCAGATACTTTGTTTGTAAGTGTAAACTCCTCATTATAACCTTTAAGTTGAAATTTTCCTTCTGGATATTCATTACTTGCTATATCTACAGCAAAAGGAAGTCCATAAATTGGAACTTTTGGTTTTATTATAGACAATGCTCCAACATGATCTAAATGACCATGCGAAAGAATAATTGCTTTTTCCCTTCTTAAGAGATGAAAATTTGGAATAATTCTCTTCTTTATTAAGTCTTCTTTATTAAATTTTCTTAACCTTTGTGTATCAGAATCGTACATTTGCAGAGTATCTAAGCGTATTCCACAATCAATAACTATCTCTTCATTATCGACTTCAATACTAGTCATATTTCCTCCAACGGCGTTATAGCCACCTATAGCCTTTATTGTTATTGTCATTTTGCAACATCAGGAAATTTCTTATTGAATGACCTGGCTTAGTATTTATACCATTTGAAAAATAATAAATGCTCAAATTTTAGAAAAATTTGATTGTTTTTTTAGCCACTCAACAATTTTCTGCATTTTTTTCTCTCTTTGTATTTCAGCATTTAAATATGCCTCATCCTTGCTATCATCTGTTATGAGAATGACAACTTTGCCTATATTAATTCTTCCTGTTCTGCCACGCCTTTGTATTGCTCTTATTTCTGAAGGTATAGGCTCATAAAAAACAACTAGATCAACATTTGGTATGTCTAAGCCCTCTTCGGCAACAGAACTTGCAATTAGAGTGTTATATTCATGAGCCTTAAATTTTTCTAAAATTTCTTTTTGCTCTTTTTGTGAGAGACCTTTTCTACCATGCCTTGAAGATTGCCCAATAAATTTTATAGCTTTCACATTCGGCAATTTTTTTAATTCATCAAAAAGCGAATTTATTGTGTCCCTATATTGTGAGAAAATTAATATCAGTGAGTCCTGCTTCTCATTTAATTGTTCACTAACTACTTTCAATAATGACTGAATTTTAGGATGTGAAGTCTTGCTTAGAGAAAAATTTTCAATAAAAGAAAAGATTTTCTCTATTCGTTTATCATTTATGAATGCTTTTTCTGCTTTACTTAGCTTCTCCTTTTTTCTAATTCTATTAAGATAGTCATATAAAGGTAATATCCCCTGAGTTTCCAATAGTTCTGAGCAATGATACGCAAACAATGCTATTGTTTGATTTTGCATTATGCCAAATAGATAGCCCTTCTTTTTATTATTTGAGAGCATTTTTCTAATTTTTTCTCCAATTAGTAGTAAATCTTTTTTTGAAACATATTCTGCTTTCTTATAACTCAAAAAACCAAGTCTCTGCAATTTTTCAATTCTCTCTTTTAAAATTTCATAAAAAATTTTTTGCATTTCTTTTTGTTTTTCATCTAAAGAAACTTTTTCCCAAAAAATTTTTATCTCTTTTACATAATTGCGAACATCTATATCCTCCCTTGTTCTTACTTCAACTTGTGAAATATTCAGATTTTTTATAAGCTCCATAATTTTCTTTCGTTTACTTCCTGGAGAGGCTGTCATTGCGAGAATTAGACCTTTAGATAAATTTGAAAATTCTTTTGCAATATGCACATATGCATATTTTCCAGATGCTCTATGTGCTTCATCTATAATTAAAAGGGCGACATCTTTTAATGAGTACCTAAGAGTTGAAGTATCATTCTTTATAATTTGTGGTGTTGAAAAAATTATCCTACTTCTATCAAACTTTGCAACCCTCTCTCTAACATTTATTTCACCTGTAAAAATAGCCATGCTCTCTTCTTCAGAAAGAGCAAGAATTTTCTCAAATGTTTGCATGTGTTGCATAACTAATGGCTTTGTTGGAGCTAAAAATAAAATTTTAGATTCAGGAAAATTTTGCAACCTATGAGCTGAAACCATTGCTGCAATTATCGTCTTACCTAAGCCTGTTGGTAAAACAACTAAAGTATTTCTCTTTAGTGCCTTTTCTGCAATTTTTACTTGAAATTCTCTTGCTTTCAGTATACCTACTTTTATCTTAGAATGTTTAATAAAGCCATCTATTATAAAAAACTTCCCTTCTTTTTCAATAAAGTCAAGAAGACTACAGTTCATTTAATTTTATTAATCAATCTGATAAATTTTACCTTTTAAATCTGATAATTTTTTTGAACCACTAAGAAACATAGCTATCTTTAACTCAAGAATAAATTTCTCTAAAAATTCTCTCACTGCAGGTTTTCCATTTCTTGACCATTCTCTTAAAATTGGTAACGCTATGCTAACACAACTCGCTCCCAATGCCAAGGCCTTTGCAGCTTCTAACCCGTTTCTTATGCCGCCAGAGCCAATTACATATACTGGTAATTTTGAAACTTCCTTTATTGCTAATGCTGTTGGAATTCCCCATGTTGAAAATAATCTTCCTATTTCTCTATTTCTCTTATCTGTTCTATAGCTCTCTATTAAGCTCCAAGAAGTGCCACCTGCTCCTGAGACATCTATTGCTGCTACTTTTAATTTTTTTGCAATCTCATATGATATACCACATCCAGTCTCTTTTACTATCACTGGTTTTTCTAAATTTTCAGAAATTTTATTTATCTTTTCTACTAAATTTGAAAAATTTTTGTTGCCTTCTGGTTGGATTACCTCTTGCAAAGGATTTAAGTGCAAAGCTAATGCATCTGCATCAATCATCTCTATTGCTTTTTTACATTCCTCTATCCCAAAACCATAGTTTAGCTGAACTGCTCCAAGATTTGCAATTAGCAAAACATCAGGTGCAATTTCCCTTAAATTATATTTCATCGAAAGATTTTTTCTATCAAAGAAAACCCTTTGGCTTCCAACACCAAAACCAATCTTTAAATCCTGAGCAATCTCTGCTAAATCCTTATTTATTTCCTCTGTTTTTTCTGTGCCACCTGTCATTGCACCAATTATTATTGGATGAGCGAGTTTTCTGCCAAGGAATTTTATTTCTGTTGAAATCTCATCAAAATCAATTTCTGGCAGGGCCATATGCTTAATTCTGAATTTATCAAATTCTGTATTTCCTGATTCAACAGGTTTATTGATGCATATCCTTATATGTTCATCTTTTCTACTAAAAATTTTCATTTTTGTTTTTATGCTAATCTACTATAGTCCCATAAGCATCTCCCTTGATAAGTTCTCTCTTTAACAACCCTTTTTTAAATCCATTTATCAATTTAATTTTCATACCTTTTTTTGAGATTTTCAATAGTTCCTCAATTTTTCTCTTCATACCTCCTGTAACATCTGTGCTCGTTGAGCTACCAAGTTTTTTTATCTCATTGACATTTACCTTTCCTATTTTTTTTATCAATTTTGCATTTTTATCTTTTTTAGGATCAGATGTATAGACACCATTAACATCTGTGCATAGAATGACTTTCTTTGCATTTAATTTTTTTGCAATATAACTGACAAGATAATCTCCTGAGAGAATCCCAATACCTTTTTTTCTATCTAATAAAACATCGCCATATAACACAGGTATTATTCCAAGTTGTAAAAAATTTTTCAATATCCTCAACTGAAATGAAACTAATTTTCCATTTTCTAAAACTCCAGATGCAGATGGCTGAAATGCAATTGCATTTAATTTAGCATTTTGTAGGGCTTCAACAACTCTAAAATTTAATTCCTCCATAAATTTATGTGTTTCTGCAATTCCTTTAATTTGTTTATCAAAGTTCTTAAGACCTTCATTTAACTTATACTTTTTTGCAGGAACATGCCCAAAGGCACCAGCTCCATGCACAACAACTAAGGAAAAATTTCTCTTTGTCTTTGCTTCTGAAATTTCCTTAGCAATTCTCTTTAAAATTTTTTCATTTACTTCTCTTTTATTTTGGGATTTTTTTGTTATTACTGAGCCACCAAGTTTTAAAACTAAAATTTCTTGCATTTTTTCTTTTCTATAATTACTTTCCCACCATTAATAATAACATAATCTCCAGTTTCAATTTTTCTTATATCGACCTTATCAACACAGGCTATATCTGAAATTATTGCACCAATTGCAACTATTGGTTCGCATTCCTTGTTTATTATTCCTTTCGGAGCAACTTTATTCTTTTTTAATCTGTAAAGTGCATATGAACCAACAGTAGAGCCTTTCCCATAAGGAAATACAAGAATTTTATTTTTTATGCTTTTACCATAGAGCTCGTGATTTTTTTCAATGATGCGCCCTGTTTCAATATCAACGCATCCAAAAAAAGAAATAGGCTGCTTTGAAACTATTGCAATACCTTTAACTTTTCCAAAATTTATAATTCTTGCATTTAGTTCCATTCTCCCTTGAGCGCTGCATTAATACACTTCTCTAATGAGCCAAAATTGACTTTCGCATTACAATAACTTCTCAAATAGAATGCTGCTTTTCCTGAATTTGTTGCAATTCTTTTAAATTTCTTTTTTAATGGTGAAACTACCATGCAAGTATCTGCAAATATCTTTGCTCCAGAACCTTCAATTTTTTTTATCAATGACTTTTTCTCTGCAATTTCCTTAATTTTTCTTGAAGTCATAATCCAAATTTTTGTCTTTGCTTTCCTTCCGTTTAATAATTTTGCAATTTTTTTTAGTTCATATAGTGATGTATGCGGGCAACCAATTGCTATAAGATCTACTTCTCCAGAATCAAAATTCAATTCTTCATAAGCTTCAGAAAGGTCTGTAATCTCTACTTTCTCAAATTTTTTAGATAGCATATTGTATTTTCTTGCTTCGGGTGTTATACCTTTTATGTGGTATAAACTAATTCCACCAGATGACGCCATTGATGCTCCTAAAAATTTTAAATTTTTTTTAGTCACTTTTTTAATTCCTTGAATATATGGCACACCATTTAAAATTTTTTTACCAATTAAATATCCTAATGCACTAAAGTCAGAATCATTTTTTAATTTTACTTTTACATTCACAAGGTAATTTGCCTTTCTTTTCTCATCTAAGTGATATCCGTATTTTGGTGTAACTCCAGTAATTGCACTGCATAAAGCAGAAATTCCAGATTCTCTGTTGCTATAAGCACCAAGAACAGAATTTGCATATATGACTGCTGAAGATTCTGCCCATGCGATATGCTCATGAAATTTTGGTTTATTACCAATCAAATATGGAACGCAACTACAGGTAATTGAGGCATTAATCTTCTTAAAAATTTTTATAATCTCAAGTTGTTTTTTAGCAAATTTTTTTTGAATTCCCATTTCTTGCCATTGTTTTAGGTCCATACCACACGGATTTATTGTTGTTGGAACTTCGACTTTTACATCCTCTGCCAAGAAATCATTAAGAAATCCAAGTCCTTCATCAGATAGATTCTTATAACTTATACCAGAAATTTGTGCTGATGCTATTTTTATCATAGATTTAGCATTGAAGATTTTTCCTAATGAAACAAGAATTTCCATTGCTTTCTTTTTTGTTGTTCCATACCTGCCATTTAACATATCTTTTTCTCTTTTTGTTAAATGCATATTACTCACCAATTCTCCCTTTTATGAAATCCTCCTTTTTTTTGTTCCATGGAATTGTCGCATCTATGCCAATTTTAACTGTCATGGAATTTTCATCAGCAGATGGATCCAAAGAGCTTCCCAACTCTTTTTTTATTACAAGATTCTCTTTCTTCCCTTGGAATCTTGTTGCAATTGCCCATTCTACCTCATTAATGTTATGAATGTCAATATCATCATCAACTATAACAACATGCTTTAAACTTTTATGTGCTTCAAATGATCTCACTATAGCTTTTTTTCCATCATCTTTATTTTTCTTTTTTATTTTAACAACTCCATTAAGCCATGAGCAACCACCTTCTGTTAGCAAGACATCTTCACATCTACATACTTTATTTATTTCATTAAACATTGCAACTTCTCTTGGTGTGCCCATTAAAAATTTATGTTCTTTTAGCGAGGGAACTATCGCATGGTAAATTGGATTTTTTCTATGTGTTATAAGGTCTATCTCAATAACTGGTTCTTTTCTGATAATATCAAAAGTTCCAGTTATGTCTAAAAATGGACCTTCAAAATGTTTTTCTTTTGTTATTCTCCCTTCAAGTACAATCTCCGACTCAGAAGGAACTAAAATTTCTGATGTTTTACATTTAACTAAATTAAAATTTTCAATAGAATTTGCAATTTCTAATTCATTGGTATTTATAGCAACAGAAATCGCTGCAGAAATTAAAATTGCTGGTGAAAGCCCAATGCAAATTGCAACATTCAGATCTTTTTTTGTTCTTTGGAGGTAAGTATATAAATCTCTCTTACAAATTCTTGCAACTAACTTATCTTTTGCTATTGGAGTCGCTCTATGAAAACTTGCATTCAAGCCATATTCTTTATCATTTGCAATAAAAACACCTGCAGTTATATAAGGTCCCATATCCTTACTTGTGTGTAATAAAATTGGTAAATCATAAAGGTTTACATCATCTATAACAACCTCATGACAGGGAGCTCTTTCAACAATTTTTGGCTTCGAAGGGTTATTTATCGCATTTGAAATTCTTTTAAGAAATTCTTGCCTTTCTTTTAATTTGAGATATCTTAACATTCTTTCACTTGAGAGTAGGTTTCCAACAACTTTGTAGTTTGAATTTTTTACATTCTCAAATAAAACTGCTTTTTTTTCATTGCTTAAAATTTTTGCAATTTCCAAATTTGTAGATACAGCTTCTTTTATCTTTAAAAGTTCATTATTTTTCTCCAATTCTTTTATTAACTCTCTAAATGTCATTTTCTTTCCATCTCCTATAGAGTTTGTTCTCTAAATTTAACATATCTAAAATTTTACCAACAAAAAAGTTTGTTATGTCATCAACACTTTTTGGTTTGTGGTAATAAGCAACATTCATTGGCAATATAATTGCTCCTGCTAATTTTAATTTTCTCATATTCTCAATTGCACTCAAGCTTAATGGTGTATCTCTTGGGACAACTATAAGTTTTCTGTTACATTTCAAAAAATTTTCAGCACATCTACTTACTAAATTTTCTGAAAAACCATTTGCTATTGCAGCCAAAGTTTTCATTGAGCAAGGAACTATAACCATAGCATCAGCAATAAATGAAGAACTTGACAATCTTGAATTTAAATCATTTTCATCATAAAAAAAACTTGCTAATTTTTCTAATTTTTCATTAGGCAACTCATAGGAGATAACTTTTTTTGCATTTTCAGTTATTATAAGATGAGTTTCATGCTCCTTTAAATTTTCCAAAAGTTTTTTAGCTACAATAACTCCTGAAGCGCCAGTAATAGCAACAACAATCTTCATCGCATTTATTGTATTTGCATTATATTAATTTTATTGATATAGAACTTAAAACCTAAAAGAATGAAAATTAAAGAAATTGTCGAAGGTAAAACAAGGCTAATAGTGCCAACTGAAGGAAAGCCATCAAAAAAATCAGAGGTTTTTTTCAATCCTGAAATGGAATTTAGTAGAGATATCTCAGTTTTAATTGCCAAAGTTTTAGGGCCAAAGAATTTTTGTGATGCATTAGCCTCTACTGGTGCTCGTGGAATCAGAATTGCAAATGAAGTGCAATGTAATGTAAAACTTAATGATATAAACCCTAAGGCAGTTGAAATAATAAAAAAGAATGCATTTCTTAATAACTTGAAAGTTGAAATAACACAGGGGGATGCAAATTCTCTGCTTATAAATGAGAAATTTGACTGGGTAGATATAGATCCATTTGGTTCTCCCATAAGATTTTTAGATTCTGCACTTATATCAGTTGAGCATAATGGAATACTAGCTGTAACAGCAACTGATACAGCAGCACTTTCCGGCACATATCCCAGTTCATGCCTTAGAAAATATTCTGCATTTCCTTTAAGGACAGATTACTATAATGAACTTGGTTTGAGGATTTTTTTGGGTTATCTTATAAGAACAGCTGCGAAATATGAGAAATCCTTAGAAATAATTTTTTCTCATTGCACAAGACATTATTACAGAGCCTATGCTAAAGTTAAAAAATCTAAAAAGAGAGCAACTCTCTCCTTAGGAGAAATAAAATTTATACAGCATTGTTTTAATTGCATGAACAGGGAGCTAAAAGAACTTAATGAATTAGAAGAAAAATGTAGCTGTGGGGCTAAATTCAAAAATTCTGGCCCAATTTTTTCTGGTAAATTTGCAGATGGAGACCTTTGTAAGAAAATTTTAAAAATTCTAAATAACGAAAATTTTAAATTTATGAAGCAAGAAATGAAGTTAATCAGAGTTATTGCAGAGGAGCAAAAAATAACTTTACCATATTACAATTTGCATAAGCTATTCAAAAAAAGAAAGCTCTCAGCCAAATCAATGGAAGAGATCTCAAGAAGTTTAAATAAGAGCGGCTTTCTATTTTCAAGGACACATTTTTCTTCAATAGGAATAAAAACTGATGCTAAAGTGAATGAAATCTATAAAGTTCTTTAATTTTAATTTTTAATTGCATATTATTTGCAATAATATTAATTTTTATTTAGCTAATATATATCAAATAATCAGAAATAATAAAAATGAAAGAAATAGAAGAATCGGCAAAGATAAAAATTGAAGCTATGCATCAACCTGAGAATATATCTGATTTAATTGGGATAGTATTTTGGAAAGAACCTAAGTTAATTAAAGATGTAATAGATTTTATACAGCATGTGAAAGAATGGGAAATGAAAGGATCTCCTTATAAAGTAACTGAATGGCAAAATTATTGCATTAGAAAAGGAATTAGTCAGAGTAGTTATCATAACATTCTAAGAAGACTTAGAAGAGTTGGTATGATAAAAAAAATCTATAATAAAGCACTGAAAGTTCATGAATTAAAAATTTCAAGGGATTTTTCAGATTATTTATTTGCAATGGAAAAAATTTGGGATGATTTTTGTAAATCATAAAAACAAATAATGGAAGAGAAATTAAAAAATATAACTTCTACTATCGCAGCATTTCTTTTGTTTCTTTATATAGCTTTAGTTCCCCTCCTTATAATAAAAACCTTTCCAGTTTTCATATTTTTCATAATATTGCTTGGTCTATTCCCAATATTCTCAAAAAAATATTTTAGCTATGTCAAAGAAAAAATGGAAAATTTTATAAATAACAAGATTGAAATTTTTACATTTGTAGTATTTACAATAATATTTGCTCTCCCTGATCTTACAGCAAAACAGATAATAACGTTAACACAACAACTTTTAGTAAGCACAATACTTATATTTGGAATTTTTACAGCGTTACTCTATAAAAAAATTAAAATGAAAATCTTAGAATACCGAAAGAAAAGTCCTTTCCCTCAAGATTATTATCTAAAAAATATAGAGGTTCCAGAATGGCTCTCTTACTTAGATACAATTTTTTATTATTCTATAAGCATGGTCGTTTTTATTTCATGTATACTAGATTTATATGCAATAATAAGTTTAGCTCTAGATGTTAGCTCAATATTGAGAGCATAATTCAAAATATAAAAAAACTAAAATTAATAAATAATAAAAACAATGACTATAGACTATGAAAATCTTGGCTTCAAATGTGGCATAGAAATTCATCAGCAATTAGATACACATAAGTTATTTTGTAAATGTCCCTCTGATATTAGAGATGATGAACCAGATGTTATTGTAATGAGAAAAATGCGTGCTGTTGCGGGTGAACTTGGAAATATTGATCCTGCTGCGTTATATGAATTTTTAAGGAATAGGGAGATTATTTATGAGGCATATTCTTCAAGCAATTGTCTTGTTGAAATAGATGAAGAGCCACCACATGAACTGAATGAGGAAGCACTTGATATAGCAATAGAGATTTCACTTTTGCTAAATGCTAAAATTATCCCTGAGTTGCATGTAATGAGAAAAACAGTTATAGATGGCTCTAACACCTCCGGCTTTCAGAGAACTTTGCTAATTGCAATTGATGGCTTCTTAGAGACTTCTTATGGAAAAGTTAAAATTCCAACAATTTGCTTAGAGGAAGATTCAGCAAGGAAAGTAATTGAGCAAGATGGAAGAGTTGTTTATCGCTTAGACAGATTAGGAATTCCATTAATTGAAATCTGCACTAATTCAGAGATAAAAACAGCAGAACATGCAAGAGAGGTTGCTGAAAAAATCGGGGCTATTTTAAGAGCAACTGGAAAAGTGAAGCGTGGTTTAGGGACAATAAGACAAGACTTAAACATTTCAATTCTTAATAGTGAGAGAGTAGAGATAAAGGGCATACAGGATCTAAGGCTAATAACTAAGGTAATTGAGAATGAAATTTTAAGACAATTGATGTTAATTGAAATAAAAAATGAACTGCTCAAAAGAAAATTTAAAAAAGAAATTCTTAAAGATGAATTTGTTGATGTTACAGAAATTTTCAGAAATACAAATTCCAAAATAATAAGGAATTTTATAAATGCAAATGGAGTTGTCCTTGCTTTAAAACTTCCTTGTTTTTCCGGACTTTTAAAAGGAAAATTTGGACCAGAAATAGCACAATATGCAAGAGCATATTCTAATGTTAAGGGAATTTTCCATTCAGATGAATTGCCAAACTATGGAATTTCATCAAACGAGGTGAACGCAGTTAGAGAGAAATTGATGTTAGATAACTTAGATGCTTTTGTATTAGTTTCACAAGAAAAAGAAATTGCAATTAAAGCTTTAAAGGAAGTTGCAAATAGATGTAGAAATGCTATAAATGGAATCATTAAAGAAACAAGAAAAGCAAATGATGATGGTACTACAGAATTTATTAGACCTTTACCTGGATCTGAGAGAATGTACCCAGAGACAGATGAAAATTTTATCATAATTCCAGAGGAAAAAATTTCAAGGATAAGGGCAAATTTACCAAAATTACCTGCTGAGCAAATTAGTGAGATAATAAAAATAGGAATTGGAAGAGAATTGGCATTACAGCTATTGAAGCTATCACTCACAGAAAAATTCAAAATTTTTGTTGAAAAGTACAAAAAGGTTAAACCATCAATAATAGCAAATACATTAGTCTCAACCCCAAAAGAAATCCAAAGGAGGTATTCTGCGAAAGTAGAAAATTTAAATGACCAACATTATAATGCCATTTTTAAATTTCTAAATGAAGGGAAAATAGCAAAAGAGGCAATACCTGAAATTTTAATTGAGTTTACAAAAAGTCCAAATAAGCAAATTGATGAAATAATCCATGAGAAAAATCTTGGAATTTTATCAGATGAAGAAATTGAAAAAATTATTGAAAATGCTATAAGAGAGAACTTAAAAAAAATTCAAGAACTTGGCAAGGACAATGCAAAAGAGTTTATATTCGGAAGAGTTATGTCTTTCATTAGAGGAAGGGCAAATGCTGAGAAAATTATAAATCTAATTAATGAAAAATTCTCAAAGTTTTGAAATACATTTTTTATTAATTCAGTCTTAATATTTTCTATCCAAAAAATGGAATTTAAAGTTGTTATCTCTGATCCAGAAACAGGAAAAAGTTACAATAGAGTTGTGAGGGACTTAGAAGCTCAAAAACTTATCGGAAAAAAAATAGGTGAAGAAATAGACGGGAATTTTCTTGGTTTAATTGGTTATAAACTAAGGATCACAGGTGGCTCTGATAAGAGTGGATTTCCTATGAAAAAAGGGGTTCATAAACCAGTAGAAAGAGTTCTTATATCAAAAGGTTCAGGTTATAGAGCTAAAAAGAAAGTCAGAAAGAGGAAGCGTGTTAGAGGCGAGACAATAAGCTCAGATATAACTCAAGTTAACACAGTTATCACAAAAAAAGGTACAAAAAACATTGAGGAAATTTTTGGAATTTCAAAGCAAGAGGAAAAGCAAAAGGAAGTTAAACAGAATAAGCAGGAAGATAAAAAACCTACTGAAAAGCCTAAGGATGAAAAATAAATTGGTGGTCAACAGCGTCTTGGGCTTCCCGCTCGTTGAGCAGTACAACCCAAATCGCTGGACTGCTTAACTTCTGCGTTCGGAATGAGTGCAGGTGTTTCCAGTCCGCTATGACCGTTGACCATTTTATACTTTAAATTCTAAAAATAAATATCAGATATGAAAATTCCAATTTCTCATCCAAGATATCATTCTTTGTTGCAAAGAGAGAAAATAATCCATGGTTTAAAGCGAGGATATGTAGCATACGCAGGTTTAATTGCTCATGGCAGAGCTGAGGCATTTGATTACTTAATCGGAGAAAAAACGACATTTGAAGCTGAAAAAGCAGAAAAAGCAGCTGTTGCTCTTCTATTACTTGCGAAAAATCCAGTTATCTCAGTAAATGGTAATGTTGCAGCATTAGTGCCGAATGAGATTGTGAAATTAGCAAAAAAATTAAATGCAAAGCTTGAAGTGAATCTTTTCTATAGAACATTAAAAAGGGAAAAGCTGATAGAGGAAATTTTGAAAAAAAATGGTGCTGAAAGAGTTTTTGGAGTAGGAAATAAAAAAAGAATGAAGATAAAGAACTTAAATTCAAATAGAGCCTATGTTTCAGAGAATGGAATTTTCAGCGCAGATGTTATTCTTGTTCCTTTGGAAGATGGTGACAGAACAGAAATGCTTAGAAAAATGAAAAAAAAGGTTATTGCAATTGATTTAAATCCATTATCAAGAACATCCCAAAGAGCAAATATAACAATAGTTGACAATATTGTAAGGGCTATTCCAAATATGCTAAAAATAGCAGATGAATTCAATGGAAAGGACAGAAAAGAATTAGAGGAAATTGTATCGAGATTTGATAATAAAGAAAATCTAAATAAGATCATTCAAAAGATTCGCACCTCAATCTAAATCTTGAAATTGCTTCCTTTTCAGTGAAATGTAAATCTCCTAAGACAACTAATGAATGAGGTGGCTTTCCAAAATTTTCCTTGAGCAAATTATAAGCTTTTCCATATTTTATAACTTGATCATCACTTCCAAGTCTTGCAATTCCAACACATTCTGTTTCATCCTCGAAGACTTTCTCCTTTCTTTTGCTTTCCAATCTCAGTAAAATTTCTATTGCTTCATTAACACTCATAAATTTTTTTTGATCATATTTTACATCTAAGAGCAATAATGTATGTAAGTTAGCATTTTTATTTCTCTTTATAATATCATAAAAACTTTCAGGCTGATATTTTTCTTCAGGATAAGGAATTGATGCAATTTGCCCAAATTTATAAATATGCAAACCAGTTTCACATATGGCAGAGTATACAGAGGAAGAATGTATAACCTTTGTAATTATACCAAGTTCATTTGCTTTTAGAATTATGCTAAGGTGAGTTGTTGCCACCATTGGATCACCATGAACTAACAATGCAGCACTTCCTTTAATACCCTTAAGGAAAATTTCCAAATTTTCTTCAAGGTCCTTTCTGCTCAGGATAGATATTCTTTTTTTTGCTAATTTTCCCAATTTTTTCAAATCTCCAGAGAAAAAACTTGTGTAGAATTCAGCATATACTCTGTCTACCTTTCTTAAAATTTCTAAACCCCTCAAACTTATATCCTTTTCATCATTTATACCCAAACCAATTAGATAGAGTTCCCCCATTTTCTTATAAAAAGAGAAAAAGAACATACAAAAAAGAAAAAATAAAAAGAAAAAAGATAAAAAGGGTTAAGGCTTTCTAACTTGCCTTTCCCTATAGTTCTAAAACTTATGCGTGTATGTTCTCTTGTAACCAAGCAATTAATGCATTACCTGCCTCAACTGTTTCTTCCTTCTCATAACCTGCAACAACTACGACATTACCAACTTTCTTAACTATGTATTTATCTGGCTCTGCTTCAATGTCTTCTTTTGTGACTCCACCTAAGGACTCAGTTAATGAGTTAACTACTGGGCCACCTATCAATATCAAATTCTTTGTTTGGTCTGCTGAAGATTCTGAAACAACAAACTTACCTAAGTCCTCTAATGGGATCTTTGTAATTTCTTTTGTTTTAACTGTTCCTTTGCCCTCACCAGTTCCTTTAACATTGAAATCTGCAACATGGAATGTGCAGCAGCCTGCTGTTATGTCCTTCCCAACATCTGCTTCAGTTATTGTTGAATTTACTACGCTTGTCTGTTCCTCTTGACCGATAAAGTAAGTTGCATCAACTAAGCTCTGTGGGTGGCATAACTCAACTGATTCAATTAGGTTATCTGCGCCCCAGTCAATTGTTAGAGTATCACCACCTTTTGGCAATATCAGCACAGTATCTTTGTCACTGTCTAATTTTTTATCATATGTGCTATTGTATTTTCCATCATTATCACAGTCATAGAATACATTGTTGTCATATGTATAACCATTTAACTGCTCATCATAGTTTCTATCCCAGAAGTCAATATAAACTACTTCGCCATCTTGGTTTCTGAATTTAACTAACTTGTCTGAGACATCACCATCGCAGTTATAATCATATGTTACATTGCATGGAGTTTGATCTGCTTGGTCTTGGTAGTTTAGAGATGGATCTTGTCCAGGCTCTTGAACAATGTTAAACTCTAATGAATTATCATCTCTCTGGAATTTGCTAAATGTTCCAACTTTATTAGCATTTACTTGCACATAAATGTTATCACCTGAAACATCTGGAAACATAACTGTGCCTGATGCATCATCATAATAAACAGTGTAGCCTTCAAGTGTGCCGCCTACATAAATGTAATCTGCACTTATTGTTTTGTTTTCATCTTTCTCATTCTCTGTTGGGTTTGTGTCATCTAATGCATCAACTAATGCTAAAAATCTCACATTTAAGTCAGGTGTATTTTCTGGTAATAGATCAACATCAATTCTCTTTCTTGTTCCTGAAATTACTGGATCAAATGTAAGTTTCTTTCTTGTATCATTTACAGTATCTGCTTTTACAAATTTATAAACTTTGCCACCTAACATAAATAAATCAGTTGATGTAAATGGACCTTCATCTAAGCGAACATTGTCATATCTGTTGTTGTCTTCACCAGTGAAACTTAAAGTTAGTTGATATTCTTCATCTCCTCTTGCAACTTTTATATTACCTTCACCTTCACCAGAGCACTTGCTTTCAACAGCATTGCTATCTAAATAACCCTTGAATGTAAGCATAAAGTTGTTTGGGAATGGTAGAGATTCGCCAACTTCTAATGCCTCTGCACCATCTAATTTATGCTTGTATTCTATATCAATCTGTGCTAAAACATAACCTCTTGTGCCATCATATTCAGATATCTCAGAATCACAGCTTGCTGAATCACTTGATACATCATCACAATGGCCCTTTCTAAATGAAACTCTCCAGTATTTCTTTGTTTCACCGCCCCATACTAAGTCTTTACCTTGCTCTAAAACAACTTCTGTGCTTTTATCATAAACAATTATGCTACCTGTTGCCACAGAAGCAGATTCTTGAGCTGTCACACCAGCAATCTCTAAGTTATCAACTTGCCCATTAGCCATCTTAGAGACTTGAACTTGTGTTGTTGTTCCATCTGGTTTTTGTACATCTAATACAATACCTGCAACAACATATTCAGCTGAGTATATAAGATGGTCAATCTTAAATTTGTATCCACTATATTCTGCCTTGAAACCTTCACTTGATAGATCCTCCAAGACTTTACCTTTTGTTAGATATAATTTCATATTACTTGACCTAGGATTCTTCACTTGTCTTACATAATACTCCTCTCCAAAGAGTATTATTTTACCTCTGTACTCGTAGTCAATATCTGTTGCATTATCTGAACCGCCTTTAATTGTCTCTAAAGGAATAAAGCCTGTTTCAACAGTGTACTTAATTGCACCTTCATCTATTGACATCTTCAGTGCTTCTGAGTCATAACTATTAAGACCTTCTTCATAGTAGCGTATCTTTGAGGAGTTTATATAAATTTTCTCTTTCATCTCATGAGTTATGTCAAACTCTAAGCCTTCCTTACATAATGTCTGGCAGAACAAGCAGAAAACATTTGTGAATTCTGCCTCTGTTAATATCTCAGCTTCTTCTCTTGTTTGCTGTGCGCAAGCTACATTATAAATTGTAAAGTCGCCTTTTTCATATGTTTTGTCTCCTGAGAATCTAAGCCCTTTTGTTTTCTCCCAGAAATCTGGAATCTTTTCTGTTCCTTCACATCCTAAATTATCAGCGTTGTCATCCTGCACATAATCACCAACAGACATCAAAGACTCAGAAGATATCACAACTTGTCCTTCTGCTCCGCATTCTCCACCAGCAGGAACTTCCTTCTCAACATATGCTAAATTTCCAATAGTCGCAGCGATATTACCTGCAGCAACTGCATCCATCGGATTTGCTTTTGGGTTCTCACCAACAACTATTTGCACTATTGGCTTCATGTTGGCATCATAAAAAAACCCCTTTGTTAGTCCAGTCGGATCCATAGCAGCAGAGACTGGACCTGCTAATGCAGCCCCTAACATTATGGTACTTGCTGCCAAAGTACCAACTTTTCCTATATCAACAGATTTCATTTTTTCTTTTTCTACCTCCTTCTAAAATTTTGTTTAAGAAATTAATCATATGAATATATATATTGTGCAATAAACAAATTTGGAACTTTCACTTATAAAAGTTCATTATCACTTATTTTCCATTATAAAAGTTCATTATCACTTATTTTAATCAAAAACCCAATCTTTTAGCTTTATCCAATTAATTCTACCATCTTTTCTCTTTTCTATCAAATTTCTACTTTCTAAACGCTTTATTATGTTAGAAAGAGAAGCTTTTGGTATTTCTAATGTTTTATAAATATAAGCTTGGGTTATCTCAATATCAAAATCTTGAAGCATTCCTACTACTCTTTTTTCATTTTCATCAAGCATATTAAGAATCGACAACTTTACCTGCTTTTTCTTTTTTTCACTTTCTTCCTTTATTTCAGTTTTAACATCTGATTTAATTAAAGTCTCACTAGCATTCTCTTTTGCTTTTATCTCCTTCTTTGGAGATTTTATTTTCCATTTATAATAAATTATAACTGAAATTGAGACTAAGATAAAAATTATTAAAGTTATTAAAGACGGAATATTCATTTCTTCCTTTTCAGGAATTAGTCTATAATCAAATTCAATTCTTGCTTTTTCTTCTTGAGGATAAAGAAAAATTGGCGATTTTAAATTTGGTGGATATAAATAAACAATTTCCTTTGTTCTGAAAGATGTGACATTTGAATTTTTTGGAAATGACAACTCTATTATTGTCTTTCCAGGGGTTGTTAATGAGTAAAAATTTATTGTCCATAAACTTGCGTTTTTTCTCGTAAGTGCTTGTGTAGAGTATGAAAATCTAACATCCTTTTCACTTTGAGATTTCAAGTAAATCCTAAGTAACTGAGAATCTTCAAAAGTAGATAGTTCATATCCCAAGGGATTACCTTTTGAATCATAGATGAGTAAATTTTCAACAGTTTTTGGTATTAAAATTATTGCAGTTGATTCACTTAATGACAACTCTTCCTTAACATTTACAACCCCATTTTCATCTATTGCTATGTCAATCTTGCTAACTTTTTCTATACCTCTCTCAACTTGTTCTGTTTGTGAATTTGCAAATTGTAAGAGAATTAAAATTCCTAAAATTAAAAGAGCATTCCTCATTTTTTCTCTTCAGATAAACTTTTTATATATAATGCCCTCCTTTCATTGTCCTTCAACATTGCAATTATGTGCGAAGCTAAGGATTGTGATATCTCTGAAACATCTGAAATTAATGATTGCATTTCCTCAAGATTTAGCTTATATTCTTCAGGTTTAATTATCTCTATTGCTGATGGCCCATACCTCATAACAACATTTACAAAACATCTAAAGTCTCTAAATAATGCTTTTATTTCAATAATACCAGAAAATACTCCTTCAGAGCTTTTTTTTATCTCATAAAATTTTACATTTAAAAGATAAACATTTTTTTCAGTTGCTAAGGATTGAAAAACTGTCTTTTCTAAAGCTTTTTTAGCAGACTCTAAATCATTGCTTTGCGCTTCAATGAACAATCTTGAAAGTATTGCCCCTTCTTTTAACTTTTCTTCCAAATTAATATTCTCATTGAAATTTCTTTCCAAAATTGGTTTGTCTACCATCTTATATGTATTAAATTAGGAGCCAATTATTAAATTTACTTGTATAGTGTTTATCAATAAAAAAAACAAAAATTGAGAAAAAAATGGAGCATAATCCAAAGCAAAATTGCTCAGAGTGTAAGAAATTTAGTGCCATAGTAAAAATTAACTATATGAAAAAATCTCTTTGCAGAAATTGTTTTTCAAAATTCTTTGAGGGAAAAGTCAGCAAGACTATAAGAACAGAAAATCTTTTAAAAAAAGATGATAAATTAGCAATTTTAGTTTCAGGCAATGTAAGTTCTATGGTATTACTTAAAGTTCTCCATAAACTCTCAAAGAGAGCACCAAAATCAAAATTGACTGCAATTTTGATTTCAGAAAAAAATAACAATAGTGAGAATATTTCGAAAAAATTTTGCAAGGAGTTAAATGTTGAATTTGAGCAATCTGAACAAAACTTTTATGAAATTTTATCTAAAGAAAAATTTGATAAGATAGCATTGCCATATAATTTAGATGATCAAGTAAAAAATGCAATGCTAAAGTTTATAGATGGAGATTATGAGGGAATAGTAAAAATCAATGAAAATCAAAAGATAATAATGCCTCTAAAAAATTGTCTATATGACGAAATTTTAACTTATGCTAAAATTAACAAAATTCCTTTTGATGAAGAAAAAGAAAAATTAAAATCTGATGATGCTGTAGAAAAAATCTTAGACAAAATACAGAAAAAAAATCCAGGTGTGAAATTTCAAATACTCCGCTCTATTGAAAGTTTGAGAAATGTTTTCAGAAAAAATCTAAAGTAAATTCTCCTTTATATTCTCTGCAACTTTTTTACCAAGTAACTTTGATAGTTTCTCACTTGGAGTTTCTTTCAATGTTTTAACATCTTTAATTCCTGAGTTGAAAAGAATTCTCGCCCTAACTCTTCCAATACCACGAATTCCAACAAGAGGTATAAGCTCTTCTTTAACACCATATTTAATCCTTATTTCTAACTTCCTTAATTCTTTTTCAGAATTTCTTAATGAACACAACTTTGCTAGTTCACTTGCAGAGTAAGTGAGCCATTCTAAAATTTCTAATTTCTGATGTAGAATTCCCGGTGCAGCATTATACTTCTCAAGCAATTTATCTTCATTAACTTCATTTATCCAATCATCAAATAGTTTTGCAGTCTTAAATCTTTCAAGAAAATTACTGTCAATTTCTCCTTCTCTTAAAAGCTTATCTTCATCTTTTATGAAGGTAATCCACAATTCTTGTTCTTCATTTCTTGAAACACTTAGAAGTGGCATTTCAGTGCTGTCACAGAGCATTTCAAGCAATCCAATTGCAAAAAACTTCTTTTTCTTTTCTTCAGAATTTTTAAGAATTTTTATGTATGTATGAGCTGTTTCTGGGTCAATATAAAGATCAGAAACCCTTTTGCCAAGTTTAGTTGGAATTAAAAATTTATCACCATACTCTATAAAATCCCATTCATGCAATTTTAATAAAATTTTTCTTATCTTTTTTTCAACTCCATGAAGACCATATTGATAGCTAAAGAAAGTCATTCTAAGGAATTCAATAAGTGAATCATAAGTTCTTGAAAAGCCAGATGCTATTGCAGCAAGAATATGAAACCTTAGCACTGGTTCAATGCCAAGTTGCGAATAGATTGGTTCGATTTCCCCAAAGATGTATTTTTCTGTTAAAAATTCTTTTTCAGTATCATTTTTTGCTATAGTTATTGCCTCACCAAAGTTATCATATTTTGGCCTACCTGCTCTGCCGCTCATTTGCTTATATTCTAAAACAGGAATGTACTCATAACCATAATTACCATATCTCTGAATATCCCTTATAATCACAACCCTTGATGGCAAGTTAACACCAAATGCTAATGTTGGAGTTGTAACTATAATCTTTATAAGAAAATTTCTGAACGAATCCTCAACTAAGATTCTTTGTTTATTCAAAAGACCAGCATGATGAAATGCAATCCCTTTTTTCACACATTCCGAAAGTTTTTTGCATTGTTTTGTTGGAGAACTTGCGGCATTTAAAATCTCTTCTGATAACTGGAAAAGTTTTTCTTTATCTAAATGAAACTCAAGTTCGAAAGCTATTTTTTCAGCAAGTGCTTCTGCACTTCTTCTTGAGTTAACGAAGATAATAAGTTGGCCATTCTCAGAAATTGTTTTTGATGAAATTTCCTTTATTGTTTCAAATTTTTTTCCAACAGCTATTGATTCTTTTAATTCCACAGGCCTCCATTCTGATTCAACTAACCCAGCATTTAGCCAATCTGCAAGCTCTCCAGCATTTCCAATTGTGGCTGATAATGCCAAAATTTGTATTTTTGGGAACAACTTTCTGAATTTTGCGATAATTATCTCATATACCGGACCACGGTCAGTTGCAAGCATGTGTATTTCATCCATAACAAGAATCCCAACATTCTCAATTAAGTTCTCTGTAGAGCGCAAAATTGAGTCAAGTTTTTCTGCAGTAGCTATAAGAATGTCAAAATTTAACTTATTGAAATACTTCTCAGAGTCTAAATCCCCAATTTCTAACCTGACATTATAACCAATTTTCTCATATTTTTTAAATTCGATAAATTTTTCATATGCTAATGCTTTTAATGGTACAACATATATCGCTTTTTTACCATTCTCTAAATTCTTTGTTATTGCTAGTTCAGCAATTAATGTTTTACCTGATGCTGTAGGAGTTGCGATAACTAAATTTTTACCTTCTAATAAACCACTTCTAATAGCATGCTCTTGTGGCGGATATAAAGTTGAAATTTCCCCAGCTAATAGATTCAAAAATTTTTCCTGAATTCTAACTTCTGTTATATTCATCTTTATATTTCTTTGCAAGTTTTACATAGCTAAGTGCATTTTTTTCTATATCTAAAATTTCTTCTTTGCTTAGCTCTCTTACAACTTTTGCAGGAATGCCAACAGCTAATGAGCCTTTTGGAATTTTTTTGCCAGATGTGACAACTGCACCTGCTGCTATAATGCAATTTTCTTCAATAACTGAATTATCCATAACAATTGCTCCCATGCCAATGATACAGTTATCCTTAATTATGCAACCATGAAGTATTGCTCCATGGCCTATAGAAACTTTATTACCAACAATAACTTTACTTCTCTCAGTTGTGTGAATTACAACATTGTCTTGAATATTTGTTTCTTTACCAATTAAAATTGAATTTTTATCTCCTCTCAAAACAGCATTTGGCCATATACTGCTATTTTCCCCAATTGTAACATCTCCATAAATTACAGCAGTGCTATGGATATATGCTCTTTTGCTAATTTTAGAGTTTTTCACTTTACAATTTAGATTTATGAGCAGAAATATAAATAAATCTATGGAAATGCAAACTACTATTATAACTCTTACAACTGACTTTGGTGAAGGAAGTTTCTATATTGCACAAATGAAAGGTGTTATTTTAAGTATAAACAAAAACGCAAAAATTTTTGACATTTCTCATAGCATAAAAAGACACAATATTTTCGAAGGAGCTTTTATAATTTCGCAAATCTGGAAATATTTTCCAAAAGGAACTTTTCATATCGGTGTTATTGATCCAGGAGTTGGATCAAAAAGAAAAGAATTAATAATTGAAACAGAAAATTGCTATTTCATTGGCCCTGATAATGGTTTATTTTCTTTAGCTTTAGAAAAACAAAAATTAAAGGAAGTTATAAGCATAGATGAAAAAAAAGTTGAAAAATTTACCAAGGAAAAAACTTCAAAAACTTTTCATGGCAGAGACATATTCGCTCCTGTAGCTGCTTTAATTTCAAAAGGTTATAAACCAATAAATTTTGGCAGTGAGATAAGCTATAATGAGATAAAAAAATTGCATATTCAAAAAGATGAAGTTATCTATATTGACAGTTTTGGAAATATTGTTCTTAGCTTAGAAAAAAGAAATTTTTGTATTAATAAAAAGATAGCCTTGAGATATAAAAACAAAATTATTCCTGCAAGATTTGTAGCTAAATATGCTGATGGAAAAAAAGGTGAATTTCTTTTACTTGAAGGTAGTCATGGTTTCTTGGAATTAAGTTTAAGAGAAGGGAGTGCTGCAAAAAAATTAAAAGCAAAAATTGGGGATAAAATTGATGTAAAATAAATAAAAGAAAAAAGTTTAATTAGATTTTTTGAGCTTTGTTTGTTTTTTTAGATACTTACAGTTTTTGGCTTTTCCTTCAAAATAATCCCAAGCAACTTTTTCCTTTTCCTTTTTTAATACACCTCCCTAAATTTCTTGAAATTTTTTAGATTAGCATTTTAACATGTTGAATGAACTATTGCTGCAACTTTTTTGCCTTGTTTTTTCATTTCATTGAATTTTTTTAATGCATTTGGAGTTGGCATAACATAAACTGGAAAAAATGAATTGTTGAGTATTGCTTCATCTACAGAAACTAAATCATCATAACCTGAGGCAATAATTAAAGCATCAATTGATGAGTTTGTTTTTTCAAGTAAAGACAGCGAAATGTTGAAAATATCTGTTGTTTCATTCAAGGATATAAAATGATTTTTTCCTTCCCTAAGCTTAACAACACCATCCGGATAAATTTTTAAATCAAAATACGGAATTGGTACAGCGTTATAAGTTGTCAATCCAAAGAAAGAGAATCCAAATTCATCCCTTGGATTTAAGAGTATCCATAAAGCTATTAGTATTGCAATCAAAATTAAAATTGTAATTTTGCTTGTCATAAAAACCGAAAATATAAGCTTATAAATATTTATCTGTATATAATATATTAAAGAAAAAGATGAAAAAGAAATCTCTTCTACTTATGTTGCTGTTATTGTTGTATAAATTCAAAAAAATTTTTTCAATTGGTTCAATTTTGCTTTCTCTAATTATTTCAAGTGTTTATGTAAGTGCCTACACAACAACTATAGATCGATGGAGAACAACAACCACAACATTAACAACAACCACAACTACATCAACTTCAACAACTTTCGAGCAATGTTATGATTCTGACTATGGGAGAAATTACTATGATAAAGGTTATGTGAAAGATAAGTTTGGAAGATACAGCTATGATGTTTGCATTTCAAATTATTCTTTAAGAGAATACTACTGCTCTGCAAATGGTTATGCTTATCATATAACTTATAAATGTCCTTTAGGCTGTGAAGATGGAAAATGTAAGATATATGCAATAACTACAACAACTCTGCCTATGCAAAAAGATTGCGATACTCTCTACAAAGAAAGTAATGGTTTAGTTTTTTTGTATGATGCAAATGATGATAGGAAAATTGAAGAAGAAGAGTTAACGAATAAAAAAGTTTTAGGTTTTTTAAGTTTAGGGAATCTAAACGACAGAGAATTATATGCTCTATTTGAATTTCAAAGTAGAAATTGCACATATGAAAAGAAATTTTGCGCAGATTTTATCCTAAAAAATTTTAATAAATTCATGAATAAGTACGATTTAGACAAGGATAATATAATCCGGGGAAGTGAGATAGGAAATCTTATAAAGGATTGGGAATCAGGATTACTTAGCAATGAAGAATTTGCCTTTATTTTAAAATCTATGAGCAGTGGCTATTCAGTTGGCTGGCCAAAACCTCCTTGTGAGAGCTATGGTGACCTAAATGATGATGGTCTTGTTGATTCTTGTGGATATGACGAACCTATTCTTTACTACCATACTTCAGTAGGCCCAATTTTAACAGAAGAGCAAAAAAAGAGAGCAGATCTAAATGCAGATGGAAAAATTGACTGCAAGGATTTAGGTTTAATGTCATTCTATCTAAGCAATCAAATACAAACTTTTCCAGTTTGCAATCAATCAGGTAAATGTGGTAATGGAATTTGCGAAGAAAATGAAGCAAATTGCATAGATTGTACTTGCGGTAATGGTATTTGCGATCTTAATGAGCAATTTGAGTATGGTGGTGGAGATTTCCCTGCATCAGCTTGTCCTGAGGATAATTGCTTGAATCCAAACTGTATGCAAAGTGTAGATCCAAAGTATTTTTGCATTTTAAGGCAAGATTGTTCATCATGTGTAAGTGCTGGGTGTGTATGGTGTAGTTATTTTACAAACTTTGGTATTTGTAGAGAAAACTGTAGCGTTTGCCTATATGGAGGAGGCAACAAATGTATATCAAATCTAAATGAATGTCAAAGTACTGTAACAACATTAACATTTTCAACATTTCCAACAATAATAACAACAATCACAACGACATCAACTACAGTGCCACCTTCATATTTCGATTGCTTGCAAAAATCAGATTGCATTTCTTGCTCTCAATCCGGCTGCAGTTTTTGTAATTGGTTAATAAATTTTTGTTTTAGTGATTGTACAATTTGCAATTTCTTTGGAGCAACTTGTATTTCAAATACACAAAATTGTCCTGGAGTAACTACAACTACAACAACCTCACCAACCTTTACTAAATGCGAAGGCGACTCATGTCATGTTCAATGTGTCACTGATGCCGGTGCTGTGTATCATATATACGACACTGATTGTGGAGATTATCCTGGAACTTGTGGCGTGATAGTGAAAGGTTATTCTCATAACTTATGGACATCTTCAGATGGTGAGTGTTTATTTTCTCAACCATTTGCTAAGTTCAGGGAATACTATATAAACCTTTCCTCTTCAGGATTAGATGTCCTAAAATACAGAGAATATAATTGTTCGCAAAATTCTTGTGTTTTTTGTGAGGAGGGTTGCACAGCAATAACTAAATGCAAAGTTTGTTTGGACTATAAAACAACCTCCACAACAACAGCACCAACAGCATTCACAACAACTACCACAACTTTCTCTGCATGTGAGCAGGAATGCAAAGCTCTTGGCTACTTGTATGGAACATGTAGAGGAGCAACAATAACAACCACTACTACAACTACAACCATAACAATAACAGCAAATGATACAAAAACTCTAACACCCACTACTTCTATTACCACACCACCATTCCCTACAACAACCACTCAATCAGGATACTATACATGCAAAGATTCCGATGGCGGAATAGATCACTATACCAAAGGAGTAGTAACGGTCTATAACCCTGATGGAACTGTTTATGTCTCGCAAGGAGATTTTTGCTCAAGTGATTTTGTAATTGAATATTACTGTAAGAAAGATAGTGGACCATATCCGGGAGATCTATTTTGTGCAGAAGATAATGCATTTTTCTGTGAGTATGGATGTGAAAATGGAGCGTGTAATAAAAATTTAAAAGTTTTGGGAAGAGCTATAGCAACAACAAATTGTGCACAATATAAAAACTGTTTTGACTGCACAAATGATCCTGATTGTGAATGGTGTAATAGCTCGAAGACATGTTTAGATTCCTGTGATGAAGGAGTGAATTGTGCTATAGGTAGTTGTTTTCTTTATATGTATTCCTGTGGTGATGAAGACATCTACTGCGACAAATATAAAAACTGTTATGATTGTACAAATGATTCCTATTGTGAGTGGTGTGCTAGCTCAAAAAAATGTTTAGGTTCTTGTAGTGAAGGTACAAATTGTGATATAGGAGCATGTCACCTCTATACATATTCATGTGATTGGACAACGGTTACAACAATACCAATTACAACTACCTCATCTACAACTCAACAAACAACAACTCCAACAACAATTACAACAATTATAACAACAAGTACAATTACTACATTTACTACAACAACAATTACAACTACTACTTACACCGGGATATGTTTGTATAATGAGCAGTCTATTGGCCAAGATGGCTGTTTTTCAGGGCAAGAATGTTGTTGTTATAACCAAGTTCCAACAACATCAACAACTACAACAACTTCATCAACAACTACTTCTACAACTATACAGGTTGCTGGTTTTACAGTAAAAGGAGTTAAATGCTGGAGAACTGATAGCTCTTACATATGTGAAATGGAATATGACAATTATGCTCAAGAAAATGCAAAAATACTTTTCCTTTTCAAAGTTGCTGATACCGGCGAGGTTGTAAGCAATGGAATTTCATTTGCAAAGAATGCTGAATCCGGAGTTGTTGGCTCACAATTTTTCTGTAAAGAAAAGGATACTGAATATAAAGTCTCATGGAAAGTTTATTTTGCTTCAGATCTAAATTTAGAAAATCCAATAATATGGTGTAAGTCAAATGAGCAAATAATAATAATTTGTTAAGAATGATGATAAAAAATTTTGAAATATCAGCTAAAATATTAGCAATTTTTATTTTTTCAATTTTACTTATAGAGCAAATTTATGCAATTTCATTTTCTTGCGAAAATTGTTATGTAAATGATTGTATATGTTTTACTGATTGTCCATCTGGATTTTTGAAAATTTATGAAAGTAGTTGTTATGATGCTATTGCAAAATATGAGATTGACTTCTCTTCAGGAATTATAAATTGGAAACCAAAGAATCTTGGAACATTTAAGGGTGAGATAGAATGCGATAATGGGCAGCAATCTGCATGTCAAACAATTCAAGTAAAAGAAAAATTTATAACTACAACAACTATAACAACAACTTTAGTGACTTATCCTCCAAGACCAAAAACTACTACGACAAAGAAAACAACTACTACAAAAACCACAACAACAATAAAGAAGACTACAACATCAACTTCAACAACTACAATTACTACAACAACAATAACAACTACCACAAGAACAACTACAACAACAGAAGAAAGACCGTGGGAAGAAACAACAACAACGGTCTATGGCTGTAATAGAAACTATATTTGCGAAGTTGAAATTGGTGAAAGTTATGAGAATTGTCCAAAAGATTGTCCTTCAGGTTTCAAAGACAATTATTGTGATGGAGTTAAAGACGGAAGATGCGACCCTGATTGCCTGAGTTTTGAAGATCCTGATTGTGTTGCGGCTAAATGTGGTGATAACTACTGCGATTTAGAATCAGGAGAAACACCAGAGACATGTCCTGAAGACTGTGCAACATTTTACTGTGGTAATAAAATTTGTGATATTGAGCAAGGTGAGAACTTTTTAAACTGCCCTAAGGATTGTCCTTCAGGAGAGAAAGATAACTATTGCGATAAAGTTAAAGATGAGAAATGCGATCCAGACTGTAAAGAAGCTGAGGACGAAGATTGTAAGAGAAGAGGAATATTGGATGGTATAACTAATTTAGCCATACCCCTCATTTTAATTTTTATTCTTTTAGTATCAGCAGGTATTATAATATTTTTCCTATATAAAAAAGGTAAAAAATCAGCATATGAGGATAAAAATGTAAAAATTCTTGCTTGGCTCAAACAAAAACTGAGAGATGGTGAAGATCCAGAAATTTTAAAGAAGGGTTTAGAAGCAGAAGGCTATGACCCAAGCTTAGTTGATAAGGCAGAGGAGAAATTATGGGAAAGCTAAGCTTTGTGCTAAATTCTAATTTAAATAAAATGAATATTGAGACATTTAAAAAATCACTTTGTAGTAAACATAATTAATTTTTTGTTGTATGCTATTAGTTTTTTGTTATATATTACGGCCTGACAGTATTATCAGGTATTATTGACCCTCAGTGAATTTCCTAAATGGAGCAGTTTTAGTTTGCTTTAATTGTTTTGAGATCAACAGTCTAGAATGCTCGATATTTGAACTCATAGCCCTAAATATTTTATATCCCTTTTTACCACTCTTTGGATTGTTGTCTATAATTTATTATACTATCAAAAAAGAGGGAATGATATATATCCTTTTTGGAATTCTAAATATTTCACTTATACCCCTGTGATATATCACATATGTTGTTATACCCTACTGTGAATTCAACGGTCTTATATTCAGCGTAATTGGTTTATTAGCAATGTCCTGTGCTCTTTATATCCACAGTCAACAAAAAAAGAAGAAATAATAAACGAGTATGTGCTAATTTTTTTAGACTACTGGTGCCTCAACTTTTTGCAAAATTTTTGCAATTATGTCATCTTCAGTTACGCGCATTTCATAGTATTCTGGATAGAGAATAATCCTATGCCTAAGGATAGGAAATGCTAACTTTCTTATATCTGATGGCGTAACATAATTTCTACCCTCAAGAAATGCCTTAGTTTTTGCAGTTTTCATAAATGCTATTGAAGCTCTTGGAGAAGCCCCAGATATAAGCTCTTTTCTTTTTCTTGTCTCTTCAACAATTTTTACTGCATATTCTAGCACAGAATCTGAAACAAAAACATTCTCTTCAATTTCTTTTTGTATTATTAAAATTTCAGCAGGATTAAAAACTTTTTCAATTTTCTCTGTTTTAAGTTTTGATTTCATTATCATGATTTCTTCTTCATCTGAAAGATAGCTTAAAACTGTTTTGAAAAGAAATCTGTCTTTTTGCGCTTCTGGCAGTGGGAATGTACCTTCTTGCTCTATAGGGTTTTGGGTTGCAAGAACAATAAACGGCTCAGGTAGTGGCATTGTTTTCCCACCAAGAGTAACGCGTTTTTCTTCCATGGCTTCAAGTAACGCAGACTGTGTTTTTGGTTGTGCTCTGTTTATTTCATCAACAAGAAGAATATTTGTAAATATCGGTCCTTTAACAATTTTATATTCCCCAGTTTCTTTGTCATAGTGGACTCCTCCGAGAATATCCGTTGCAGTCACATCAGGAGTACACTGAATTCTCTTGAAATCACATTCTAATGTTTCTGCAATTGTTTTTGTCATCATGGTTTTACCCATTCCTGGAACACTCTCAAGTAGAACATGTCCATTTGAAAATAAAGCTATTAAAACATTTTCAATGACCTCATCATAACCAATTATAATCTTATGAATTTCATCATATAATTTTGAGAGTTGTTGTCTTATGTCTTTATCTCTTGTAATTGAAGCAATTTTTTCCTTTTTATTTCCTTCTTCTGATATTTCAGTTTCTTGTATATCTGCCATTTTTAATCTTCACAATTTTTATTCAATTAAATATGTTCACTAACTCGTATATAAATTTGATCACAGCCTTTCATATAGTTATTATCTTTTTCATCCTTGTAAGTTAAATCCAATGGTTTAAATTTATATTCGCCAAGAACTTTTGGGGTTATCACCAAAAAGAATCTACTGCTTCTACCTGGCTCAAGTTTCGGAATTTTTTCAATTGTTTGCTTAAGCTCAAATTCTTTTGGAATTCTCAATATGAAATTCAAATCAAAAATTTCTTTGTTAGATTTATTTATAACCTTCACGATAATTGAGTGAGGTGTATTGATTTTTGCCTCTGTTGGATATTCTAACTCAAGAGCAATATCTGGGCTAACTTGGATGTCTCGCATAAGTGCTTTTGCTTCTCTTTGATTTTTATCAAGAAATTCTTCATATTCTTTATCAAAATCTCCCTTCTTTATAACTTCTTCAAAAAGATGTATAGAATTTTCTAACAGCGATGAAACTTTTGTATAATCGCCATGTTGTATTGCAAATTTTGCTTGAACTTTTGAAAGAAGTGCTTTCTCTATCATGATTTGGTATTCTAAGCTAAGTTTTTCCTTTTGTGTTATAACCAATTCTTTTGCTTTTTCATAATATTCTATGCTCATTGAATGATATTTTTCTGATTCCTCTAATAGATATAGCGCCTCATAACAGTTAGCTACTCTTGCATATGTTTCAGCAACTGCATGGAGTTTAACAACATCAAGTTTTTCTTTAAGTAGGAGTTCAGAATATTTAAGATAGTTTTCAATAGCTCTTTTGTAATTTTCCTTAGATGCTGCGTCTTCGTTAAACTTTCCATAAACTTCTGCCATGCCACGATAGCCCTCAGCAGCATGATAATAATTCTGATTTTTAAGCTGAGTTTCTGTATACTCTCTATAAGAATTTATAGTAAATTTATAATCTTTGAAGTCCATACTTGGCTTTTCAACAACTTTTACATTCACATTATTTGAAGCTTTTACATATTTATTTCCTGAAGAATCTCTATAATAAAGTTCAAGTGGCCTTATTCTATAATCACCAACTTTCAATGGAAGTATCTCTATAGAGTTTTTAACTTCTTCATTAACATCGAGTTTGTCAATAGGTGTTGGGAGAACAACAACTTTAAGTTCGTTTGGTATGTGAGAGAGAAATTTCAGATCATATACTGGTTTACCGCTTTGGTTTTTTATAACAGCATTTATTACAACTGGCGTGTTAATAAAAGTGTAAGAGCTTTTGTCCATCAAAAGAGAGACTTCTGGTTTTGTGATAATATCTTGTAAAAGTTTCTCGCTTTCATTTTTCTGTTTTTCAATGAAGGAAAGGTATTCCTTAGAGAAATTTTCCTTATCTAATGAATTAAAAATTTCCCCTGCCTCTCTGAGAAGGGATATTGCGTTTTCATAGTCTCCCTGTCTTATAAACAATTCAGCATTTACTCTAGCTAAGAGAGCTCTTGAGATTTTCTCTTCATCCAAAAGTTTGTTCTTCTCATAGTAATCTAAAGCTTTTTCAAAATATTTTTTTGCGCTTGCTGTTTCATTCATAAGCAAATAAGATTCAGCAATATTCCTTAAAGTGTTACCGTCATTTTCTTCATCTTGTTTTTTAAATTCAGCATATTTTGAGTGCTCAAGGTGTTTCAAGTAAGCATGAATTGCTCTTGCGTAGTATGCTTTTGAGTTTGTGTTGTCATTCAGTTTATCATAACAGTTAGCAATACTCTTATAAGCACTTCCTGCTTTAAAAAATCTACTTTCAGATTCAGCAGATATTGCATATTTTGAATAAACTCTTATTGCATTTTTATAATCCTCTGCTCGTTGATATGCTAAACCTGCCTTTTCAAAATTTCCAGATTTCTCATGGAAATTAGCACTCTCAAAATATGCTTTTATACCCTTATCATATCTCTCTATTTTAAATTCAAGTTCTGCTATCTTTTCAAAAATCTCTGCAGCTTTTTCATACTTAGATAGTTTTTCATAACAATCAGAAGCTTTTTCATAATTCTTTATAGCTTTTTCAATTTCATTTTTCTTTATATACTCCTCTGCATTTTTTATGTAAAACTCAGAAGCTTTTTCATATCCCTTCAAACTTTCTTTATCTTTTTCTGCGACTCCAAATTCTGCGTACTGGAAATAGAAATTTGCAGCGTTTTCTATGTCACCTAAAATTTCATAGCATCTTGCAATGTCTCTATAGAACATTGCTGTCTCTAAATTCTCCTTTAAATTTAGACTTATCTGAGCTGCTTTTTGATAGTTTTCTATACTTTGCGGATATGATCTTAAAGCTTCGTAACATCTACCGATACCATAATAACACAATTTTTTTATTTTATCATCTCCAAGCTCTAAAGCTTTTGTGTAGTAGTGAATTGCATTTTTATAATCCTGTAGATTTTCATATGCTTGACCTACCTTACAATAAAGTTCAGATACCTTTTGGTATTGTTCAAGCTCAGATGCTATTTCTGAAGCGTGGAGATAAAATTTTATCTCAGTTGAATAATCTTGCAACTTCTGATATGCATTACCAGCATTCTCATAATTGTTAATTGCTTCCCTAAGATTTTTTATCTTTTTGTTTATTTCAGCTGCTATTTCATAAACCTTTGCTGCTTTCTCAAATATATTACCTTTTTCAAAAAGCTCTGCAGCTTTCACATAAGCTGAAGACGCCATCAAAAGACTTCTATTTTTATAGTACATCTGTGCAATTTTTACATAGCTTAATGCCGCTTTATCATACTTCTCAATGTTTTGATATGATTTTGATGCCTCTTCATAATATATATGAGCTGTTTTATAGTCTTTTTTTTCTATTGACATAATTGCTGCCTTTTCATAATATTCTGCTGATTTTTCAATATCAATAATTCTATCTTCAGGACGAAGATGTTTTGTATTTCTATAACATTCTGCAATTGTTACATAGTAAGGAATAAGCTCGAAATATGCTTTTATACCATACTCCGGCCTTTCTTTAATGACCCTTAGTTTTATTTCTAAGAATTTCAAATAGAAGTTAATAGCTTCTTTATAATTTTTTTTCAACTCAGCATCTTTTGCTTTCTTAAGTAGCCTACTCATTGAAAAGTCCTCTGTTTTTTGCTGAATCCATTTTTTTAGTCCATCATCCTTTTTAAATCCATCCAAAAAATTTCCACACATTTTATCTAATTGTTTATTAATAACTTTTATGGCTAAGATATATATAGTTTTAGAAAATGTACAATTACATAAGGAATGAAATAAAAAGATCAATTGAAAATTTTATAGGTGAAAAAATTCAAGTTGATGAGATTCAAGAATCTAAGATAGCTGACTTCTCATTTAAAACTTTTAAAATTGCAGAGAAATTAGGTAAGAAACAAGATGTTCTCGCAAATGAAATTTCCCTTGGAGTAAAAAGCTTGAAATTTATTGAAAGAGTTTCATCAGAAGGTGCATATGTAAATTTCTTTCTAAATTATCCAAAGACACTTAAGGAATTTCTAAAAAATATCAGAAAGGATAAAAATTATGGGAAAGGTAAAGTAAAAAAGAGGAAGATAATTTTAGAGCATACTTCAATAAATCCTTCTGGACCAATACATGTTGGCAGACTTAGAAATTCTCTCATTGGCGATGCACTTAAAAGAATATTAAATTTTTATGGATATGAAGTTGAGACCCATTACTATGTTAATGACATAGGAAAACAAATTGCGATAATTGCTCAGGGCTTTGCTGATGACATAAAGTATGATAATGAAATATCAAAAAAATATAAATGCTATGAAAATAAGGAAGACTTTCAGATTTTCTTTGAATATGTTGTTGCTAATAAAAAATTCCAAGAAGATCTGAAATTTCAGCAAAAAGTTCAGGATCTTATAAAAAGTGCTGAGTCTGGTAATAGAGAAGCATTAGAAAAAATAAAAGAAGTTGCAAAAAAATGCCTCGTTGGTCAGAAAAAAACCTTAGATAAGTTGAATATAAAATTTGATTCATTTGATTTTGAATCAAAGTTTATTGAAAATGGAAGTGTTGAGAAAATTTTAAAGAAATTAAAAGATAATGAGTTTGCAGTTGAGAACGAACTAGGCTTTGGGTTAAATCTTGAGAAATTTGGATTGAAGCGCAGAGATGCAATTACAGTTCTCGCAAGAAAAGATGGTACCTCAGTTTATTTAACAAGAGACCTTTGTTATCATCTTGAAAAAGCAAGACTTGGAGATGAAATGCTGAACATACTTGGCGAAGATCATAAATTTGAATTTTTAGAATTGAAATGCATACTTGAGAATTTTCTAAAATTAAGAAAACCTTTGAGAGTGGTACATTTTTCATTTGTAAATTTTGAAGGCGAGGAGTTATCAACGAGAAAAGGTTTGATTTTAGCTGTTGATAAACTAATTGATGAAGCAATTGAAAAAGCAAAAAATGAAATTAAAAAACGTGGCATTGCATCAGAGGAAATTGCACCAATTATAGGAATTGGTGCTATAAAATATCATATACTGAAAACCTCTCCTCAAAAACAGATAACATTTCGCTGGGAAGATGCATTAAATTTTGATGGTGAAACTGGACCCTACATACAGTATGCTCATGCTCGTTGTTGTAGTTTATTGAAAAAATTTTCTGCTGATATAGGGAAGATTAAAATTGATAGTATCTGCACAGAACTTTCTGATGAAGAAAAATCCTTACTGAAAAAATTGATTAAATTTCCATATATAGTTGAAAATTCTGTAAATGAATTAAAGCCGAATATCTTAGCAAGTTATCTTTATGAGCTTTCATCAGAGTTTAGCAGGTTTTACAAGAAATGTCAAGTTTTAGGTGTTGAAAAGGGAATTTCAGAAAGAAGAATTTTGCTCGTGGATGCTACAAGAATTGTAATAAAAAAAGGTTTAGAGCTATTAGGAATTGATGCCCCAGAAAGAATGTAAAAATGAAAAAACTTAAATGTCCAAAGTGTGGTAGTGAAAATATTGTTGAGGCAGGAATTTTACCTTTAGGTTATGGTTCATTAGATCAGAGATATACATGCAGAGATTGCCACTATACTGGACCATTTATTTTTGATGAGGAAAAAACTAAAGAAAAGGGTATTATTGCAGATCTAAAAGAAATTAAGAGGAAATTAAAAGATAAATAGTTAACAGATAACTAACAGCTAAACTATAATTTCTTCAAAAACTTTATATTCATCATTTATTGAAATTGTAAAATTTTTCTTTTTTAGTAAATCCTGAATTTTATAAAATCTTGGTTCCTTTCTGTTAAATTTCACTGCTATATAAATGTCAAATTCCGATATAGGTAAAATTTTCTTAAGTTCAAGAATCGTCTCCTTTAAGCTAATACCTCTCTTTTTTGTTGTTTTGCATTCAATCATCAAAACTTTCCTACCTTTAATAGCTATAATATCAGGAATTATAAATTTCATTATACCTGAGCCAGCTGATCTAAAAGAAATCCATCCATTTTCATGGAATTTATTTACGAGAAAACGCTCAAAACGAGCACCTTTTTCATAGAGTGTCATTGTTGATATGGCTTTAAATTAAAAAGATTTTTATTTTTTAAATTTTAAGAAATTAATCTTTAAACCTCTCATTAACCCTGCTATTGAAACTTTAGTTTAAATCCAAACTATCAACTTTACATTCGTTAAATTTCGTTGCTGTAATGTCTCAACTGGGTAAACATTAAAAAACATTGTTTCCTCTGAGAAGTCTATGTCTACATCGCCATCACTATCAATATCCAACTTTTTGAGCAATCTATAAATTGCATCATCTGCTGAGTCATTTGTTACTATGCCTGAGGTAGTGTAGACATATGAATTATCACCAGAGCAATTTATTGGAATACAAACTTTTGAAGTTCCTGTGTTGTGAGAAAATGTCCAATTAGATCCTAAAAAAATTTTAAAAGAATCTCCATATGAAACACTACTGATAGTATATGTTAAATTTCTATTGCTGTCATTATAGATGAGAGATGCTCTTGCGATAAAAACTCTCTCTGGAAGGGAAAAAAATCTTGAAGCCTTTTCTTTATATCTTGCTAATGTGTCATTTTCAGTTAAAATTTTTTCAAAAAGAGTCTCATCATTTATCTTAAAACGATAATTAATTCTCTCAAGGATTTTGTCAAGTATGCCACTTGCTTTCTCTTTTGCAGTAATTTTATCACCATTATAATACTCAAAAAGAATTTCATCAATTATATGACTTTTACTCATAATATCCATTGCATTCTCAGCATTATAATGTAAACTAATAAAAAAATTTCTCTCGTTAGTCTTTAAATATCCTAATGAAATTAGAGAAGAAATTACCACAATAATTAAAACAAGTGCTATTAGTGCATCCCAAGTCATTACATAACCCTTGCTCTTAATGATTTTTAGCATATTCCTTCTTCTATTAGAACAACACCATTTGATTCAAAAATAGCATTTAGTGTTGCAGTAATCGCAGCAGTTATATATTTTTCTTCTGTTGTTTTTCTAAGAATATCAACAATGAATAATGCATCTGTAACAGATGACTCTAAAAGAACTTCTTTAACTTTATCTTTTATCTTTTCTATAATTTCGCTTTTTATTTTCACTTCTGAAATCACAGCAAGAGGTTTTATACCGTCCCCAAGTTCTGAAGGTATCAAAGAAACCCTCAAAATATTTTCGACATCAGTTCCTTTTCCCGAATTATCAAGTGTTGCACCAATTTTTTTGAATTCAAGAATGTTTATATTTACAACACCCAACTTTTGTAGAGCTTCTTTTACTTCATGGAAATTTTCACTTTTTAATTTTAGTGTGAACTCTCTACCTATAAGAGACATCTCAATAATTTTATCCTGTGGCAAATTTTGTGTTAATTTCTCTAAATCTCCATGATATGAACCAGAGAGAGCAATTGTGTGCATTGGTTTCATTTTTAATTATTAACAATATATTATTAGAAGAGATTAAATTAAAATTGTATATCATATAAATTCAAAATGATAAAGAGATTGATTGAAGCTGCGCTGTTTATGAGTAACTCACCACTAAGCATTGAGGAACTTGCAAGAATCTGTTCAACGGGAGATTTTGGACTTATCAGAAGAGCTATTGAAGAACTTCAAATGGAGTATTCTGAAAGAAATTCTGCTTTAGAAATTTTAAAAATAGGAAATGGCTATAAAATGAAAGTTGTCTCAGAGTTAGAGCAGAATGTCGCAAATTTAGCATCTCTGCCTGAGATATCACCATCAATTTTAAAAACCTTGGCTTTAATAGCTTACTCTCAGCCAATAACTCAGTCAAGAATTGCAAAGCAGAGGGGCAGTAAAGTTTATAAGCATATAAAAACCCTTCTAAAGGAGGAATTTATATCTGCAGAAAAATACAAAAGAAGCAAACTTTTGAGAACAACACAAAAATTTAAAGAATACTTCCAAATTGAGGATCTAAGTGAACTGAAAAAAATTGAGGCAAAATTGGATAAATTTAATGGCAAAGTAAAAAAGCAAAATAATATTTTATGAGAATTTATGTTGGTTGTTGTGGGTTCCCTATTGCTATGAATGAATACTTTAGAAGGTTTAATTTAGTTGAATTGCAGTCAACCTTCTATAAATTACCATCAGAGAGAACAGCAGAAAAATGGCGTTCTAATGCTCCAAAAAATTTTAAATTTACCCTAAAGGCATTTCAGGGAATTTCTCACCCAATAGAGAGCCCAACATGGAGAAAATTTTCTAAGGTAAAAATTGAAAGTTTAAAAGGTAGAGTTGGATTTTTAAAGCCAACTCCTGAAGTTTTTGAATTTTTTGAAAGAACTATCAAAATTTGTAAAGTGCTAAAAGCAGAAATTTGTCTAATACAGTTACCAGCGAGCTTTACTGATACCAAAGAAAATTTTGAAAATGCTGAAAAGTTTTTTTCAGAGATTAAGAAAAATAAAGTGAAAATTGCTTTAGAGCTTCGTGGATGGTCTCAACAAAATTCAAAGCTAATATGTAAAAAATTTAATCTGATTGAAGTCACTGATCCTTTTATAAGAATGCCATCATATATCAAAGAGATTGTATACTTTAGATTACATGGAAGTTATGAAAAAAGGAAGATTAATTATAACTACAAATACAGTAGTGGAGAACTTAAAGAGTTATTAAAAAAGATAGAAAGCTTAACTAATGTAAAAGAGGTTTATTGTCTTTTCAACAATCTTTTTATGAAAGAGAACGCAATTGAATTTAGAAAATTGATTTAAAAATGTTCAGTCTTTATTATTAATAAACATCTATCTATGGAGGTAAAAAAATGATTTTATGGATTCTTGGTTTTTTGGTTTTAGTAGTACTGATTTTTGTGTATTATTACAACAAGATTGTTGTTTTGGGCAATAGAATAGATAATGCATGGGCTCAAATTGATGTCCAACTAAAGAAAAGAGCAGATTTAGTACCAAATTTAATTGAGACCGTGCAAGCTTATATGAAGCATGAGCAGAAGGCTATAAAAATGGTAACTGAAGCTAGAGAGAAAATGCTATCAGCAAAAACTGTTGAAGAAAAAGCAAAAGCAGGCAATGTTCTCGAAGGTGCACTAAAGACAGTTTTCGCTTTAGCTGAGAATTATCCTCAGTTAAGAGCAAGTGAAAATTTTGCAAAATTACAAGAGGAACTTTCCGATATAGAAGATAAGATTGCTTACACGAGGCAATTTTATAATGATTCAGTTTTAGTATACAATAACACAATAACAACAATCCCAGGCATGTGGTTTGCTGCAATAATGGGTAGAACTCAACAAAAACCATACTTAGAAATTCCTGAAAAGGCAAGAGAAGTTCCAAAAGTAAAATTTGATGTATGAAAATGCAAATGGCTGAGAGAAAATTTATTTCATTTCATGACCAAATTGCAAGAAATAAAAGGAATTCCTACTTGCTTTTTATCTTTATTTTTTTTGTTTTTATTGCATTAGGTTGGGTTATAGCTAAAATTTACGATCCTGGATTAACATTCATAATCCTAATTTTTTCAATAATTTTCTCTTTAGCATACACATGGTTCACATATGAAAATTCAGCACAAATAGTTTTAAGATCAGTGAATGCCTATCCTGCAGAAGGTGAAAAATTTAGACATTTGAGAAACATGGTTGAAGGTTTAGCATTAGCTTCTGGTTTACCTATGCCAAAGGTTTATGTAATGCCATCAAAAGAAATAAATGCTTTTGCAACTGGTAAAGATCCAAAGCATAGTGTTGTCTGCATTACTGAAGGTGCACTTGAAAATCTTTCAGATTCTGAGCTTGAGGGCGTTTTAGGTCATGAGATGACCCATATTGCAAATTATGACATTAGATTTGTGACATTGGTTTCGGTTATGGTAGGTATAGTTGCAATTGCAAGTGAACTTTTCTTGAGAAGTATGTTTTATAATAGGGAAAGAAAAGGTGGCAGAAGTACTGTATATCTGGTAATTTTAGGAATAATTTTGGCAATTATTGCTCCTATAATAGTAAAGTTAGTCCAATTTGCAATTTCAAGAAAAAGAGAGTATGCAGCAGATGCAGGAGCTGTGCAGTTAACAAGAAACCCAAAAGGTTTAATAAATGCTCTTAAAAAAATTGATCTCTTCTACTCTCAGTACAGAAAAACAATTGCAAATCAAGCTGTTGCGCCAATGTTCTTAGCTGATCCTATAGGCAGAAGAATTATAAATTTGTTTAATACGCATCCGCCAATTGAAGAAAGAATAAAAATTTTAGAATCAATGTAACTATTTTCTTAAGAATGAAAAAAATTTCTTCTGGGGTTCTAATTGGCACAAAGATTCTTGTTGTTGAGCCAACACTGAAGTCTTTCTTAAAGGAGAAAGGTTTTGGTGAAGAAAATGGCTCAAGAATTGAACTCTCATTAATTGAAGCCCTTTTTTTAATTGATACGAATGTCATGGAAGTCGTAAAAGATGGAAAAAAAATTAGCTTTGAAGAGCTTGCTCAAATTGGAGGAAGAATAGAAAAGAACTTCTATGAAAAATATCTTGTATTTAAAGATCTTCGCTCAAGGGGACTAATTGTTAGAACTGGTTTTAAATTTGGCGCAGATTTTAGAGTTTATGAAAGAGGTAAAACAATAAAGGATTCACATTCAAAAATTTTAGTTCATGTTGTCCCTGAAGAATACAAATGCTCATTTCCAGAACTTTCAAGAGCGGTAAGAGTTGCAAATACAGTAAATAAGAGGATGGTTTTTGCAATTGTTGATGAGGAAGGTAGTATAACTTACTATGCTATCGATAGAATAAGTATTTGAATTTAAACTTAGATTTTCTATAAAATATAGAGGGGCTGTGGGGTAACTTGGCATCCTAACAGGCTCCAGAGAGCTCCTTTCTTTTTTAGAAAAAAGAAAGGTGCTTCACATCCAAAGAAAAAATTTGGAAAGCTTTGGAGTGCTGAGTCATGCATCATGACAATGAAGAGAGGAGGGTCAACAGATTGGTGAAGAGCATGGAGTGACCTGTCGATGGGGGTTCAAATCCCCCCGGCCCCAAATCTCTTTTAGTAAAATGGAATGTGAAACTTGTGGAAGGTATATAGAGCGTGGCAAGAAAGTAAAGCTTGAAGGTTCTATTGTTATTACCTGTGATGAATGCGCAGCTTATGGTGAAGTTATAGATGAAGTAACAATACAAAAAAAGGATAAAGCTCAGAGAGATGAAAAAAAAGTAAATGAGTTATTTGATATAGAATTTTCTGATGAAGAAAGGCTTATTGAAAATTTTGGAAATATTATAAAGAATGCAAGAGAGAAAGCAAACATGAAACAAGAAGATTTAGCAAAAAAAATTAACCAGCCAAAGTCTTTAATTCAAAGAATTGAAACAGGTAAGTTCAAACCATCTGTTGGACTTGCAAAAAAATTAGAAAAAATTCTTAATGTTAAACTTGTTGAAAATTCTGAAGAGGAAAAAGAAAATAAGATGGTAAAAACATTATCAACTGTGGAGAAAAGTAAAGATATAACTCTTGGTGATTTAGTAGTCATAAGAAAAAAAGAAAAATGAATCTACATGTTCTTTTACTAATTTTTTTTGCAGTTGGAACATTTCTTCTTTCAAAAACAAAATTTGAGAGACACGCTATAATTTTTCTTATAAGAACAAAATATTTCCTTAAGTTTATAGAAGGTACAGCCAATATATCAAAAAAATTTTGGAAATTTTTTGCAGACTTAGCAATAATTTTTTCTTTTTCTGCTCTAGGAGTAAAATATATATCAAAATATAACAACTGCAAGGTCGCTATGTCAATTCTTACAACTGGAATAATCTTTTCCTTATTTTTCTCAAAAACAATAATGACTTTTTTAATTCTTATTTTTTTGTTTGCAATACTCTCAAAATCTTTAGAGAATGTTAAGAGTGAGAATGTCAATTTCTTTGTTTTCTCAGTATTGCTATCATTTATATGGTTCAAAATTTTAAGTGGTATACTTTTAAATTTTCCTGATTTTTCTGTTTTAGTTATAACTTCAATTATTGCTGGAACTTTTGGAATTCCTGCGTTGGTTGTGATAAGCTTTATACACCAAGGTTATTTGATAATTTTTGAAAATTTGAACACACCAGGAATTTCACCATTTATACCTTCTGTTGAAAAGGGTGAAATTGTCCTCTCAGCTCCAGGAACTGGATTTTCAATTCCAATTCTATATGCTCTATTTGCTATAACAATAGCTATATTCTCCCATGAGTTTGCACATGGTATTCTTGCTTGTGCAAATAGAATAAAATTAAAATCAACAGGAATTGCAACTCTTGGAATTTTACCAATAGGCGCATTTGTTGAGCCAGATGAGGATGAAATGAATAAAAAAGACACTTTAACAAGATCAAGAATTTTTGCAGTTGGCTCATTTTCAAATTTTCTTGTTGCAGTAGTTTTCCTCTTTATATGGTATTATTCACCAATTTTATTTTCATCTTTTAGTGATGGTGTTATTATAACTGGAACACAGCCTGGTTATAGCGCATATGAAAAAATAAAGACAAATACTATTGTCTATGAAATAAATTCTATAAGAGTCAGAAATATTGCAGAATTTCAAAATGAAATGTCAAAGCTAAAGCCTATGGATGAGTTAATACTAAAAACAAACTATGGTGAAATTTCCTTAATTGCAAGTGGAAATCCAAAAAATCCAAATAGTGCATATCTTGGAGTTATGCTGATCCCACATATACCTGAATTCCTCTCCGAAACTTTATTTTGGACTTTTTTCATTAATTTTAGCATCGCTCTTGTAAATCTTTTGCCTTTAATACCGCTCGATGGAGGAAGAATTTTCAAGGAATTTATTTTTAGCTTTAAGATAAGTAAAAAAATGCAGGAAAGAATTTTTTATAGTGTCGCTACATTAACACTATTTCTTATTTTTGTGAATATACTACCACTTTTTAGAATGACTATCAATTTTATCTCAGGCTTATTCTAATTTTTTTCCCATATAAACCCCACATCTCCTATAGAAAAATTTTCTATAGTAATTTCTTGCTCCTATACCAGAAGTTACAAGAATTTTTTTCATGTCAAATTCCTCAGATGAGATTTTTTCTGCTTCTTCAAGGAGTTCTCTCCCATAGCCGCGATGTTGCCATTCCTCCTTTGGTTTTTCACCAATTTCGAGCATTGGACCATAAATATGTAACTCTCTGACCAATGCTGTATTCTTTTTAATTTCACTTCTGAAAGGTTTCCATGGAATTCTCAACCTAAGAAAGCCAATTAAAATATCTTGCTTTACATCTTCAAAAGAAAGAAAAATCTCGTTCCCATTACTTGCCTCATAATCCCTTCTGACTATCTCTATATCCTCCTCTTTTGGAAAAATTCCTCTTTTTATAGCATATCCAACTTCTCTGCATCTAATACAAGAGCATTTTATCTTTCTTTTTTCCATTTCCCTATAAACAATTTGCCCAAGATTACTTGCTTTAACTCCTGCTTCAATTAGCTGTGAAGGTATATCTCTTTGAATTCTCATTGTCCTTACCCATGGTGGCATAATCTTCTTAATTTCTAAAATTTCTTCCACAGCGTCATGAGTTTCTAAAGGTTTAAATTTTTTTGATTTCCACATTTCATAATACTCAGTGCCTTTCAAAATCAAGCAAGGATATATCTTTACCATATCTGGCTTAAATCTCTGATCAGAAAAAATTAAATTAAAAGCTTCAAGGTCTTTTTCAAAGTTTTTTCCAATCAATCCAGGCATCATGTGATAGCAAACTTTCAATCCAGAGTCTTTCAATTGTTGTGTTGCTTCAACCACATCATTTAATGTATGGCCTCTATTAACTTTTTTATAAACTGAATCAAAAGGTAGTTGAACTCCAATTTCAACTCTTGTAACACCAAATTTAAGCATTTGGTTTATTTGCTCTTTTTTTGCATAATCTGGCCTAGGTTCAAATGTCATACCAACACAGCGAACATATGAATTTTCATTTTCTTTTTGAATTTTCTCTAATGGAATCTTAACCTTTTTTTCTTTCTTAAAATTCTCAATGAATTTCTCACTTCCAAATTTTTTTATTTTTTTATTATTCTCTGGAAAATCATTCATAGCTCTTAAACATTCACTGACGAAATATTTTTGGTAGCTTAAAGGTTGTGCTGTTAATGTGCCTCCCATAACAATCAATTCAACTTTATCTATAGGGTGTCCAATCTCCTTCAATTGATGCAAACGAAATGTCACTTGCAAGTAAGGATCAAAAGAATAGCTTAACGCTCTAAGTGTTGCTGGTTCTTTGCCAGTATAACTTTGAGGTGCACCAATTTCTGGACCTCCAGGACAATAAGCGCATTTGCCATGAGGACATTTTGAAGGTTTTGTCATTACAGCGACAATTGCAACTCCAGAAATTGTTCTTGATGGTTTCTTCTGTAGAATTTTTAAAATTTTTTCTCGTTCATTTTCATTTTTTGCATTTTTCAGAATATCTGAATTCTTAATGAACACTGGAAGATGAAACTTTTCTGATAATTTCTTTTTCTCTAAATCAACTTGCTCTTTTGTTTTTATCTCACCACTAAGAATTTTCCTTATTATTTCACGAGAAATTTTTTTTAGCATTTTTTTTGATTTCAGCGTATTTTTTTCTATAAAACTTCAAAGGATGCTTTGCTTTACAATCTTCAGGACATAGGCCATATGCTTTTATTTTATCGCATCCAGGGCAATTGTATTTTACTGAAGATTTCTCACCTGAGAGAAATTCAACTTGATAGCGAGTTTTTTCTTCACTAAATTTTGGAAACGCTGAAAATATTTTTATTATCCTTTCCTTTTCTAAACCTAAATTTATGAAAAATGTCGCAAGGATGAACATCCCGTTATGAGAAATTTCTCCAGAGGAAAGTGCTTTTAGCATTTGTTTTATGCAGTTAGGAAGTGCATCCTCTTGGATTTCTTTGAAAGAGATTCTTTGCTTTGCTGTAAAAAGAGAGTTTAAATTTTTTGCAATTTCAGAAAATTCTTTTGGGATTTGAGAAAGCATTGAAGGTTCAATTGGTTCTATTATTTTTTCCCTTATAGCTTCTCTTATAAGCAAGAGTTTTTCATTTTCATAAATTTTTACTTTTCCTCTGAAAATTTCCCTATTAGCTAATTTCCACTTTGAATCCTTCTTTGATAAGTTCCTTGTGAGTTTTAAATATTCTTGAAATGGCATTTCTCCATCTAAAAATCTAATATTTAGATCATTTGCAATTAATTCTATTGTTTTTTCATTTTCTCTACTTAGAAACTCAAAAATTTGCTGTGTTTCAGCTTCAGCATACTTCTCAACAATCATTTTATTTTTTGTTGCATGTACTAAAATTCTTGCAACTGCGAAACTTAAAATTGAAAATTCAGCTGAGATTTTATCTTCAAAATTTAAGCTTAAGGTTGAATTTAATGCGTCAATAACTCTTTGTCTGCCATGTTCTAATGCTATGGAATAAATTGGATGTTCCTTAAGAGTTTTAAAATTTAAATTAAGTTCTCCTACATACTTTTTTGCATCCTCCAAGAAAGGATATTTCGCTAAAAATTGAATTCTATTTAAATCCATTTTATTAATAAAGGTAAAATTTTTGCTGCAATACTACCTAAGAGAACTGAGAAAATTATACTAAAAATCACTATCTTAACAGTTGTTTTATACCTAAATTCTTTAACTAATGTTGCAATTGTTGCAGCACAGGGCAAGTAATACATTGAGACTAATGCTAATGTTAGCATTTGTACCGGAGTAAAAATATCTGCAAGATTTGTTGTGTTATAATAGAGTGAAGGCATAATTAAAATTAATTCTTTTCTTACTATCCCAAAAATAAAGAAAATTCCTGATTCTGTAGGAAGATTTAACAAGTTTACTGTTATCGGAGCTAAAATTTTTCCTATTAATCCAAGAATTCCAAAAATTTTTAAAATTACTAAAGCTAAACCGCCAAAAATGTAATACGGAAATACTATGAATATTATTGACTTTATTCTATGCCATGTTTGTATCACAATTGTTTTGATTGATGGCATTCTATAAGGTGGCATTTCCATTATTAGTTCTGTTGCTTCTCCAGGTAGTAGCCTAAATAAAACCCTGCTGAGAAGCATTATAATAGCTAAATTTAAGATATAGAAAAAAATTGTCCATTTCATTCCAAGATACGCTCCAACAAGTGCAAAAATTACAACACTTCTTGCAGTACAAGGAATCAATGTTATTGCAAATGCAGAAATTAATCTATCTCTTTGTGTTTCTAAGATTCTACAAGAAAAAATTGCAGGAACGTTACAACCATAACCCATAATTATAGGTATAACTGCCTTTCCATGCAAACCAACCTTATGCATAATTCTATCAAGAAGAAAGGCAATTCTTGGTAAATAGCCCGAATCCTCTAATAAAGATAGGATTAAATAGAATGGCAAAACATATGGAATAACTAAAGTTAGGCCAGCAACAAAACCACCAACAATAGCCTCCCATATCAAAGGTTCTTTTAAATCCTCTGGTTTTAACTCTGAAAAAAAATTGCTAATTACTCCTGAAAGAAAATTACCAAATGTAAATATTGAATAAAAAATAGAAAAGAAAATAAAGAGCATAATTATATAACCAAAAAACCAATGTGTTGTTAATCTTTCTAAATTCTCCGAAAGAACTTGTTTTCTAAATTTATAAGTTTTTTGGCATTTTCTTGCAAATTTGTTTGCTATTGCATATCTTTCAGATACTATAACTACTGAGGATTTCTCACCATAAATTCTCTCTATTTCTTTTGAACATCCTCTTACATTTTTTATTATCTTTCCATCAATTTTCCCTATTAATTCAGTTATTTTTTCATCTTCTTCAAGAAGTTTTATAGCAACAAATCTTAAAGGATAAGGTATTTCATTTTCATATTTTTTTAGTAATGAAATAATTTTTTCTATTCTCTTTTCTATTTCATTACCATATTTTATAGCAGTAGGTTTTTTATCAATCGAATTTAATGCTTTCTCTAATGTTTCATATATCCCTAAGCCCTCTGTTGCTATTGTGGGAACAACATCAATGTTTAGCAATTCTTGTAATTTTTTATAGTCTATGTGAACTCCTCTTTTTTTTGCAATGTCAATTTGGTTTAAAGCTATCACAATTGGCCTTTCCAATTCAATAAGTTGAATTGTAAAAAATAGATTTCTCTCTAAGGTTGAAGCATCAATAATATTTATAATAACATCTGGTTTTTCCATTAGTATATAATCTCTTGCTATCAACTCCTCTATAGAAAAAGTTGAAAAGGAGTATATCCCTGGAAGGTCAATTACATCTATTACATAATCTTTGAATGTTAATGTACCCTCTGCTTTCTCTACAGTTTTACCAGGCCAATTTCCAATATGTTGATGTAGCCCAGTGAGATAATTAAAGAAGACTGATTTTCCAACATTTGCATTTCCAGATAGTGCAATCTTTATCTTTTTCATTATTCTTTTTCAACAAATATTTTACTTGCTAGTCCTCTACCAATTGACAATTTTGAGCCCCTAACAGAAATTTCAATTGGGCAATTTAAGTGAGAGTTTATAACAGTTATTTTTGTATTTAGAGTGAGTCCCATATCCATCAATCTCATAGTTGCTTTTTTCCCAGCATTAATTTCAATAATTCTCCCTTTTTCACCTGATTTTAGATTTATTAGTGGTATTACCTCAACATTTTTACTTCTTGGGATTTCCATTCCAGTAGGTGACTTTTTAGGATAACCAATACTCTTATCAATCGCTTTTTCAACATCATCAGAAATTGCATGTTCTAGCTTACAGGCCTCTCTATGCAGTGTTTTTCTACTTAAGCCAATTATATCTAAAAATTTTTCTAGTATCCTATGTCTCCTAACTATTTTCTCCCCAAGAAGTTTACCTTTATTAGTTAGAGAAATAGTGCTATATGGTTCATGTTTTATGTAACCTTCTTTATTCAAGCGCTGTAGCATTTCAGTTACACTTGCTGGCGATACATTTAGTAGTTTTGAAATATTAGTTGTTGTAATTTTTTCTCCCTTCTCCGTTAATCTATAAATTGCTTCCAGATACTCCTCAGTGCTCTCCGTTGTCATATCCAATAGAATTTAGGATATCCTAAAATAGTATAATTTATGGTAATCTATGTATAAATATAGCAAGAAGGTAATATTCTATAAAGAAAAATGCTATGCTACAGATGTGGTAAAGAAACAAAAAAAAGCTTATGCGAAGAATGTTTTCTTGAGCTAAATCCAATAAAGCTAAAAGAAATTAAGTTAATTGCTTGTGATTGTGGCAGATATAAACAAAAAAATATTTGGAAAGAAAATAAAATTAATTCTGTAATAAACAAAGTTGTTTTAGAGAATTTAATTTTACCTAAGGGTGCTTCAATTAAAAAATTATTTGTAGATGTCATAAAAACCGAGAGAAATAAAATTATTTTTGAGGTTAAAGCAAGTGTAAAATTCAATGAAAAAGAAATTTTAAATTTCTTTACTGGCGAAATAAAACTGGATAAGCAGCTGTGCAATACTTGCAGGAAGCTCAAAAGTTATGAAGCTATTCTACAATTTCGTGGGTTTGAGCCAAATATTAAAGAGATAGATACTAATTTAATTTCAAAAATTGAAAAAACGAATTATGGCTTAGATATCTACATTATAAATAAAGGATATGCAAGAAAAATTGCAAAAAAATTTAAAAAAATTGGTTATGATACTAAGGAATCACAAAAGTTATTTGGCATAGATGAAAGTGGCAGAAGAAAATCAAGAATAACAATCTCTATAAGAAAAAAATGATATCCATTGTTTATGATGTTGATATTTATAGAAAAATTTTAAGAGAAAGAGTTAATGAGGGGGATATTGTTATAGAAATAGGTCCACATATTGGTAAAAGTACCTCTTGCTATGAAAGGAAAGTAAAGCTTGGAATCCTTGTTGATAAAAGCATTGAATCAGAAAAAGGTTTGCAGTCATTGCTAAAGAAAAATAAAAATTTGAAATTCATAAAAGGTGATGCAAGGTCGTTTAAAACAGTAAAAAAAGTTATGGAATTAACTAATAGCTGCAATTTCTTAGCTTTAGATGTTGGTGGTGGTAGATATCCCGATACTGTTTTTAAAATATGGGCGATTTGGAGTGGTGTTTTCAAACCAAAAAATTCAGTTATAAGAAATAGAGGTCTTGCAGAATTTGTTCAGAAATTAAAAATAGAGGATAAATCATTAAAAAGAAAATTTAGAGATGATGGTTGGCTTTCAGAATATGGAAGAGCAATTCCTTCAGCATTAAAAAAACAATTAGATGAATTTAAATTTTGGGTTAATATTTAAATTTTTCTATAAAAAGACTTGTTGATTATAAATTCGAGAATGTTTTAATTTATATTTTCTATCTTACTCGTCCTCAAAAATTTAGCAATAGTATTCTTGGAGGCATTCTAAATCTTCCCCATTTCTTTACTTCTCCAGGAATGAAATGTAAGCTATGGCGCAAAGTAGAGAAATTTTTATTTGATTTAGAAGAACTACTGGAGAAACAGTCCCTTTTTGATCTTAGTGTGAAAATAAATTAAAATAAACCCCTATTGTTTTATCAGATTTTTATAGCAATATAAAGTATGCTCCATGGTAGTATAGAAAAAATTGTTAAGTGAGTTGATTAATCATGGATTAACCTAAAACTGAATTAGGTGAAATCCTCTACAGTTTGGTTTTTTATGTATCTCAACAATCGATTAACTAAGGTTAGTCTTTTTTATGAAGCAAGTTGAGTGAGATAAAAATAGTGAATTTATTTCTGATTTTAGTATTCTAATTACTAAAGAACATTACTTTAAAGTAGGGTGAGTAATTTATAACTTTAATTAAAATAAAAAATAAAATTAATATGCCGACTCTTGAAGAAAAAATTAAAGAAATTGAAGAAGAAATCAAAAGAACGCCATATAACAAGGCATCACAGCACCATATCGGAAAATTAAAAGCAAAATTAGCTAAGCTAAGAGAAGCACTTGAAAAAGGCTCAGAAAAAGGAAAAATTTCACATGGATTTAGTGTTAAGAAAGAGGGCGATGCAACTGTTGTTTTAGTAGGTTTACCTTCAGTTGGAAAATCCACTTTACTTAACAAATTAACAAATGCTGAATCAAGGGTTGCAAGTTTTGATTTTACAACAATAGGTGTAATACCTGGAATAATGCATTATAATGGAGCAAAAATTCAAATTTTAGACATTCCAGGATTAATTTCAGGAGCATCAAAAGGTAGAGGTATGGGAAAGAAAATTCTTTCAGTTGCAAGAATTTCTGATTTAATTTTAATTTTAGTTGATGCATTACAAGCAGAAAAACAACTTTCAGTAATAGAGAAAGAACTTTATGGTGCTGGCATAAGAATAAATAAGAGAAAACCTGACATAACTATAAAGAGAACTTCCCATGGCGGGATAACAATCTCAAAAATAAAAAATTCTAATCTTTCTGATGAAGAAATTAAAGGTGTTTTAAATGAGAATGGAATTTTTAATGCAGATGTCGTCATAAGAGAAAAGGTAAACATAGATGATTTCATAGATGTTGTCATTGGAAATAGAGTTTATCTACCTGCGATAGTTGCTGTGAATAAAATTGACCTGCTAAATGATAAAACTGATGAATTCTCTAAAAAAGGATTTATTCCAATTTCCTCACTTCAAGGTAAAAATCTAGAAAAATTAAAAGAGGAAATTTTTTTAAAATTAGAATTTATAAGAGTTTATATGAAACCTCCTGGAAAAAAAGCAGATATGGAACATCCTCTCATTATGAAAAAAGGTTCGACAGTTGCTGATATTTGCGACAGATTGCATAAAGAAATAAAAAATAAGTTTAGATATGCTTCAATCATAGGCACATCTGTAAAATTCAAAAATGAAAAAGTTGGACTTAAACATATCCTAAATGATGGAGATATTGTGACAATATTCACACATTTATAGCTCTCTAATCTTTTCAATTATTTTACTTGTCGAATTTAGTTCTCCTGAAAAAAATTTTTTTATCCTTATAACCTTTGCTTTCAAATTTCTTTTTTTTAATTCTTCTTCCAAAAAGGCCTCATCAATCTCTTGATTTTTACCTAAAACAATAATATCTGGCTTAATCCTCTCTATCGGTTTAAAAATATCTTTTTCATCACCAAGAATTGCCATATCAACATATCTTATTGCTTTTATTATCTCTAAGCGCTGTTTTTCTGGAATTATCAGGAAATCATTTTTTTTCTTTTTTACATTCTCATCTCTTGCAACTATAACAATCAGTTTATCACCTAACTTTTTCGCTTCTTTTAAAAATAGTAAATGCCCAGGATGCAAAATTCCAAAAACACCAGTTGCTACAACTTTTTTCATCTCTCAGAAGTCCTTCTCTTTATAACTTCATCAAGAATTTTAAGGAATTTTTCAGTTTTTTGTTCATCCAAATTTTCTTCACTTGTTTCTATTCTCAGATCATTTCCATCTGCGACAATGACTAATGATCTTATCACTGGATAGCCAAAAATTTCTTCAAGTTCTGCATTCGAATTTAAATCTTGAATAATTTTATCAAGTACATCAAGCCTTATCCTAACTCTCTCTTGGGTTTCATTTGTCATTTTATTAAAGTTAATTTAGCTTTTATAACTAAAAATTAATTCTTCTTGAGATGAAACACCTTTTCTTCCTAAGAAAAGGGGTTCAATAATTTCCTAAATTTGAATAGTTCTTTTGGGGATGAAACACCTTTTCTTCCTAAGAAAAGGGGTTCATTCAAAGAATGATTTTATTTTTATTGGAACTTGAGTTCTTGTCAAAATTTCTCCAAATGATTCATACTTCTTAAGTTTTGGATCAGCAACAACATAGAAGTAATGATTGTATCTTTTTAGAATTTCAAGTTTTTCCTCCATTTTCTCAACATTTTCTTTCAGTGTTGGAGAAGCAATAATTTCAATAGCAACAAGCTCGCCATTCTTAGCCTCAAATATTATATCTGGAAGCTTAGTGAAATGCATTGAAACTTTTTCAGTGTAATTTTTAACTTCCTCAAATATTAAGTTCTGAAGGACAAAATGCTCATCACTCTCACCCGTTTCATTTTTTATTATAAACAAATCGCTTTTACCTTCCAAAGTTTCAACTCTAACTTCATTGAATTCTAACTTCTCTAAAGTTTGAATTTGTTCTGTAAGCAATTTTATTTTTCTGTGGAATGTTTGAGTTAAATCAAAGCCCAATTCAAGTTCTTTCTTAACAGCGGGTGGTTTTTCTTCATGTACTAATTCAACTAATTCATCTGGTTTTGTTGTTATAATTCTATGCTCTTCTTTCGATGCTTGTATAAAAATCGGAACTCTCAAATTTTCAGCAATTAATAATGCATTACCTGCTGTTGCAGTTCTAAGCAAGTGCTCTTCAGCTTCATTCAAATGAAATTTTTCTGTAATCTGGCTCATAACTGTTGGATCTTGCTGTAGTAAAATTTTTGTTGCTGTGTTGCTAAGAACAGCTCTTCCTGCTCTTGAAGTTAAAACATCTTCTACATCTTGAGTTATCATAACTAAAGAAAGATTGAACTTTCTGCATGTTTTAACTAATCTAAATATATATTCGCCTTCTTCACTTGCTGAGAGCACTGTCCAAGCTTCATCAACAACTAACATCTTTCTCTTTTTTGATTTTTTCATTGAATTATAAACATATTCTAAAATTAAAAACATTATTGCTGGCTTTCCAACATCCGGTATGTCTCTAATGTCAAATGAAATCATCCTATTGTCCAAATCTATCCTCGTCTGTTGGTTTAGAAATCTTAATGGCCCGGAAACATAGCTCTTCATTCTATTTACAATAGCCATTGCTGGTTTGTAGATAATTTCTTTTTCTGATCTTGTTAAAGGCATTACATGATCATAAAGATCCCCTAAAGTTGGGGGTTTTTTTATCCATGTTCTTGGATCTTTTGTTATACCGACATCCTCATAAGTTCGGTCAATAGCATCATCAAGAATTGCTCTTTGACCTTCTGTTAGCTCTCCTAATAGAACTCTGAAGAATGATAAAAGAGACAATTTTTTCTCATCCAACGTTTGGTTTGTTAAATCAAACGGATTTATAATCGTATCTGAATCCGGAGCAATTCTTATAGTTTTTCCTTTGAAAACTCTAACTAGATCAGTATATTCTGCTTGTGGATCAATTATGTTAATGTCAACATTCTCCATGAATTCTCTCATTAGCAAAAGTTTTATGCAGTAGCTTTTACCGCCACCAGAAGTGCCTAAAACGAGTATATTCGGATTACTTAACTCAAAGGGATCGATAATTATAGGAATGTTATTCAGTTGGTTAAAGCCTATAAGCACACCTGTTGTTTGATGCTCTAATGAGGTAATTGCAAATGGGAAGCATGCAGCTGCAGCTGAAGATGTTAAATCCCTTGTAACTTTTAATTCATCATTTGCTATTGGAAGAACTGACTTTAGAGCTTTTATCATCTGAAATGATGGCACTTTTGGAGTTATCATAATTGAATTCATTTTTGCTGCAATTTTTGATGCTAATTTATCCAATTTTTTTGGATCATCAGCTTTTGCATCTATGTAAAGAGACATTGCAAACATTTTCTCTGTACCTTGTTGTATTGCCTCAAGCAATGCCTTTGTATCCTGGTGTTTTTGTATTAACGATTGTGGAACTATTTTACCTTCTGCCTTTAGGCCATAAATATCTGTCTTTTGCTTTTTTAATTCATTTTCAAGAATTTTTATCGCATGCTCTACAGGATATGGATTTATATGTATAGAAAGATCAAAGTCTAAATTCATTTCCACTAGAGTAGTGAGCCATCCTGGCTTAACAACTCTTGGATAATTTATTGCTGCTAAAACTCTATGATATTTCTCTATTTGAATGTCGTTAACATGTGTAACTATTGTTGATGGCGAAGTCAAATACTCTATTAGTTTATCTTCATAAGTCTCTGCCTCTTCCTTGCTTTTTTCAGTTATCGGTAACTTTTCTTTTTTCCCCTTACTTAAACCAAAAATATCTAAGCCAGGAATTTTCAGTGATTGCAAATTCATTTTATTTCTCTTTTTCTTCAAATTCAGGAACTCTTATTGGTTCAGGTGTTTCTGTCCACATTTTTCTATAGAATGTTATTGGAGATAGGAACTCATCATCTATATTAAATGTCTCTGTAAAGTATGATGAATATAAAGCCAATAGTTGTTTATTATCTAATCTACTAGCAATTATGCCAGATCTTGCTAATGCTTCTATAACTGTTCTGCATCTTGTTTCCAAGCTTCTTATAACCTCTCTTTCATCCCAGTGTCTTTTTGCCGGGATTACTATATAAAAAAGCCGATCATTAATCTTATTAGCCCTAATGTAATCATACATATACTCAGAAAAGTGCTCAAAATATGCTAAGGAAATTTTATCATCTCTCTGCAAAATTCTTCTTTTTACTGCATTCAAATAATCTGAAAGATCGAGATTTACTGACCTCATGACAATTTGCACAGGGAAATTTAATGAATTTAGAAATTGCAGAAAACCATAAATCACAGTATCTTGATCTTCTCTTGAAAGAACGCCAAAATTAATTGGTTTTACTTTAACAACACCTAAAACCTCGCCCGTTTTTAAAAAAACAGCATCAGCTCTTATTGTTTTTATATCCATAAGTTTTCTTGCAGTTGGTGAAATCCATGAGGCGCTTTCTCTCTCTCTCAAAAAAAATATGTAGTTCTTTATGTATTCCTCTAAATCAAACTGCACAAATCCAATGCCAATAGCACCAACAATCAAAACAAGAAAAATTTTCAAAATAAACTCCTTATCTGAAAGACCAGAAAAGAAAAGAATATAAAGAATTATACTTAAGGTAATTAGAGCATAAATTGATTGCTTTATTGTCAATGGCCCAAAAAGCCTTTCCTCATATCTTATATCAGTTGGTATGCGATATGGCATTCTAAGTCAATTCCTTTAATTAAGTATTAGAGAATAAGATAAAAAATCTTTTCGATATTTACGAACTAACTATATTTGATAAATTCTAATAAGTTTTGATAAAGGATTCGATTAACGTTTTGCTTAGAATGGTGTTTCACTACCCCCCCGCACATTCATTATCGCAGCCATCGATAAAACCTCTTGGATCTCCCATTTGACCAAAACCTCCAACAACCCACCAAACTAAAAATACAGCAATGATAACAATTATCAGTCCAATAATTGCGTGCACTATAGTGCCTTTTGCAGCACCTCTTGCTGATGGATCATCACCCGAACCAATCCATTTAACACCTGCAATTAGAATAACAAGAGCTGCAATTGCAGCAGTAGCCCAGAAAATTAAATAGAAAACTCTGCAAATTAAACAAGTTAGTACGTCACCAAGTGGTGGTTGAGTAGCTTGAGCATAAACCAACCCTGCAATTAAAATTTCCATCAATAAAATTGCTGAAATTAAAAATTTCCTATCCAATTTAAATCCAAAAAAATTATGTTTAGTTTTCATTTTTTTATAAATATTTTTATATAGGTATTTAAATATATAATGAACATATATAAAAACCTTTCGGTTTAAAATGAAATTAAAATTAAGAGAAGATATAACTAAGAGGGAGATCTATATGTTTATAGGCTTAGTAGTTTTTCTGTTTTTGTGGCTTTGGTTTACATACACTTTTATTTTGAGATAGCATATAGATTTTTCAAAGCAGGATAAAAATGTATCAATTTATCGCAATTTTTCTTGTTTCATTTATTGTGACATTTTTATTTATGCCTTGGCTTATACCAAAGCTTAAAAGAGCAAAAATTTTTGGCAAGGATGTAAATAAGCCAGATAGCCAAGGATTTGTTAAATTTAAAAAGGAAGTTCCTGAGATGGGTGGGCTTGGAATAATTTTTGGTTTTTCTGTCGGAGTTTTATTTGCGATAGGAATGTCAACTTTTTTCCATATTTTTGGAAGTGAATTTAATTTGAATTTTATAATGGCTGCTTTTATTACAGTTTTGCTTATGGCAATTATTGGCATTTTAGATGATCTGTTTTCAATGCATCAGGCAGTAAAAGCAATTTTGCCACTTTTTGCTGCAATGCCTTTGGTTGCAATTCGCGTTGGTGTTACAAAAATGTATTTTCCACTTCTAGGATATGTTGATTTTGGAATTTTCTACATTTTAATTTTAGTTCCAATAGCAATTACTGTTGCTTCAAATGTCACAAATATGCTTGCAGGTTTTAATGGTTTAGAAGCAGGTATGGGTTCAGTTGCTTGTATTTCATTAGCAATAATTGCATTTAAAATTCAATCTATTAATGCATTAATTTTATTGCTTGCTATGGCTGGAGCATTGTTAGCTTTTCTGTATTATAATTGGTATCCTGCAAAAGTTCTTATAGGTGATGTTGGGACTCTCAGCATAGGAGCAGTTATCGCATCATCTGTAATAATTGGAAATTTTGAAACTTCGGGCATAATAGTTATAATCCCATATGCAATAGATTTTTTCATAAAGGCAATGAATGGTTTTCCGAGCAAGAATTGGTGGGGTAGCTATGAGAATGGAAAGTTATACTGTAAGAATAAGCCGATTAGCTTTTGTCAATGGATAATGAAACTCTCAAATGGAATCTCTGAAAGAAATTTAACAATTCTTTTAATTTTAATTGAAGCAATTTTTGGAATAATAGCAATATTACTCTCAAAGTAATTTACTTTAGTTTCAATTCAACAACTTCTATACCTGCACCTTTTAAGATTTCTAATCCTTCCTCATCAGTATAATCCCCAGAAATTACAACTCTTTTTATACCAGAATTAACAATTAATCTTGCACAAATTTTGCATGGAAAAGCATTCACATAAAGAGTTGCTCCAAGTGCTGCCTTTCCAGCTTGAAGAAGAGCATTTTGTTCTGCATGTACTGCTGGGCATATTTCATGACCTTTTCCAGAAGGAATTTTTAGCTTATCTTTAATGCAACCAATGTCCTCACAATGCGGAGCACCACGAATAACACCATTATAGCCAGTTGCGATTATTTCATGCTTTTCATTTACTATGACTGCTCCATATTTATGTCTAATGCATGTTGACCTTGCTGCAACATCATTTGCAATTTTTGAAAAATATTCATCCCATGTTGGCCTTGGCATTTTAATAAAATTTTACTATTTAAATTTCAACTTAGATATTAATAAATCTTTAAATCTAAAAATGGAAGAGATTAAGATTGCTGAATTTAAAGATTTAAAAGTTGGAAAGTATGTATTGATTGATGGGGAACCATGTAGAGTTCTTTCTACAACACATTCTAAGCCTGGAAAGCATGGTGGAGCTAAGGTAAGAGTTGATGCTATCGGCCTTTTCGATGACCAAAAAAGAGTTATTATTGGTCCAGTTAACCAAAAAATTGAAGTTCCAGTTGTGAATAAAAAAACAGCTCAAGTTCTTGTTGCAATAAAAGATAAAGCCCAACTTATGGACATGCAGAGTTATGAAACATTTGAATTGCAAATCCCTGACGAGTTAAAAGACAAATTAAGTGAAGGCATTTCAGTTATGTATCTTGAATATGGCAGCAAAAGAAGAATTTTGCAATTGGCCTAATCTTCTTTAGCTTTCTCTCCAAAGCTCTCATATATCTCCTCATATCTCTTTAACTTTAGAATTATGTAGATAAGCAAAGTTGTTATTATTGCTAAAAGATATTCCCCAATGCCAACACATAAACCAACTGCTGAAACTGCCCACAAACTTGCAGCAGTGGTTACGCCTATAACATTTGCTCCCTGAGCGATTATAACTCCTGCCCCAAGGAATCCTACACCAGTGATAATATTAGAAGCTATTCTAGCAGGATCTTCACCAAAGGACATAGACACAATTGTTATCAAACAGGAACCTAAGCAAACTAGCATGTAAGTTCTCAAGCCTGCTGGTTTTTTCATTTTCTCTCTCTCAAATCCAATAACTGCACTGAGAATTGTTGCAACTATAAGCCTTAATATTATATTTATGTCCGAAATCATTCTATTAGCATATTAATTCTTTAACTAAAATATATTCAAACCAATTTATATTTAAGTAAAACAATAATATATACACAAATAAAAAAATGAAGATTGATGAGCTTGATATTGAGATACTTAAACATCTTCAAGGAAATGCAAGATTAAGCTTTAGAGAACTTGGAAGGAAACTTGGTGTGCCGCATACAACAATTTTTACAAGAGCTGAAAGATTATTAAGGAGGGGAATTATAAAGAAATTTTCAGCTATACTCCACCCACATGAGATAGGCCTTATGCAGTCTATATTGTTTATAAATGCTTCAGCAGCAGAATCAAAAGCAATAGCTGCAGAAATAGCAAAACATCCAGAAGTTAGACATGTTTTTAGAACAGTTGATGGAAAAATTATTGCAAAAGTGGTAGTTGCAAAAAAAGATAAAGGCCTTGAAGAATTCCTAATGAAGTTGGATAAGTATGATATGACAGTCTACCCAGTGCATGAAGTGACAAAATTTGACAATGATATACCAACAGAAACATTGCGCGGCTTGGAGTTCTATAAAAATAAATAGATGTCTATTGCTTTCCGTTTTCTAATTTTCTAAAGCTTTATTAATTGTTCATTCTGGTAGACAGAGGTATTATATTTTAAAAATTTTCTTTAATGGAAAAATAATTAAAAATAAACCATAAGATAGGACAATTGCTGATAGAATTCCTAAGAAATCTTCGATATTTATAGTAACTCCAGTTATTTCTTTAACTAAAATTAATCCATCTTTAATTGCCCATATAACTATTCCAAAAAATAGAAGCTTTATACCTCTCAAAAAAGTATCTGAATGTAAAAAAAATAAACTACTTATAGACTTTTTATCCCTTTTCTTTAAATTTTTGACACTATCTATTATCTGACTTACTATCAACAAGCATATTATCAAAATCAAAAAATTTATAATTTTTAGAATCATCTTAAAAAATATTACTCCTTCGCCAATGTCTCCTTGATTTTGGGCTGTCGCGAACTTTTCTATTTGTTTTTGCAAAAACCCAAATTGGAGCTCTTTTGCTTGACTTGTGAGCTTTTGATAAAATTTGCTTTTTCTCTTGAGATTTTTGTTTTGCCATGTTATATAATCAACTTTTTGTAATAAAAGTTATTATTTTAATATAGCTAACTAACAATGAAAAAATTTAACAAAGAAGAATTTAACAATTTTATAATTGAAAATAAAGTTGTTGGCTTTTTTGATGAGCCTATAAAATTAAAATCAGGCAGGCTTTCGAATTGGTATGTAAATTGGCGTAATATTGCTGAGGATGTTTTTCTTTTAGATAAGCTTAGTGATTATGTCATAGCTTTTGTTAATGAACTCAATTTAAAGCCAAAATGCTTTTATGGGGTTCCAGAAGGTGCAACAAAGCTGTCTTTGTTAACACAGTATAAATTTGCAAAAAAACAGAAGGATTATGGAAAGGGAGAATATCCCTTAGCAATGGGGCGCGGAAGGGAAAAGGAGCATGGTGAAGAAAAGGACAGGTACTTTCTTGGAGTGCCTAAGGGACCAACTATAGTTATTGAAGATGTTACCACAACTGGCAATTCTTTAATTGAAACAATTAAAATTTTGCAGAAATTTAATATCGAAATACTTGCAGCAATTAGTTTAACAAATAGAAATGAGTTAGATGAAAATGGAAAGAAAGTTGAGGATAAAATAAGAGAGTTTGGCATAGCTTATTATACAATGAGCAATGCTCTTGAAATTCTTCCAATTGCATGTAAAAAATTTAAATTGAATGAAAAGGCTAAAAAACTTCTGCAAGAGTATTTTGAAAAATATGGCACAGAGAAATTAAAATTAGAATGAAAGAAATAATAAAATTGCAAAGGAGCATAATCCCTGCATGTGATACCTCTTTAAAAATTTATAAAAAAATTTTAAAAGAAACTGCAGAAATTGAAGAGATAGGAGCTTATAAAATTGGCTTTATCCTTGCTCTTAAATATGGGCTCCCAAAGATAGTAAAATTAACAAGAAAGTATACTGATAAGCTATTGATATATGACCATCAAAAAGCAGCAACAGATATACCAGAAACTGGAGAAAAATTTGCAGAAATTTGCAAGAGTGCTGGAATTGATGCAGTAATTCTATTTCCTCTCTCAGGACCGGAAACAGAAAAAGCTTGGATAAATGCAGCTAAGAAAAATAGCTTAGGCGTTATAATCGGCGGAATAATGACTCATGCAAAGTATAGAGAAAGTGAGAATGGTTTCATAGCTGATAAAAAAATTTTTGAAATTTATAAAGTAGCTTTAAAACTTAAAGTGAGAGACTTTGTAGTTCCAGGTAACAAAATTGATGAAGCAAAAAAGATAAAAAATTTATTTGATAGAGTAAAAATTAAGGTAACATATTATGCTCCGGGATTTATTGCGCAAGGTGGAGAGATTTCAGATTTTGAAAAAATTTTCTCAAAAGAAAGGGTGCATTTTATAATTGGCAGAGGTTTATATGAAGCGAAAGATATAAAGAAAAAGGCATTAGAATACGCAAGTAGAATCTAATTAACAATCTCTCCTTTGCCAGATGGAATCCATCTCTGAAATTCTTCTAAAGGAATTTTCTTAATTTTTCTACCATCAGTCTCATTTGATTTTCTTAAAATTTCCTTCTTTATTTCTTCAGCGAGTTCCTTAGATTTTCTATGCCCTGGTTTTATTGTTACAAAGTATTTACACTTTTTTTCTATAGAACTTGTCACTCCTGCAACTATTTCAATTTTCTCATCATCGATGATAACACCAATTGAAATTTTTAATTCAACATTTCTAAACCAATTTTTCTTTCCAGAAATAATAAATGCTCCTTTAGCAAGATATTGCCCAGCTGGCGCAGTCTTTGAAATTTGTTCCGGAAGAAAATAGTAAACATTACAATTACCTAAACCAAATTGCCATGCTTTTGAATATGCTGCCGCTAATTTTGCAGTCTCTTCAAGAGTACTTTCTGGAATTTTCTCTGCTGAGGGATTTTTTATTAAAAAAAATGGTGCCCCATAAATATCTGCATGAAAAACTAAATCATTTTTTTCCATGTGCTTCTTTATTAGTATCTCATTAGAACTTGCATCTCTGCCAGCAACGATTAAAAAATTATCTGAAGAAAAAAAATAGCGAAATTTTTCATACCACTTTTTTTCCTTTTGAATTTTTATTACTTGCTCATCTTCCTTTTTTCTATAGAGGATCTCACTTCTTTTCAATTCTTCTATCTTCTTTATAGTCTCTGTCAAAGCTTTTTTTAGTCCGTAAATTTTTTTCTTTGCTTTCTTTGCTTGTTCATAATATAGAGCTGCATTTTCTTGAGCACTTTTTCTCACATCCAAAGAAACTTCCATTTTGGTTATATTACAATAAAAAACAATAAAGATAATATGCTATTCTTTAAATTAGAAGCAACTGAAATAAGTTACAGGGCAAAAATTTTAACAATACAAATAAAAAAATCTGAGAAAGTAAAAATATGGTGCTCATGGGATTATGAGAGCGAGGAAGAACTTCTTAGAGAGTTTATAAATTTCTTTTTGCAGGAAGAAGATAAAATTATAGTTGGCTTCAATATATTGAAATTTGACATTCCGCTACTTTTGCTAAAAACATCCCATATGGAGAACTTTGAGAAATTTTCAATGAAGATAAATCATTCGAACATTATTGATCTATTCATAGTGCTAACATTCCAAAGGAAGGGTAAGATAAAGAGTTTTAAGGATTATTGCAATGAGATTAATATAGCTCCAATAAGTAGGGAAGAGATTTTAACTTTTTATCATAGTGGGCAATATGAAAAGATTAATGGAGCAATTTTGAAAAATTTTGAAGCACTTGAGAAATTATTTAAAAATATGCTGAAAAAATGACAGAATACTATTTTGATACAGAAATTGCATATGACCGCGATGAGATAGTAGAGAAAATTCGCAATAATGAGAAATTTCCTTTTGATCCAAAGCAATGCAAAATTATAACAATACAATTTCAGCAAATTGATAAATATGGCAGAGGAGTTGGAAAATTAAGAGTTTTAAAAGAGTGGGAATCAAGTGAGGAAGATATAATAAGAAAGTTTTCAGCAGTAATTCAACCAGAGAACAGATGGAATTTTATCCCTGTTGGTTATAATGTTTATTTTGATTTAGGAATTTTCAAGGAAAGGGCAAAAATTTATGGCATTGACTATGATAAATGGTTTATATATCATGACCTGCCAGCTATTGATTTAAGACCAATTTTCTTAGCATTAAATGATTTTCAGTTTAAGGGTTCTGGCTTAGACAAATTCACAAAAAAAGAGCATTCTGGTGCTTTAGTGCCAATATGGTATTCACAACATGAATATGAAAAAATTTTAAATTACATTGAAAAGGAAGCTGAGGAATTTTTACTTTTCTATCAAAAGTTAAAATCAAAAATTCCAGATATAAGAGAAATTATGGGCTATCCAAGGAAAATTTTTTATGAAGAAGGCAAAGCATCAATCCAGAGGCAATTAGATCAGCAGTAGTTCCAGGATTGAATCTATTTTTCTTATCATGTAAATATCTGTAAAATCTTTCAATTTCCTTTCTGCCTTTTTCTGTTTTAACTCCACCAAGACTAATTATTTCCTCTGCCTTTTTTGAAATTTCCTTTGCTTTCTCTTTACCATTTTTCTTTGCTATTAGAGTGTCATAGTATTTAGATAACAACTCAAGATAACTCTGCAAGATTGCATTTTTAATATCCCTAATTTCAAAAAAATTTTTCTCAATTAGTTTTGATGAAAATTTTGTAATTTTCAAGTCATTTATAAGATCATAAGCAATTCTATCATTTTTTGCAGAAATTTTTAGCATTTTATAGAACGAAACTCTTGGTTTTTTTAATTTTCCACCAACATTTGCATTTGAAATTTCTATCGCATCATAAAAATCAATTGTGTCTTTGACTGTTGCAAATTTCAAAATTTTTTTTATACTTCTGCCAATTTCCTCTTTTGAAAGGCTATATGCAATTGAAATCGGAATCATCAATAGGAGCATTCCTAAATGTGTATTAGCCTTGGCATAAGGATGTGAGTTCATAACATAAATTGTCCCCATTTTTATTAACTCGCCAATTTTTAAATCTCTAAGAGAAATTTTTCCTTTTTTTGCGAGTATGCCTCTTTCAGTTGAGATTCTAATGACATTACTAAGTGCAATTGCTCCAGCTAAGAAATCTTCATATTTAACATCAGAAAAATTATTCCATGGGGAAACATTTCCAGGTTTATCTATCGAAACCTCTAAAATTGCAGATGTTTTCGCTATTAAAGCAACAGAATTTATTTTTTCAATCTCAATTTCTCTCATAACTAAATTTCAGAAATCCCTCCAAATAAACTGTGATATTCATCACTATATGCATAGCCTGTTTCTCCAATATGACTCATGCCTAAAATATTTGGTGATTTCACACCAGTTATAATTGCCATAACCTCTATTTTGTCTCTCAATCTTGGAGTTACTCTCGCGCCCCATGTAACTACTGCATTAGGTGCTAATTCCTTTGTTATTAACTCGCCAACACGATTAGCTTCTCCTAAGGTTAAATCCTCCCCACCAGTAATGTGAATTAATGCACCCTTAGCATCTTTATAACTAACTTCTAAAAGAGGTTGTTTTAATGCATTTTCTGCTGCTTTCTCAACTTTATCAGGGCCTTCACCATCTCCAACAGAAATTACAGCAACTCCACCTTGGCTCATAACTGCTTTTATATCTGCAAAATCTAAATTTATCAGAGATGGTTCCATTATAGTCTCTGTTATTCCCTTAACTGCTCTTGCAATAACTTCATCAGCAACCATAAATGCCTTATCTATTGGTAAATTCGGTACATATTCTACCAGTTTATTATTATCTATAACAACAACAGTGTCACAAACTTTTTTTAGCTTAGTAATTGCAGATCTTGCTATCTCTAACCTAGTTCTTTCTAACTCAAATGGAAAAGTAACAATTGCAACAACAATTGCTCCTAAGTCATGAGCGATTTGTGCTATAACTGGTGCAGAACCACTACCAGTACCGCCACCCATACCTGCACTTAAAAATAAGAGATTAGTATTTGCTAATAAATCTGTTAATTCTTTTTTACTTGCCTCTGCTGCTTTCTCACCTAACTCAGGAAAACCACCTGCACCTAAACCACGCATTAATTTTGCACCAATCAAAATTTTTGTTATCGAATCATCAATCTTATTTAGGTCCTGCTTATCTGTGTTCACTGCTATTAATTCTGCTCCTTCTATGCCCATATGGCTTAGCCTATTGACAGTGTTATTCCCTGCTCCGCCAGTGCCAAGAACAACTATCCTCAATCGACCAACTTCAAATTCATCCAGAATATTCTTGGATAAGTTAGCTTCTTCAATAGCATTACTTACAATTGATTCCATTTTTAAACAATATTATAATATTAACTCATTCTAAATAAATATCTAAAATACAATAATCATAATGTGGTGGACTAGGCCGGGGTGTTGGGCGTACCCTGTAACTTCAAATCGTCCTTATGGAAGGGCCGAAGTCTGAAAGCAGGGCAGTCAACTTTGAGATAAGTCTAAGTTCAATATCTATGAGTTTCTGTCTCATCGGGTCACTTATTGCAAGAACCGAGTCAGGCCCTGGCGGGAGCAGCTCTAATTGCAAAAAAGGACGCTGGTGAGGTAGCGGAAATGAGTGAGAACTTAGATTTTTATCTCCAAGATGATTGTTCGACTTTCAGACATGTCCACCACAGTTTTTTCTTAAAAAAGAAATGTATTTATTTGAAATATAGCTACTCAAATGTAAACAGATAAGATAGCACTATTAGAATTTAATTGTGCGTTTTAACATCCTCCATCAAAAATCAAAATTGCATATGTTCCTGGTGATTTAATTTATACTCACCTAAAGTTTTTACTGACTTTTCACTCAACATGAACTCTGTGTAGATCAATATCCTCTTGCAGAATGTTGATATACCTCCTTGTTGACCTTTCTATATCCTTTGATTGAGTTATGTCCCTACCAACTATTATTATATCTGCTCCATCCTTCAATGCATGAGCTGCCATCTCTGGATTCATACCACCAGCAACACCAACAAGTAATCTCTTATCTTTGAAATTCCTTTTTAGACTTCTTATATCGCCCCATAAATTTTTTATTTCTGTTTTTTCAGTTATAGTTTCAGTGTCAATTGCTCTATGCAAGATAACAACATCTGGTAGTTCTCTCAAAGATTTCAAAACCTTCAATGGATCAGAGACATTTAATGTATCTACAAAAGCATATATCCCAAGCCTATGAGCTTCATAAATGAATTTATCTAAAGTTTCTATAGGTGCTAAACCAGATGCAACAACAGCATTTGCTGTTTCTTCAAATGCTATGTCAACTTCAACTTGGCCGACATCTAATGTCTTAAGATCAGCAATTATAAATGCATCTTTTTCAATTTCTCTTATCTCGCTAATAACTTTGGTTCCATATTTCTTTATTAATGGAGTTCCAACCTCAATTATAATTGAATCGCTCTTTGGTAGATCTTGAACTACACTTTTAATTTTCTCTATATCTGGTATATCAAGAGCAATTTGTAAGTATGGCGGCCTCCATAACCTCGGAATTTTAAAGCTCATAATTGGATGAGTTGCCCTATCTTTATCATACATTATCTTCTCAAGTGATGGATAATCTGTTAATGCTCTTTTTAGTGCTAATTTTGTCGCACCATAATTATAATGGTAAATTTTACTAAAATCTTTAGCTTCTGGATGTATGAAAACTGAAGCGATAATAACCCATTCATCAATTTTATCTTTTGGAATTATTCCTTCTTCAACAGCATCAGCGACTGCCTTTGCAACTGCTGCTTGCGCAGGACCAAAAATTTTATTTGCATCTTCTAAAGATTCAATTGTAACCTTAGGAACTATCAAAGTATATGGCTTTGCAGGTAAATTTGGCCTTATAACTCCGAGCAAAGGGGTATGTCCCTTTGAGAGATTTACAAGACCTTCTGCAAATGCTTCACCTACTTTACCTTCTTTGTCACCAATCATAAGGTCAATATGTGCAACTTCATTTCCTTTGCCTACAAGAGCTTCACCTATTTTATACATTTTCTCATTAATTAATTTTTAATTATAACTTTAAATTTAAACTAAATTTTCATTTGCATAATTTACGGCATTGCAAAATATTTGAAGTGCTGTATTTTTTGGTAGAGTATTCTTAAATTTTAGTCTTTGCCATTCTGGATGAAGATAAGGGTTTAGAGCAGCTTCTGGGTGTGGCATAAGCCCAAAGACATTACCTTTTTTATTACAAATTCCTGCTATTGCTTTCAATGAACCATTTGGATTTTCAGGATAACTCATAGTTGGTTTTTTTGTTTTTTCTTTGCAATACTGTAAAACTATCATTTTTTCTTTTTCAATTCTTTCGAGAATTTTTCTTGATGCCAAAAATCTTCCTTCTCCATGGCGAACAGGCATCCTTAGATCTTTAATTCCCTTTGTGAATATACAGGAAGAATTTTCATTTACTTTAACATGAATCCATCTATCTTCAAATTTTCCTGATGAATTTACTGTTAAAGTTGCAACTTGTTCTTTATTAATTCCTGGGAGTAACCCCATTTTTAATATAACTTGAAATCCATTGCAAATTCCTATAACCAAATTTCCCTCTTCAATAAATTTTTCAAATTCATTTTGCATAGAATACTTAAATTTATTCTTTAGGATAGTGCCTGCTGCAACATGGTCAGCATATGAAAAACCACCAATAATTGCTAATATTTCATATTCCAAAATTTTTTCTGGGCAGCTTTCTAAATCTTTTATAAAAATTTTATCAACTTTTGCTCCAGCTAATTTAAAAGCATTTTCAGTTTCATCCTCACAATTTAAACCATAACCAATGGGAATTAAAACTCTTGCTTTCATAAGTGTCTTTTCCAAATTTCTTTAAGTTTTTCTATATTGGTATTTACGATGTAATTACCATTGAAACCTTTAATTTTCAAAATTTTTCTCTTTGTTACAATTCCTATTTCAGAAAAGACATTCCCTTTTAAAATTTTTGAAAATTTCCCCTTTTTTTCTTTTGAAATTGTTACAAGAAATCTTGAGTTAGATTCTGAAAATAACAACTGGTCTTCTCTTTCAATTCCAGAACATGGAACTTTTCTTAGATCGACATCTAAACCATAACCACCGGCAAATGAAATTTTTGCTAATGCAACTCCTAAGCCACCGAGAGTTATTGTATGTGCGGAATTCACTAATCCCTTAGAAATAGCTTTACTTAATGCTTTATATAATCTCTTTGCAGCTTTTAAATTTACTTTTGGAACATTTTTTCCAATGTAAGCTTTTCCAGTATTTTTTTCACCAATATAGCGATAATATTCCGAAGCTCCTAATTCATTAAAAGTTTCTCCAAGTATATAAAGCAAATCACCCGGAGCTTTGACATCCATTGTAACACATTTCCTGATATCTTTAATTTTTGCTCTTATTGAAACTAACAATGTTGGTAAAATCCTCATAATTTTATTTTCAGTTTTATAAACATTCCTCATGCTATCCTTTCCAGATATTAAAGGAAAATTCATTTTAGTATAATAATCACAAAGTCCTTTGTTTGCTCTCACAAGCTGAGCATAGCTGTATTGAGCTTCTTCACCAAAATCATCATAGATATTCCAACAAAAATTATCTATACCATAAAGAAAATTTTTTCTATCAGGTAGCTTAGCTCCAACTGCTATAACTCTTCTTAGAGCTTCATCAGCAACAGATTGAGCCATATGATAAGTGTCAATTTCAGAATAATAGGGGTTTATACCTTCTGCAAGGGCAATTCCTTCATAGCTTCCATATTCTAAACAGAAAACTGAAGCATCACTTTCAACATCACTTTCTTTACCTATAAGAGGTTTTATCACTGTGAGTGCTTTTACTTCATGGTCATATTGTCTTAGCTTATCTTCTTTTGAGCAGATGTTCGGCCTTTTTAAAATTTCTTCAAGAGTCTTTTCTATATTTGGCATTTGAAATTTTGGCTCTGAAAGTTCTCTTTCTTTCCAGACTGCTTTTAGTTGCATTTTCTTAGCACTATGCAAAAATTCAAGGTCAAGATAAGCAACACTTTTGCCTTTATACTTAACATGAAATTTTCCAGAATTGGTAAATTTTCCAATTACAGTTGCTTCAACATCCCTCTTATTAGCTAATTTTAAAAATTCACCTATTTTTTCTTTACTAACCGCAAGAGTCATTCTCTCCTGAGATTCTGATAACAAAATTTCCCATGGGTCTAAGCCATGATACTTTAAAGGTGCTTTTTCGAGCTCAATCTCACAACCATTGCTGTAAATAGCCATCTCTCCAACTGATGATGATAAGCCACCTGCACCATTGTCAGTAATACAATTATAAAGTAACTTATCTCTTGCTTCTAAAAGAAAATCTAACATCATCTTTTGTGTTATGGTGTCAGCAATTTGCACTGCTTGAACAGGGGAGCCCTTATGTAAAGCTCCTGAAGAAAATGTAGCTCCATGAATTCCATCTTTTCCAATTCTACCACCTACCATAACAATAAAATCTCCTGGGTTTGCTTTCTTTTTATGTGTTTCTCTGTCATGAATTTTTCTTGGCATAACTCCAATAGTACCACAATAAACCAAAGGCCTAAAAGCATATTTTTCCTCGAAAATTTCTCTACCTCTGCCTAATGGAATTCCACTTTGATTACCACCATCTATCACACCTTTATGAACTCCTTCTCTTATCCTTCTTGGATGTAAAATTTCCTTAGGTAAATTTTTCAAATTTAAATTTCCAAAACAAAATGCGAAGACATTTATCATCGGTTTTGCTCCAAGACCTGCACCAAGAATGTCCCTATTCACTCCTAAAATTCCAGTTATTGCCCCTCCATATGGTTCAAGTGCTGATGGTGCATTATGTGTTTCTATCTTATCTGCTATTAAAATTTTATCATTTAAAGCTACAATTCCAGCATTGTCATTAAATGCCGAAAGTAACCATGGAAACTTCTTCCCAATTTTTAAACTTGGCTCTTTTATATATGTTTTAAAAAGACTATCAATAATCTCTTCTTTTCCATTTTCAAAATAATGAATTTTTGCATTAAATCTTTTATGCTTACAATGATCTGACCATGTTTGTGCTATAGCTTCTAATTCAACATCTGTTATGGAGCTTAGACCAACCTTCTTTCGCTCTTTTAAAAATTTCTCATTTGAAAAGTATTCTTTAATCAGCAACATTTCATCAAGATTTAAAGCAAGAAGTCTCTCATTACTTAACTTTATAAGCTCTTCATCTGAAAATTTTCTTAGATCATAGGTTTCAACTCTCTCTTTTTTATTAGAGAAAACGATAGGTAAAGGGATAGATACACCTTTCTTTAAAACTTCATCTCTTCTAAAAATATAAATCTCTTCTATTATCTTATTTGCTAAAAGTTCATTTGCAATTTTTTCAACATCCCCTCTTTTTAAATTTCCCTTAATGTAAAATTGTTTTGAACTATGAACGCTTTCCCCTTCTTTGAGATTCCTTTTTATCACATCCTTAATCCCATGATTTTTACAAGTGTCACCTATATTATCTTTAACTCCAGGTTTGAAGCCTATTTCAATTAACCAATCAAAATCAATTTTTTCATAACAAACTTTTTCTTCTGTTATTGAATCAATAAATAAATCTTTAAGAAGAATTGAAAATTCCTCTTCAGAAAGCTCGGCATTTATTGTATAAACCTTTGCTGTTCTTATGGAATTTATTCTAAATCCGAAAAATTCTTCTATGTCTCTTCTTAAACTTTCAGCTAAAACATCCCTTTCATTTTTTTTCTTTATTACTTCAATCCTCCTTATCATCTTTTGGAATTAACAGAATAAATCTTTCAAGTAAATTTTATGTTGCCCTAATTTACCATCGTAATTTCCAGCAGAGATTTTTTTTACTCCATTTAAAGAAGAAACTGCTTTTATTGCAGAAATCATCGCTCTTTTAACATCTTCAAGAGTTTCACCATTTATCACAATTTCTGGTATTGAAAAAACATTTTCTGGAACATCAGAATCTTGAATCTTTCCTTTGAGAGTTGGACAAAATTTATAGTTTGTTGGTGGCCCAATTTTTCCATAGTTAGCAACCATTGATCCAGAAGGACAAACATAGAATGGAGTTATAACATTAGGAACTTTTTTAATTGCATCAATAGCTTTTTTTCCTGCAATTTTTGCTGTTTTTAAACTATCACAAAAAAGCCAGAGATTAGCTCCAGAGATACCTAAACCAATACCAATATTTCTTTCAATTTTAAAATCATAGCCTATCATCAGTGGTATACTATAATGTTCTTTTCCATACTCTTTAACAATTTTTTCATAGCCACCACCACAATCGCCAACTCTTTCCTTAGTGTCAATACTAAAAATCTCTCTTTCTTTTTTAAGAGAATTAAAAACTCTTGTTGTGCCAAATGAAGCTGAAAGTATGTCTTGTCTTATACGAATTGCAACCTCACTAAAAAATTTTTCAACTTGATCTTCAAGTGGTTTATCCTTTCTATAAACTCCATAAAATTGCAATATGACACCTTCTCTACCATCAGGCGTTTCCTCTTTCCTAAGAAATTTTTCAATTCCTGCTTCAATTCTTCCAACAACAATTCCAGGAGTTGATGTTGCTCTATAAGCTAAAAATCTCAAAGGATCATATTCTAAGAAAGGACTTTTTCTATCCTCTAAATCTAAGCTACGATCTGCTGTAACAAGAATTCTGCAGTAAAGAGCATCAAATGCCTCTGCATATGTGTCCTCTACAAACTCTCTTAATCTCATATTACTTACCTCTTAAAGCTTCCACTGCAGGTAATGAATAACCAGCTAACATTGAAATGCAAGCTCCACCACCCGAAGAAATATGCGTTATCTTATCCTCTACATTTAATTTTCTTACAGATGCAACCAAATGACCACCGCCAACAACAGAGAAAGCATTTCTATTATCTGCAATTTCTTTCACAATTTCTTCAGTTCCAATAGCAAATTTCTCATCTTCAAAAACACCAAGAGCACCTTTTGCAAATACAGTACCAGATTTTCTTATAATCTCCTTAAATTTTTCAATTGTTTTTCTACCGATGTCTTTAATTACGTAATTTCTTGGAAGTTCACTGACATCAATTTCAAATCTCTCATCTTTGTAATCCAATGCTAAATCAACTGGAGTTATTATCTTGTCATCATATTTATCAAGCAAGGCTTTTGCAACATCAATTTGTTCTATTAATCCCTTACCACGAATAAATTCTATACTTGGTTCACCTATGCGGTAGCCCTTAGCAACTAAAAAAATATTGCCGACTAAGCCACCAGCAAGTATGTAGTCAGTTCCATTGCTCAAGGCTTTTTCAGCTGCTTTAAAAGAATCATCAGCTTTTGTGCCGCCAAGAACAAAAGTTACAGGTTTTTTTGGGGTTTTCATAATTTTATCTATAATTTTAATCTCCCTCTCCATTAATCTACCAGCGCAGCATGGTAAAACTTCTGGAAAGCCAACAAGAGATGGTTGAGAACGATGAGCTGTTCCAAAGGCATCATCAACATAAATGTCTATAACTGATGAGAGTTTTCTTACCATATGTGTTTTTGCTTGGACATCTGCTGGTCTTATGATATTTTCTTCAGCACAAAATCTTGAATTTTCGAGCATTATGATATCACCACTTTTCATTTTCTTTATTTCATTTATAACATACGAACTGAAAACACAGTCAATGTATCTTATTTTATGTTCAATGACCTTAGAGAGCAATTCTGCATGTTTTTCAAGTGTTGTAAAATCTGGGTCGCCTGGCCTGCCTTGATGCGCAATTATAACAACTTTTGCTTTCTTCTCTATTAACTCTTGTAGAGTTTTCTTGTGAGATAGAAATCTTCTGTCATCCATTATTTCATTAGTTTTTTGATTTATTGGACTGTTAACATCAATCCTCACAAGAACAACTTTCCCTTTAAAATCAAAATCATCCATTGTTTTTATTTTATACTCAGAAATCATTTTCTTTACCTCAAATTTTTATAAATAATTAAAAAGGAATAAATTTAAAGTAAGAGAAATAAGAAGCTAGCGAAACACTAAGAGCTGGTACATAATAGAATTCATATAACTCTTCATTTGGGAATACTAAAAACATACCGCAATAAAAATAAAATTCTTGCACACTAAACAGATTCAATCCTCGGAGCAAGATAATAAAGAACTCTTCCTTCACCAATTGCATATTCAATTTTTATTGGTGCATCAGTTTTAAGCTTTAGGATTACTATTGATTGTACATCTGCTGCTCTCAATAAGTTGTTCAATTGATCTAAAGCAAAGACAGCTCTTGCATCTTTTTTGACATCTTTGCTTAAGATATTTTCATCTGGAAGTTTTATGTCAACACTACCAGTATCACCTTCTGCTCTTATACTAAAACCACCATCAATCGACAAGGCAACATGATTGCTAACAAGTTCTGCATCTTTTAGTGCTTCCTTTAATGTGTTCGCACCAATTTTCACTTCAGCAGTAAAATCAACAACTGGCTCTTTTGGTGGAGCTGTAGAAGATTCAATTACCGAAAGTGAAAAATTTCTTGTTGTTTCCCCTTTAAATATCATATTGAATCTCTTATCTAAGGATAATTCTATCTTATCTTCAGGTCTTAACCTTTTTGTTATCTTAAGTAATTCTGAAAAATCTATACCTATACTAATTGGTTTCTCTACTTTGTATTTCTCAAATGCAGATGCTTTTAGCTCGAAATCAACAAGTGCAATTTGCGATGGATCCATTGCCCTTAATTTTAAACCTTCCTTTGTTATTTGTAGAGTTCCCTCATCGATCAATGCAGCAATTGCATCAATTGAATTTTTCCATGATTTCGTGTCAGATATAGTTGCTGAAAACATTTTTCCTAAAAATATTTCCTAATATACTATGATTTATTAATTAAAAGGCAAATCTTTAAAAAGCAAGAAAAGCTAATACATTAGAAATGGAAAAAAATTTAGATGAATTAATAAAAGAGAGGGAGAGAAAATATCAAGAAATTTTATCTTCTGGAGTTTATCCTCATGGAAAGAAATTTGAGCGGTCCTCAAGCATATTTGGGATTATAGAAAAATTCTCTAAAATAGAAGCTGGGGAAAAACTTGATAGCGAAAAAGTCAAAATTGCTGGTAGGATAAGGTCCATTAGGGAGCATGGAAAGTTAATTTTCTATGATATCGAAGACTTCACTGCAAGGATTCAGGTAGTATTTGATGTCAAATTCTTAGGAGAGAAAAATTTTAAATTTCTTGAAAAATTTAATGTTGGAGATTTTATTGGAATAGAAGGTTTTATAGGAAAAACAAAAATAGGCGAGCTCTCAGTTTGGGCAGAAAGATATGAGCTATTGAATAAAGCATTAAGACCATTACCACATGAGTGGTATGGTTTGAAAGATGTTGAGGTTAGGTACAGAGAAAGATATCTTGACCTAATTATGAATCCAAAAGTTAGAGAAATTTTCATAAAAAGAGCACTTATAATAAAGGCGATGCGTGAATTCTTGGAAAATAATGGTTATATCGAAGTGAACACTCCTGTCCTGCAGCCAATTTATGGAGGAGCATTAGCAAAACCCTTCACAACATATCATAATGAATTAAAAAGAACTCTCTATCTAAGAATTTCTCCGGAGTTATACCTTAAGAGAGCAATTGTTGGTGGATTTGAAAAGGTTTATGAGATAACAGTAAATTTCAGAAATGAAGGAATTGACACTAAGCATAATCCTGAATTTACAATGCTTGAAACAATGTGGGCTTATGCTAACTATGAAGATAATATGAAATTTTGTGAGGAAATGATAGAATATATCGCTAAAAGAGTTTTGCAAAAAACAAAAATAACATATCAAGAAAAAGAAATAAATTTAAAAGCACCTTTTAAAAGGATTACGATGTATGATGCAATTAAGGAATACTTGAATATAAATGTAGAAAAAGAAAGTGATGCAAATTTGAGAAAATTTTTAATAGAAAAAAATTTAAAAGTTCCAAGTTATGCTTCTCGGGGCTATTTAATTTCAGAAATTTTCAATTTAGTGGAAGGTAAAATAGAGCAACCAACTTTCATAACAGATTTCCCAGTTGAAGTTTCACCATTAGCAAAAACTAAGGCTGAAAATCCACAACTTACAGAAAGATTTGAATTAATTATTCTTGGCCAAGAATATGCTAATTCTTACAGCGAGGAAAATAATCCTAAAGAACAAAGAAGGAAACTTCAAGAACAAGCAAAATTAAGAAAAAAAGGCAGTGAAGAAGCGCATATGATGGATGAAGATTTCATTAAAGCTTTAGAATATGGAATGCCGCCAACTTCTGGCCTTGGTATAGGTGTTGATAGATTAGTTATGCTCTTAACTGATTCAGCATCAATAAGAGAAGTAATAATGTTCCCAATTTTGAAGGAGGAAAAATAGAAATAAAAAGTTAAGATTACTCAATCAAAGAAATGCCTAAAAATCAAATTCTGATATTTCATTTTTAAATTCTATATCCTTAATGCTCTGTGATGAATGATGGGCGATCTGATCAATGAGGATGCGAACAACCACTGAGAGCGAAATTTCATTCTTTAAGTGAGAAAATTAAAATCAAAAATGAAACAATTTAAATATGATGCTGAGAAGGCAATAGAGCATGTAATGGAAACTAACTCAATAAGAAAAATTTTCTGGCACATGGATGAGAAAGTTCCAAAGCTGAGATATGGAATTCAGCAAGGTGATGATTCTGTGATTGTTGAAAATTTAGTTGCAAATATGGAGGGTCCATATCCCTTAAAAATTGGTAGAAAAACCGGCTTAATTCATACTTGCTCTGATATTGTCGTTATGGGGGCAAAGCCATTATTTGCTTTAAATGCAATGCAAGTTTCTAACATGAAAGAAGCAAATGAAACTGCTGAAGATATAAAAAAGCAGAGCATTGGTTTAGGAGTGCCAATTATTGGTGGCAACACGCAAATGGAAAAAATGTTAGAACCATGTGTTTCTTTTGTTGTAATAGGGAAATTAATTAGCAAGGAAATTCCGGATTCTGGGGCAGTTGAAAATGATAGTTTGCTTATCTTAGGAGATGTGATTGAAGGCGAAATTGGTGAAAGAGTTTATAGAGCAAATGTAAAATTTAAAACATTTCTTGAAATTTTAGAAAAAGGCATAGATGTGCATGCATCAAAGGATTGTTCAAGAGGTGGATGGTTCGGAAATTTAGCAGAAATGCTAATAAAATCAAAAAAAGGAGCTGAAATTACCTCAGTTCCATATCCAAGACTTTCACATTATATGGGAAATTACATAATTTCTGTTCCAGAAAATGAAGTTAGGAAGATTATTGAAATTTCAATGAAGAATAATTGTCCAGTTGTTGAGATAGGTAAGGTCACATCAGAGCAAAAAATTTCAATTGGCAAAGAAGTTTTGATAACAAAAAAGAGAATGCTATCTCTGATAAAAAAATTTCCATTCAAAAAGGCAAAATTTTAATTTTTCTTTTTTAAATTTATGCAAACATAACTGATTAGAATGCCAATTAATGCTCCAGCAAAAACATCATGAGGATAGTGTGCCCCTAAGTAAATTCTTGTGATTCCGATTGAAATAGCATAAATTAGATAGAACACAAAGACGGGCATTTCTGATAAAAGGAATAACACTGGAACAAAAACTAATGCTGTGTGCATGCTCGGGAATGAGCCTAATGGATTTTTGCATTCTATGAAATGCACTTGCAATTCAGCACATGGTCTTGGTGCCAGGACCAAATTTTTTATTGCTATTACAATGAGAAAAGTTATAATAACTGACAAAACGAAATTGTAAAAATTTTTCTTTTTGTATAGAATATAAAGAGCGATTAGTGGTATAACAACAATGTAGCTATCAGTTAATGCCAAAGCTATCTTATCAACTAATGGTGATTTTATTTCTTGGACAAAAAAAATCAGCTGCTTTTCATTTATCATAAATTTATATTCACAGGAAAAGAAAATAAATCCAATCAAAATTAATTGAAAAGACAAGATATTTCGCTTTTCTTAAAATGCAACCATACTATCCAAAAAAATACCTTAGTTTAACTATCCCTTAAATCCTTTTCTGATATAATCTCTCCTTTCTATATCCCTCCACTATATCCTCTAATGAAAATTTTTTCTCCTCAGACTTCTGGATAACTTTTTTTTCAATATAAAAAAATCCGCAAATTTCTCTGACATTATCAGTACTCCTAACTGAAAAGCCGTTATTTTCTAAATGTTTTTTGGCTTCTGTATTATCTGTGAAAAAAATTTCTACATCTTTTATTTTTTCAAAATCAAAATTTTTAACTTTCCCATTTATGATCACAAATTTTGATATTTCAGGAAAAATTGTCAATGCAAATGCTTCTTTATTTGCAATTTTACGCCAAACTTCTTTCATTTTCTCAAATTCATTAAGCTTAGAATTTGCATTATCCAGAAGTAATTTTAAGTTTTTTATTGTGTTATCCCTCTTTGTAATCTCCTCATCCTTTTTCAACTCTAATGTATAATCCATCTTAGCTTTCTTTAAAAGAAATCTCAATTTTTTCAACTCATCTTCTTTTTCAGAAATTTTCTCTTTCAGAAATGAGATCTCCTCTCTAAGCTCCTTCTCTTTTGATTTTTCGTAGACATAAACTTCTTTGTGTTTTTTATCTTGCTCCTTTACTTTTGCATTTATCTCTTTTTTCATAGATAAAATTTCCCCTTTTGCGGGTTTATCTAATTTCTTTACATTTTCTCCTTGCAAAAGTAGGTGCTTCATTTCATCACTTAATTGCATGTTTGTATCTAAAAATTTTTTTCTTGCGAAATTAAATGCTGTAATAGCAGCGGCTAATGCATCTCTTTGATGATTGTCCATTACTTTATAACTTTTTGTGAGAAGATTTTTTTCATGAACATGCAAAGATTCCTTTGGTACAAACAATTTTGCACCCAATTTTGTTGCTAAATTTGAAACAAAAGTTGGGCAGGGATTTACATCAGTTGCTATTAGAGAGGCCTTTCCTTTCTCTATAATCTTTTCTATAACACCTCTAAGACCTATATTTTTAGAACTCAACAATTCTAATAACTCACCATTAAAATTTAGAATTGCTATTCCTGTTGTTGTTCCAGGATCAATACCTACAATGAGATACAATTTATCCAACTTTTAATTTTATTTGTTTTTCTCTTACGGGGTATTCTCCAGTCAAACAAGCCAAGCATAGATTTTCTTTTTCTATCCCAATTGATTTAACTAAGCCATCAAGTGAGTTATAGTATAGTGAGTCAGCACCAATTTCTTTACATATTTCCTCAACTGTCTTCTCTGAAGCTATGAATTCTTTTCTTGTTTTCATATCAACCCCATAAAAACATGGGTATTTTAATGGTGGACATGTTATTCTAACATGAACTTTTTTTGCACCTGCTTTCTTAAGTAAATTCACTAGATTTTTTATTGTTGTTCCACGGACAATTGAATCGTCAATAAGGATAATTTCTTTTCCTTTTATTTCCGATACAACTGGTGAGAGCTTAACTTTAACACTTGACTCGCGAATTTTCTGTTCAGGCATTATAAAAGTCCTACCTGTGTATCTGTTCTTTATTAAACTTTCAGAGTATTTTATTCCTGATGCGTGATGATAGCCAATGGCAGCAGTAATCCCAGAATCTGGAACAGCTGTAACAATGTCTGCTTTTGTTGGTTTTTCCTCGTATAAATTTTTACCAAGATTTTTTCTTGTTTGATAAACTGGAATTCCATTAATAAATGAATCTGATCTTGAAAAGTAAACATATTCAAACATGCAATGTTTTTGTTTTTCTATTCTACCAATTTCAGAGATCATATTATTTCCATTGAAAATTATTATCTCTCCTGGTTTAACATCTCTCAAATGAATAGCACTTAAAATATCAAATGCGCATGTTTCAGATGCAACCACATAGCCAGAAGGTAGTTTTCCTAAACATAGTGGTCTAAAACCCCAAGGATCTCTTACAGCAATTAATTCACCTTTATCATTTAACATTGTCAATGAATAAGCACCATCAAGTAATCTCATAGCATTTTTTAAACCTTCCATAAAATTTTCTGTTTTTATATGTTCATGAGCAATTAACTGAGCTATAACTTCAGTGTCTGATGTTGTTGAAAATACTGCCCCTTTTCTTTCTAAAATTTCTTTTATGTCTTGATAGTTAGTTAAATTTCCATTATGTGCAATTGCAAATGTCCCTTTGGAATAAGTTATCATTAAAGGCTGAGAATTTTTTATTTCAGATGATCCAGTTGTTGAGTATCTAACATGTCCAATTCCAACATTTCCTTGCATGTAAATATTTTTAAAAACATCCACAACTAAACCCATTTCTTTATGTAAGTGAATTTTTCCATCAGAAAAAGTTGCTATTCCAGCAGACTCTTGGCCACGATGTTGCATACTATATAACCCAAAATAAATTTTACTAAAAACTTCCTCTTCTGATATAATTCCAAAAACAGCGCACTTTTCCTTCATGTTATATTAATCCTTGTTCCTATAATATATACTTCTTTTCAAAAAGTTAAATATTGAAAAATGAAAATTTTTGGTTATTATTTCAATGTTGTTGAGTTGATAATTGCAATAAATATTTTAGCTTTTATTTTCATCTTAATAACTCCAGAATTTATGATATCAAATTTTGGTTTAGTACCTGTTGCATTCATAGAAAAACCATGGACATTAATAACGAGCATTTTTTTGCATGGTAGTTTTGATCATATCTTTGCAAATATGGTAACTCTATTCTTCTTTGGCTTTTATCTTCACAGCTTAGTTGGTGAGAAAGAATTTCTAAAAATTTATTTTCTTGGTGGTTTAGCAGGAAGTTTTCTACATCTTGTTTTAAATTATAACAGCACAATACCTGCAATTGGTGCTTCTGGAGCAATTTTTTCAGTTGGCGCAGCACTTGCTGTTCTAAGGCCAAATCAACCAGTCTTGCTTTTCTTTTTTATTCCAATGCGTTTATGGACATCAATATTTCTTGGTTTTATACTCCTATCTTTTATTCCAGGAGTTTCATGGCAAGGTCATTTAGGTGGATTGATAGTTGGTTTAATTTTCGGCAATATGCTAAAAAAGAAATCTCAGGAGTTTTATATCATTAGAGAATTCTGAAAAAATTAAAGTAAAATCAAATGAATTTTATCTTATACTTCTTTTTTATTCTATCTTCTGGTCTTGAAATCAAAAGAGTTCCATCAATTTTAACTTCCGCACCAGAAGGGAGTTTTAACTTAAGAACAATGCAATTTTTTGGCAAAATTTTTTTTCCTTTTTCTGTTTTTAATTTTATTGTGTTTCTTGTTTCATCTATAATAACTCCTTTGCATTTATAGCCATTATGTGTTGCCTCAATGATTTCTGCCTCTAAGCCGATAATTTCATGCCTCAAAACATTCCATGGAGTTATCATATCTTAAAGAACACTGATTGAATTTTCAGAAAATCCTATGCTAACGAGAACATCTTTAACTTTATGCGAGTGGTCTCCTTGCAGCTCTATTTGTCCGTTTTTTGATGTGCCTCCACAAGCAAGTTTTTTCTTTAGTTCTGTAGCTATCTTATCTATATCTACATTCTGGAAGCCATCTACAATTGTCACAACTTTTCCATATCTCCTTTTATCAACTCTAACTCTAATCTTCTGCTCCTCTCTTGAAATCTCTTCACAAACGCATAACTCCTTTGGAAGTCCACACTTTTGACAGATCATCTCTCCTTAGAAATTTTATTCTCAGAAATTTTTTTATGTGTTAAAATTCTTGCGATTGTTCTTTTTATAGCTCTAACTTTTCCTGCATCTTCAGGAACTCCACCAGAAGCAATCACACCACGAATTTTCATCAAATCTCTTCTCAACTCAGAAAGATGTGCTTCAAGATCTTCAGAGCTCATATCTAAAATTTCTTTATATCTTAATATTGCCATTTGTATTTTCTATATTAATTAATCTAATTAGGGGTATATAAATAAAATCAGGTATCCTCTTTTTTGCTATTATCATCACTAATATTTTCAGATTTTTTCTCTTTTTCCTTTTTTGACTTCTTCTTTTTCACTTCTTTATCTTTATGTTCATCAGTTTTTTCATTAGATTCTTCTGCTTTGACATCTTTAGTTTCTTGTTCTTTTTCTTTTGTTTCTTCAGTCTTGCTAATTTCTTTAACTTTAAATCTATCTGGAAATTCAACATCAGGAGGCACTATTTTTACTGTAACTCCAATAACACCTGCTTTTAGATATGCCTGTTTTGTACCAATTCTTACAAGTTTTGTTGAATCACCTGCCTTTTTCATATAACCTTCAGAATATTTTTCTGCTCTTGCCCTACCACCTTTTCCAATAATTTTTCCTGCTAATATAATCTCAACTCCTTGTGCGCCTGCATTCATAATTGCTCTTATTGCTTTATAGACAACTCTCCTTCTGTTCATCCCTTTCTCAAGTGCAGAAACTATTCTTCTTGCTATGATATTTGGATCCAAAGTTGGATTTTCTACTTTTTGCACATCTACAGAAGGATTTTCAATATTGTATTTCTCTTTTAAAATTTGAGTTAACTTATCTATCCTCTTACCTTTTTTTCCTATAACAAGTGGGGGCTTTTCAACATATAATGTAACTCTAGTTGAAAGTAATGTTTTTTGTATATTCATTCCAGAATAACCAGCAGAATCTAACTCTTTCTTAAGAAAATTTTCAATTTCAGACCTTATTTTACCCTCCTGGATGAAATATTTTGTAATTGCCATTCTAAGCTTCTTTAGCAGTAATTTGAATATTCACAAGTTGGCTTACCCTTCTTTGATATCTACCCTTTGGTTTTCTCTTAACTCTCGAAATCCCTTTTAGAGTTACAGCATTGATTATCTTCAACTTTTCAGTGTTAAGTCCCTTGTATTCAGAATTTTTCTCTAAGTTATTTAAAATTTTTAGTATTTCAAATGCTGCTTTTTTTGGATATTTTGCAATTGCATCTTTGCCTAGGCCTTTTTTGTGAGCAATATTCTTTTTAAATCTTCTAAAAGGAATTGCTCTTTTTAGGGAGATAACATCACTTAGCAAATTTTTTGCTTTTTGTAATTCCATTCCTTTAATTCTCTCGCAGACAATAACTGCATTTTTAAGAGAGATATCCAAATCTCTACCCATAGCTCTTGCAATTTTAACTTTCTCTTCTTTTGGAATATAAGCATAGTCAATCTCCATTTTATTTTATTGGGACAAACAAGGATGAGCGTGTTGCGCCAACACCTGGAGCGGAATGTTTAACAGGTTTAACTGTTATTGAAAATTCTCCAAGATAGTGACCTAACATTTCTGGAAGAACTTCAACAATAACAAATTCTTTACCATTATAAACTCTGAACTTCATACCAACCATCTCTGGTAAAATTGGCATATCTCTACAATGGGTTTTTATAATTTTTGCCGTTCCTCCTTGATCCAAAATTTTTCTATTCTTCTTTATCTCCTCAAGTAATTTTTTTTGTTGCTCTGTAAAACCCCTCCTTAGAGATCTTCTTATTCTTGATGGCATTACCTTTGCTAACTCTTCTAATGACATCTTCTTTAGTTCATCAAGTTTATAACCTCTATATTCAAATATCCTTGCCATTTTTACTTCTTCTTCTTACCTGTTCTTTTTGGAGCTAAATGTCCAACTTTTCTTCCAGGAGGAGTGTCTCTTGAAACTGATGTTGGTCTACCAACATGTTTATGACCGCCACCACCATGTGGATGATCAACTGGATTTTTTGCAACTCCTCTAACCATTGGAAAAACTTTATTTATTGCTTTATATTTATAAAATGTTTCACCCGCTTTAACAAATGGTTTTTCTATTCTGCCACCTCCAGCAACTTTACCAATTGTTGCTCTTGAATTGCTATTTATTTTAACTGTTTTCTTTGATGGAAAAACAACATATGTTACATTTTGCTTTACATCATGCGATATAACCTGCGCAGATGTACCACTTGCACGAACAAATTTACCATTATCTCCCGGCAATTTTTCAATATTGTAGATGAAAGTGCCTTCAGGAATTTTCCTTAAAGGCAAGACATTGCCTTCCTTAATTTCAGCATCACTACCAATTTCAATCCATTGACCTTTTTTCATTCCTTCTGGAGCAATTAAAAAAATTTCATTAAAATCTTCAAGTAAAACTTTTGCTATAGGTGCAGATCTTATTGGATCATGAAGAATTTCTAAGACTTGGCCACCTATTTTACCTTCATTTGTTATTTTAATGTCAGGATAACTTATTAGTCCTTTAGCTTTATGTGTTACTGCTCTATACCTTGGGCCTCCACGCCCACGTCTTTGTTGTCTTAGTCTCTTCCCCATTTTAAATCACACCAAATTTCGATGCTATCTCCTCTGCTGAAAATTCTTTTGATAGTTTAACATGTGCTTTTTTTTCACCATTTGGACTTATGATAATATTTACTTTCAGAACTTTAACATTATAAAGTTTTTCAACAGCTTCTTTAACCTCTTTTCTTGTTGCTTTTTTGTTTATTACAAAAGTTAATTTATTTTCCCTTTCTCTTAGAGTTGTTGCTTTTTCTCCCATCAATGGATAAAGTAAAATTTCGTCTGGTTGCATTTTAAATTATTTTTCCTCTTTTTTAAATAGATCTTCAACTCTTTCAATAGCACTTTTTGTCCATAAGCTTAACCTCCCAGCATGAGTTCCTGGTGCTAATAGCTCAATATTAAGATCATCAACTTTTATGGCATCTATACCTGGAATATTTTTACTACTTTTCAAAACATTTGAATCTGAACTTACAACTAAAAGTAATGACTTTTTCCTTTTATATCTCCTACCACGCATTTTTCCTTTACCAGATCTAACTTTTCTTTTTTCTGCTCTTAGCAATTCTTCCCCTAAGTTGATGGAGTTCAAAAATTTTAAGACATCTTTTGTTTTTGCTATTTTCTCAAAAGAATCTTCAACAACAATTGGTAGATCTTTCAATTTTGAAATTTTATGACCTCGCTTCTCAGCTAACTCTTTATTTGCGAGAGCAGCAATTGCAGATTTTAAAGCAAGAGTATATTCTTTTTTGTTTATCTTTTTTTCATAAATTTTCTCAACTTTTGGCGGATGAGCTTTCCTTCCTTTAACAGATTGTGGCACTCTCCTTACCTTACCTAAACCTCCACCACCTGTCTTTTCTCTTGGTAATCTTGAAATTCCTCTATTTATTGTAGTTCTATAGACTTTTCTTCTTCTTCCAAAATATGCAGCTGATGTTCTCATTCCAGCTTCCTCTGAAGTTGCATACTTTTGCCTTTTCTTAGACTGAAATGCAACAACTGCTCTTTGAATTAAATCTGGTCTATACCCTGTACTAAAAATATTCGGCAACTTAATTTCCTCCTTTATCTTACCATCTATTGAATAAACCGCAACCACTTTATTGCTTTGAATCTAAATTTATTTCAAGTATATCAAAATTAGCAAAGTCTTTTTCTTGAGGTCTTCTAGGAAGTGTTAACCTTACTAATCTTTTAGCTGGACCAGGGGCAGTGCCTTTTAGCAAAACATACTCATTCTTTATGACTCCATATCTAAGAAAGCCACCTTTTGGATTTACATCATCTGGGTTATCCCCTATTTTTAATAAAATTTTGTTGTATTCTGTTCTTGTGTGATAACCTAATTTTCCTGGTAATGGTTCTCTCCATAACTTTCTATGTGGTGTCCATGCTCCTCCAGTGCCTAAATGTCTTATTCCTTTTCCTGATTTTCTTGGCAATATTATTGTACCATGCCTTTTTACAACCCCTTGAAATCCTTTACCTTTTGTCACAGCAGTTACATCAACAAAAGATTTTTCATTGAAAATCTCCCTTATGGAAATTTCTTTCCCAAGTTTTTCTTTTGCATAATTAAATTTATCTTTTATGCTGCCACCAATTGCAATTTCCATAATGTCTGGTTTTTTCTTTCCAATAGAAGTCAGTTTTGGTTGTGTATGTGCTATTAAAGTTATATCTGAAATTTTATCAATTGAGTTTTCCATTTCCCTTAACTTCTTTTCAATTTTCTCGTTTGAAATTTTTTTGTTACCCTGAAAAGCAAATACATCAGTTAATGTTTCCTTACCGTTATAACCATCATAATATGCTCTAATTCCTGCAATTAACATTGGCGGAGTTTCTAAAACCGTCACAGCACTAAAAACATTTAGGCCAGAGGTTGTTGAGCGTTTTCTATTGTCTTTTAACATTACATGTGTCATACCTGCTTTATAGCCTGCAAAGCCTAATGGTTTTACATCATTTGTTTTTTGCCACTTCCTAATTCTAGGTGTCTCTTTTTTTGCTCTCTTTCTTGGCTTAAATTGTAATGAGCCAGCCCTCGGTTTAGTTCTTTTCCCCATTTTTCAAATTATATGAAATAGAAATTGAGAATTTAGATATAAAAATTATATATAGCGTTTAAATTCGTATCTAATAAAAATTTTCACTTAATGCTTTTAGATTTCATAGCATATTCCAATATTATATTCTTTGTTGTGTAAGGATCTTCAATACCAAGAAACGAAATTTCAGATTCTTCAGCTCTAGAACACGATGTCTGAATATGTAATTCATAAATTCCAAGTAATCTTTCTAAAAATTTCTGCGAGATTTTTACATCTGTAATCTGCGAAAATGGGATTTCCTTAGATATTTTTGTGAAGACCCTCTAATAAGCTCAACCCCCTACAGTTATAACATATGCATAAAAGTTTTTAGGAACGTGTTTTATATCGCCAAAATAACTAAAGGTATAGGCAGTTTCCTCCCAAGAGTGCTCCTTCCCAGAATATATGTGGTTTTTCATTAGCAATAAATACTGAATAAAAGTAAATAATGAATAGAGATAGTATGATAACCAGAAGAATAATTGTGAAAGGCAAAGGAGCATTCTTTATAGCCTCAATGTCACGCCTGCTATATGCTCTATAATCAAAACGTAAAAAAGAGTAATATAAAACAAACCTATTCGAAGGTTTTTTAAACCATAAAATTTTTTTCTGATCCATTTTTTATAAAAACTATTTTATTGTTTGAAGCCTAATAGTCTACATGATTATATTTTCAGGTGTATCAACATCTTTTAAACCAACGAAAGAAATTTCTACAAAAGATGTACCTGCAGTTTGAATGTGCAGAGTACTAATATCAACATTCTCTCAAATATGCCTTGGGATTTTGTAACATCAGTGATTTTATTATGAAGAATGGTTTTAAATTTTTTTAAATATCCCACATCCACACCTTCATAATTAACTGTTTGGTATATAATTGAATATTTGTAGGTTTTTCTTGGTAGGATAGATATACTAAATGAAGAGATAAAGCACACTCATTCTTATTATCAAATATGGAAGATACTGGAAAAAACCCTTATTGATTTTTGTAAGATTCATAGTATAAATACAGAACAAAACAACAACTCTAGCAGTTCTCATGTCATAAAATCTTATCATTTATCATAGTCAATTACTATCATTACTATCATTAGTTGTTTTGAGTGTAAATAATTCAGAATTATTAAAAAAGCAATGAAGGTAAAATAGTATTTCTTAATCCTGGCCCTATCCCAAGGATAAATATCAATAGTTTGATTACTTTTTGTTTTTCTTTTTTTTCATATTTCTCAAGGAAATACAAAAACAAAAGTACTAACAGCAGCTTTATCGGTATCATTATCCCAGCATTATTTCCTGCCAATGTTATAAAATATTGCGTAAGAATATGCTCCTCGCCAAAACCAAAAAAATTGTAAGCAATGAAAGTTGAGCTAGCATCCAATAAATGTGCAAACACAACTGATAGGTTTTCAATTTTTTGGTAAATTTTTATCTTTGCTATATAAGATATGAAAAAAATAAGAAAGGTAATTGAAAAAGTTAGCAGTAGAGGATGTAGCATTCTTTCGGGAAATTTAAAATACGGTAAAAGTAGAAAAAGCAAATATACAGAGAAAATTGATCCGACAATGAAAGGCAGAAACCAATACTCAACTCTTATGAGTTCTTCAATTTTTCTACCAAAAATTATCGAAATGACAGCAATGGTAAATGCAAGAATATAAACTCCTGGAGTGATGCTCCATAGTTTGCTCATCTGAAAAAAAGAAATGTCTGCTAAAACTCTTACAAAAACTCCGAAAAAAATAAAAGGCAGAATTGCCAAAAGAAATTTTTTATCAATATTTATTTTTGGGAGAATAAATTTAATGAAAAACCAGTAAACTACAATGAGAATTAAAATATACAGAAAGTAATCTGCAACGGCGTATGTCCCCATTTTATTCAACACTTGAAACTAAGAATTCAAGTCTATCAGAGAAGGTGCTATAGCGAACTCTCCCTATAAGAGAAATTTCTGTATTTAAAATTTCATCTTTCAATTTTCTTATTGGTGCTAACTCATCTTTAGCTTCACCAATAATATTCATCACATCCTCAATATCAACTCCAAGAATTTTTTCAGCTTGTTCTCTAAATGAAACTGCCCTTATGCTTCCCGTGTCATCTTCAATAGTAAAAGAAAGAATTAAATTTGGTTGAGGTTCAACATCTTCTTGGCAAATATCGCAGTACCATCCTAAGCCAAGGTTTTGAATTTTTCTATTGCAATTTGGGCATGTCATATATGTTAGCTTTTTATCTGTGTGAATATCAACAATTCTACCTTTAATTTTCACATATCTATCTCCCGCGTTGAGATCAGCAATATTCTTTTCCTTTATCAGAATTTTTTCAATTTCCTCAATTTTTGGTAAAGTTATATCTGCTATTACTGAAACATCTGAAAATTTTCCAACATGAATTTCTGGCTCGTTGTTTAGGTTAGCTCTTGAATATACATTCTCGAATTTCAATGCATCTCCTTTTTTCAATTCATCAACTATATTTGATTTCTCATCCCATAGAACTGCTCTTATTGAGCCAGTTGTATCAGCAACTATTAGCGAAGCAAAATTTCCATTAGCATAAGGTCTTTTTTGAAATATATTCAAAACTCGTGCAAAAGTTGTAAAATTTACTAAGTTAGGAGCTATCTCATTTATTTTTAAAATTCTTTCCTTTTCATCTGGCAATTCAGGAAGATTTAGCCTATCTTCTGTCTTAAAAATTCTCCCAAGATTTCCAACATGTAGTTCAACTTCTTGATTTAAACCTTCCTTAGAATAAGCATTCTCTATCTTAACAATATCCCCTCTTTTAATTTCTGTTTTTGCATTTTCTCCCCAAAGAACAACTCTTATACTGCCTGTTTCATCCTCAGCAATAAAAGAAGCTCTTAGTCCAGAGGAGCCGTCCTCTCTGCTAAACTCTGTTGGTTCTCTATAAGATGAAACTCTACAAATGACATTTATATTTTGTTCATCTATTTTTATATCACTAATCTTTTTAATTTCTTCTATTAGTTTAGGAATCTCAAAATCTATCTTTGGATTTATTGTAAAATGTGTTAGTGAAGTAGCATGTAATTCAAGATTTCCAGATAAATTTGTCTTGCAGTTAACATTTCTTATCATCAAAGTATCCCCCTTTTTGACTTTATTTATTAGCTCAGAAGCCTCATTCCATAGCACAAGTCTACATTGTCCAGAATCATCCATTAAAAGAATAGATGAAAATTTTCCAGAAGTGCCATCCTTTCTTTTAAATTCTTTTTTAGGATATATTGCAGCTATTCTTGCAACCACATTGCATAACTTATCTGGAGAGATTTCAGAAATTTTTGAGCATTTCAAATCTTTATCATCTTCAATAGGAACACTAAATTCCTTTGCAATTGCATACAAAGCGCCATAATCTGAAAGTAATCCATGTGTTGCTTCTTTTCTCTTTTCAATCATCTGCTGAATTTCTGATTCCGTTTTGCCAGATGCCTTTGAAATTTTCTTTATTAGCTTGGAGATTTCTGAATTTGTTGCCATAAAAGTAAAAAAACAACAGTAATAATAGAGAAATAAAATTAAAAAATAAAAGAAAAAAAGAGAAAAAAGATAAGTTATTCAGATTTTGTCTCCTTCTTCTTTTTCTCAGGTACTACTTCTTTCTTTTTTGTCACTAAATAAACAACTGCCACTATGATAATTACCAGCACAACAATTATCAACCAAGTTGTATCCATTCCTCTTGGCTGAGCTTGTGGCAAGGTTGTTACTGGCGTTGGAGTTGTTGTTATTTGGACAGGAGTTGTTGTTTTGACTTCTTCCTTAGTTGTTGTTACTATCTTTGTTGTTTCGATAGGAGTTGTTACTTCTAATTCTTCTTCTGGAGTTGTTGGAATTGGTGGCAATGTTGTTGTCACAACTATTGTTGGAACAGTTGTTGTTACTGCCCCAGTAGCAACTGTTATACTAAGAATTTCTTGTCTATATCTTGTTTTATCAACTTCAACAGTATAGCTTCCAGGTTTTGTTGGACAAAACTCAAATGTTCCATCTGAGCCTGTTAATCCATAGAACATCTTTATTCCGTTAAGATAGACATCAACATCTGCTTCTTTCACAGGATCACCAGTTGTCTTATCTTTCACTAAGAGTTTTATGCATTCACCTGCTGATGGTCTTTCAGGTGTGTATGAAAGAGAGAAATACTTCCTCCTTATATAAGTTGTTGGTGTTACTGATGAACTAACTGTTATTTTCATATAAAATACATTGCTTGAGGTGTTACCTGAACTAACTGTTATATTACAATAATAATCCCCATATGGAAGATCTGTAAATGTTTTATTCACTGTTATTGCAAAACCTCCTCCTCCTAATGTGCTATCACCTCTATGAGTACCTTGTAGAACTGAAATATTATCTTCACTTAAACTTACAGTAAAGTTGCATGTTGCAGGTGTTAGCTCTATATTATACACATCATGGTAACCCGTGTTGTTAACATATAATGTAAAAACACCTGAGCCATTAACTAAGTCATAATCTGAGGTGAATGTCTCTGTATGTGGTGCTGAGTATGTTGTTTCTGGATATAAAGTTAGTCTAAGACAAGGGATACAATAACTCCCACCACAATCAACCATCTCTTCATCTCTATTCTTAACACCATCTGTACATGAAGGTGTTGTGTTGATATCAACATTTCCTTTAATAACTGGTTGGCCTCCATAAACTGCTGTAATTGTCTCACTTCCCGGAGCAGGTGTGTAAGCAACAACACCATTTAACTTAAAAGTTAAATTCTCTCCGTTTACTGCTTTATTATCTGATGGATTTGTCTCATTTGTTACGATAATAGTTAATGAATAATTACCAGCCCCCCCAGAAATATTCCAATCAGCAAGAAATTCACCTGAGCCACTATAAACTTCAACATGTGTTCCATCTGGTGCAGAAACACCACCAATATAAGCAAAGCCATAATAAACTTGTGTGTTCTCTTGTGCATTTACGAGGCTTACTCCAAATATCAACATTAAAAAAACAAATCCAAAAACCCAAAAATTCCTTTTTATGCTTTCCATTTTTATCCTCCTTATTTATTTTTATTATTTTATTTCTTTGTTTTTTGTATTTAAATACTTTTTGTTTTTTAGATGGTTAAATTGACCCCACCGGTTTTATTAACATAAATCCAGTAACCATAACCTGGAGTTAAATTTTTCAAAGTTGAAACTCCTGGGGCATCTACAGCATAAAATTTCCAGCCACCATTAATATAACCTAAAACATATCTGTAATTTCCTGAAATATTACTAAGGGCCGTTGCAACATCTATAGTTGTAATTGATGGATATCCTATTAAATTCCAACCCTCTCTAAGATGCCATGTTGTGTTTGTTAGTAGAGTTCCATTAATAGTCAAATTTACCCCACCTGTTTTATTCACATAAATCCAATAACCATAAATTGGGCTCATATTTTTCAAAGTTGAAACTCCTGGGGCATCTGCAGCATAAAATTTCCAGCTACCATCAATATAACCTAAAACATATCTATAGTTTCCTGAAATACTTGATAGAACCGTCTCTATGGGATAACTTCCAACACTACCATTTAAAGAACTTACAAAAATTACTCCCCAAATCAAAGCAAGCACAGAGATCACAACAAAAATTCCTTTTTTCATTTTTTATTCGTCACCTCACTTTTTTATGTTAATTATTTTTTTCTTTTATTTAAAAATAAAAATTATGTAAATATTATAATACTTTATATATAAAAACCCAACCATTAAATTTATTTTGCTTTTTCTCTATAAAAATTCATCTTGCATTTCTGATTCAATCTCTTGCGAGTTAAATTTTAATTTCGCTTTTTGTAATGGCTCTGTGTATTGAGAAAGAATTTTATATTCAATAATTGCTCTCTCTTTTGGTTTTAAACTTTCAATTTTCCAACTTAGCAAATTTCCGATTCTTAAAACACCAAAAGTTAAAATTTTCACTTCTGAATTTTCAGGTATTGTATCAGTTATGAGAACATTCTCAAGAGCTTTATCAGTTTCATTTAGGAGAATAATCTTTATCGTATCCTTCTTTCTTACTTTTTTGAAAATTAGCTCTTTAGGCTTTTTTATGTAGTAAATTGCTATTAATACAAAAATTGCAGCCAGTAGAATCAAAATTAAGAGCGTATAGTTAGTTTCAAAAACTTTTGCACAATCTGTCCTTAAATTCAAAACATTAATTTTCTCTTTTCTGTCGATCTCTTTTTCATTCTCAAAGAGTTTAATTTCTGCAATTAAAGGATATCCTGTTTTAGGGGCTCTTAAATTAAATTGAAGAGTTTTTATTGAATTTTCAAAAACTTTTCCAGTTTCTTTAACTTCTGAAAAAATTTCATTCCCAGTAGAATTTTCTATTCTAAGTAAAATTTTACCTGAATGTTCTCCCTCTCTACTGAGAATATCAACAAAAAGATTAACATTCTCATCTGGACAATACCTTACTTTATCTGTTGTAATTTCAACTATCCCAAATTTTTTTTCCGGAAGAATTTCCTCACCTCTACCATAAAATGTCGCTATGCTAAACTCCTCTGAAGGTTTTAAATTTCTCTCTTCAAAGTAAAGAATTACTGCAGAGTCGCCAAGTATTGAAACATCTTTATCTGTTTTATAATCCCAAAGAGAATAAACACTTTTTCTCCAGTTTGAAATTATAAGCTTTTTAGGAATTGTTAAATTTTTTTCTTCAGAAAAAATTCCTTGAGAGACAATTGTTGGGTTTTCCTTTCTATTATATGCTTTCCAATATTGGAAATAAATATTCTGATATGTTTTCTCATTTGTTATTAGACCATCTCCCGGAATGTAAATTGGTGCTCCATCATTATCAGAAAGCATTGTATCAAAATGTATTCTAAAAGCAATTTCCTTGGCAGAATTTCCATAGTTTTTTGCTTTTAATTTTATTATCGTTCCGTTCTCTATGAGTTGAAATTTTTCTTCAATGAGAATTTCTTCTGGTAAATCCCATACAAAGGTTATCTCTTTAGCATCAGGCGAAAGATAACTCTCTTTGAAAAAATTATCAAGAGGGATAGCATCTGTAGGAATAGAATTTGAATATATAGCATTATCAACTTTTACTGTTATGTATGTACCATGCCAAGTGTTTGGATAGAAGAAAGTTAGCTTTTCCCAACTACCATTGAAAATTCCACCAATTGAAAAAGTACCAATGCTTTTACAATTTTCAGTCACAATATGAATACCATAAGATAAATCCTTTAATTCAATTGTGCAATTTGTTTGAGCATTTGCAATAACTGAAATTAAAATCATAAATAAGATTGCAATTTTGTTTTCCATAGTGAATAATTATACTCTGTAAAATAAAAGTAAAATTAAGAAAAATTTAGCAGCCTTTTTCTTTTGGAAAGAAAAACGCTGGCGAAAAAGAACCGAAGGACTTAAATTCGAACTTATTGATGTTTTAATTATATCTACCTTTCTTTAAACTCAAAAAAAATGAATTTAAATTTTAAACCTCAATAATGCAGCCTTTCCAGCAAATGTGTTCCATAATTGGAAACCTTCTTCGAAGTCATCTTGTAAAATTTCAACTTCTGCACCAATTGCTTTTGCTTTCTCAAATAGTTCCTCTATCTCTTTATCTGGCAGGTTTTCAGAGAGCAAAAGATGGGAAACAGCACCAATTTCAAGAGCTTTTTGAATATCATTACCATAGACAACATCATTACTACCAGAAACTAATTTTTTTAGAAAATTTTGCATAAGTTCCTTTTGTCTTATCATCTCAACCTCTTTTAAAAGATCTTTTGATTTTTCAATAAGCTCTCTAATACCTGATTCATCAGTATATGTTATATCTTTCACCCCAATAATTTTCTTTTTTAATTCATGATTTAAGTATGGACCTTCAATAAATGAATCTTTTGTGCTTGCAGGGCCACCAATTATTATTCCTTTAATTTCATCTTTTAATGGCAGGAACGCTTCATTTGCATAATTACCAATTTTTTCTTTAAACCTGTGAGATTCCTCTTCTATAATTCTCTCAAATCTTCTGTGTGATTGACCGCCAGCTCGATGTTTTCCATGATAGTAAGATGTTGCACTCTTTATTATCGTATAATTATCTCCTTTCAAAAGTGCAACTGTGCCAGTTTTATTATCAATTGCAATTAAACCATAGACATCCTTAGGTGTGATTAAATCCTCCAATGGCTGAGTTAAAAAATTTTGATCACATTGATAAATTTTTATCTTTATTGGTTCCGGTGGCTCTAAAGACCATATTCTTATCTCTTGAACTCCCTCTCTCTCAGAAACATTTCCACAAAATACAATTAAACCATTTTTTGGGGTTTGTTTAAATAGTCTTAAATGTTGAATTGCTCTTTCAAGGGCATCCATAACATTTTTTCTTGTTGTCTTTGATTTTATATTACTTGCTGTTCCTTGTTCTTGTAAAAGTTGTGAGATAACATTATTTATATCATAACCTGCAGGAATGTAGATTGATATAAGCTCAGTGTGTCTACCTTGTTTTTCTTTTAACTCTCTAATGAGTTTCCTAAGAGTATGCCTCTCTTTTGATTCCATATGTGCGATTTTTACTAATCCTTATATAAATTTTTTTTCTTTATCTCTTTAAAAATTTCCAGAAGATCAAACTCAAATGCTGTTGCTGGTATTTCAATTGAAAATTCCTCAAGAACTTTTGGATTTAACTCCCCGAAAAAACCAAATTTCAGAGATGCGCATCTACCCTCTATAAAACTACCATGAGAAAATTTTTCAATCTTTAATTTTTCATATTCAATTCCTAAGGAGCTTAAAAGTCCAAAAGAAATTGCTTTAATCTCAGAAAAATTTGCCTTTGAGTGAGCGATAACAGCAGAAATTTTCCTTAGTGTTTCACCTTTTGATGATATGCATTCACCTACTTCAAAAATTTTTTGTGGATATTCACGACTCTTATTGTGCTCTAAAATTTTCATAAGAGAAGGTAAAAGCCAATTTCGAGCAACAGAATTTTCAGCAGATACTGAATTAGAGGTTTCTGTAACTTCTTGCTCTGGAATATTCATCTTAAGGAATAGTTCTCTTTTATTTGTTAATATTAAAGTTGTAACTTCTTGAAAACCTAAGCCAAGCATAACCTCCCTTACATATTTTGAAAAATTTTCGAGCTCATTGGCTGAGCCATAAGTCAAGAGTTTTGGCTCCAAAGGTTGAAATTTATTATACCCATATGAAATTGCAATGTCTTCGACTAAATCTATTTGGTGTAGAATATCTGCTCTATATGCAGGAATTAACACTTTTAATTTATCTTCATTAAGAATTTCTGCACCAAAGCGCATTCTCTCAAGATGTCTTTTTATTTCTTCTGCAGAGAAGTTCATTCCAAGAATTTTATTCACATAGTTTTTGCTTAGAGAAATTTCCCTTGGCTTTAAATCAGGAGTTTTCATATTTTACCCATAAATTTCCTGAATGCTGGATGCATTTCGCTCATTTGCTCCCTTTGAATATCCTCATATAGCCTATATATAATCCCAACAGTCAGCAAAATTCCTGTACCTGAGCCTAATGCCCCAAGAAGATCTGCGCCAAAAGCTAAAAGACCAACTGCAAATGAGCTTATTATGGTAATTTGAGGTATATACCTATTTAAAACTTTTTCAACAATTCTTTTATCTCTTCTAAATCCTGGAATTTGCATTCCTGCATTTTGAATTTGTTCTGCAATTTGCTCTGCTCCTAAGCCTGTTGTTTCAACCCAAAATTTACCAAATAAAATACAAAGTCCGACAAATATAAAGAAATAGATTATTAAATGCAAGAAAATTTCAAAAGTAAAAATTCTCGGAATTTGACCAGAGAAGATATCAGTTAAACTTTCAGGAACGATATTGTTTAAATTTCCTAAGGTAACATAATATGCAACTGTGTGCATAACTCTTTGAAATGCTGTCATCTCAGCTGTAGATGGGGCATTAATATCAACTCCAACAAAATGTGCAACCATTGTAACATTTGCTAAAAGTGCAGAAGTTAAAATTACAGGAATATTTGAAACATATAAAAATTTTAGTGGATATCTGCCACCTATGCCACGAATGCCGCCATAAGACAAAGGAATTTCTAATCTCATAGCTTCGGCATAGACAACAATAAGGAAGACGACTATTGTTGCTATTATTGGGAAGAGTATCATAATAACTCCTAAGTCTATATACCCACTAATTATGTACCCAAGGAAAAGAGGAATTCTTCCATAAAATTCACCAGTTTCACTTTTCATAAAGTTAAGTGATGCAGTGATTATATGCTGTGCAACACCACCAGCAATAAATAAACTTATTCCAGAGCCAATGCCCCATTTTGAGACTATCTCATCCATATACATAAGAAAAATTGATCCTAAGGCTATTTGCAAAATTGTTAATTCAACTAATGGATGTGAAAATACATAGCTTCTAGTGCCATCTAAATTTTCAACAATATCTGCCGAAAGCCTAAAACCATAGACAATTGCAGCAGCTTCAAAAAATGAAAGTAAGATAGTTAAAATTTTTTGTGTTCCTTGAAATAAAGCTCTGTTTTCTGCTTTGCTTATATCTAACTCAACAATTTTTGAGCCAATTAACAGTTGAAGTATTATCGAAGCAGTAACTATTGGTCCAATTCCGGCAGAAATTATTGAGCCAAGTGAAGAAGCAAAAATCATTGTCAATTGTTGATATTGTAATGGTAGTTTTGCCTCAGAAACTTTTATTGGATAAATTGTTCCCATTATAAAAAATAAAATTAACACAAGAGAAGTCCATAGTAATTTCTCTTTAAATGGAACATGCCGTTTAGGATGCTTTACCTCAGGTATATACTTAAGTGTTGGTCTGAGAAATTCCAGATTCAATTTTACCTTTTACCTCCATTAACTTGTTCAGAGCTTTTTTTGAATATGAATCAACTTTAACAATTAAAGGCTTTGAAATTTTTCCTTTACCTAAAAGTTTATCATAACCCAAATCTTTTAGATTTATATAATAGCCATCATCCTTTTTGATTATTTTTCCTTCATTAAGAAATCTTTCGAAATTTTCTTCTAAATCGCTTAAATTTATTATCTTTTCTTCTTTTATAACCTTTCTTGGCCTTTTAAATCCATGTCTTCCAAAGTAATTTGGCATATATTTTGAGACAAATGACCATTTTTGTTTTTTACTGCCACCCATACCAACTCCGCCGCGAGTTCCTGAACCTCTGTGTTTTTTTCTCCCTCCCCAACCACAAGTTTTTGAGCCCCGTTTTTTCCTTATCTTTCTATCTTTATGTGCCATCTTTCATAGCTTCATAGCATTCTTTCTATCAATGAATTTATCTTATCGCTTCTATAGCCAAGAGCACCACCTTTTGAGAAAGGCAGCTTTATCCCTTTCCTCTCATAACCTTTCTTTGGTGGTTCTAAGCGGAAAACTCCCTTTAGGTTAATATCTTTTAATTCTGCTTTAAATTCCATGAATGCCTTAACAAATTCTTCTATACTTTTAAATTTTTTATTCTTTTTTATATAGTCCTCAGTTATCTTTTTATTACCCTCAAGAAGTCCTCGCTCTCTTATCAACTTTTCCATTGTTTTTTGTGAGATTTCGCCATAAGTCACATAGTCTTTAACTTTTTTTATCATACCCATATAGCTATCTCTTGAATCAACTATAACACAGTGGTTTGGCTTAGTTAGCTTTAATTTTTTTAGTGTATCTGCTATTTCCTTTCTTACATGCACTTTACCTCTAACTCTTATAACAGCAATTCTTTTCTTTTTTTCAACCATTTTAAGTTTTAGCAACTGCACCAGAAAATATCTTTAGTTTTTCAATTTCTTCTCCTGTTAATTTAATTTTGTTTGTATTTTCTAATGCATTTACAGTTGCTTTTGCAAAATTTATATTTGATCGTGTGAAGCCTTGAGTGTAAGAATAAACATCTTTTATACCTGCTAAATTTAAAACTTTTCTTGCAATTGCTCCTGCAACAAGTCCTGTGCCACGAGGAGCTGGCATTAAGATAACCCTTACACTACCTGCATCACCAACAACTCTAAATGGAACGGTGTGTGGTAGCTTACATGAGCATTCCCAACTTCCACAACCGCGTTTTACTTCCTTTATATTTTTCTTTGCATTATCTATAGCCTTTCTTATTGTGGGACCTGCTTCTTTACCTTTTGCAGAGCCGACCCCAACATAGCCATTTTCATTCCCAACAACGACAACAATTCTAAATTTTGTTCTTCTCCCAGAGTCAGTTACTCTTTGGACTCTACTAACAGAAAGAATTTCCTCCTTTAAATCAGGGAGCAATTTATCAACAATTTCAACCTCTTTTATGGGTTCAGGCCTTAGGAGTACTTCATGAATTGTCTTAATTTCACCACTCTTTACTAAAACCCCAAGTTTAGTTTTTGGTACCCATGAATCTAAATCAATTCTCTTCTCTATTATTGTTTCATCACCAATTTCTTCGATATTAGCTTTATCCTCCATTTTTATTACTTAGCTTTTCTTCTATTAAATTTTTTGTTTCTTCAAAATTTTTCATTATCTCATCATTCTTTCTATAATCCGAAATTACCTTACCTGTAATTCGATCTTCATCTGGAAAAATCTCTTCACCTACAGGAATTTCAAGTCCAGCATCAATTGCCCCTTTTACCAAGGAATATATACAAGAACCCTTTGTTGATTTTTGAAGTCCAATATCTAAAATTGCTGATTTTATATCTTTTGCCTTTGCTTTATATCCAATTATAAGGCCGGTTAGATATGCAGCAGGAGTATTTTTCATTGAAAATCTCCAATTAAATTTTTTAAGCTCAGATGAGCGTGTTGTTAATACAACTTTATCCCCTTCAGCATTATAATCAACAATTTGTGCTGTGATATACCTATTTGATTTTCTCACAACTAATCTACTCTTACCTGATTTCAAAAGCCCGAGCCTTTTTTTATAATTTGTTTTGCCTTCTCTTTTTCTTCTATAATCAACTTTATATCTTGCATTATATGCCATTTTTATTTAGCACTTAAACTTTCTCTTAAGTGTCTTCTTGACTTAAATATATTTCCTTTAATTTGTCTATAGAGCTTTCTATACTCCTTTCTATCAATTTTTCCCTCTTTTTTCAATTTTTTTAATTCATCTCTCAATGCGCGAACTTTAGAGATCCAAATTTCTTTTCTTGGTGTTCTTGCACCTTTTTTACCTTTTCTGCTTCCATGGCCTTTTCTCCTACCTTTCCTTTTCTGCTCTTTAATTTTCCTTACTCTAACTCTGCTCGTACCCTTTTCTTTTCTAACTGAAATTAAACCATCTTTTATCAAAGCTCTTATATCATCTCTTGTTATTGCCTTTGAAACTTCCTCTTTCTTTTCTGGTGAAATATAAATTCTATTAATACCAACTTTTAAAATTTTTGCTGCTAATTTTCTTTGTAATGATAAATTCATTTTAAATTTCTCCTTTTCTTGGGTTTAAAATTGTGATCATAAGTTTGTTAGCTTCTCTAATAATTTCATTTCTTTTCTTTCTTCCAACTTGTTTGGCGATTATAGCCGCTTCTTCTTTTGGATTTAACTGCATCAATTCTTTTACATTATGGACAATTTTTGCTTTATAACCTTTTATTAGGCCTCGAATTTTCTCAGGATTTTTGTAGCCTATCTTAGGTGATTTACTCTTACCTCGTTTACCTTTTCTTACTTTTGAATCTTTACCACGAGGTCTTCGCCATACATCCTTTAATCTTTTCAACTTACAGAGCTCTTCTCTTCTGAATTTTGGCTTCTTTTTTCTCTTTATGCTTATTTCCTTGCTTTCATAGAATTTTATTTTCTCGATTGGCTTTTCCTTTTTCTCTTCTTCTAATTTTTCTACTTTTTTTTCCTCAGTAATTTTTTTCTCCTCGCTTATTACTTTTTCTTCTGCTTTCTCTTTTATCTTTTTCTTCTCTTTTTCCTCTTTTTCTAAGGTCTTCTTAGTCTTTTTTCTCTTAGCTTGAGCTTTTTTTTCACTTTCTTTTTTTTGTACTTCTCTGATAAATTTCTCTCCCTTTTGATTAGCTTTCTTTTCTCTTGACATTTTATTGCTCTAAAAGAGATTTACCATCTTTTTCATAAATGTAAATTCCATCCTGAAAAACTCTTGGATCAAAATTTTTTATTGCAGTTGCACTTTCAATATTTGCAGCTGTTTGAGCAACCTTCTCTTTATCAATGCCATAAAGTTCTAAATCTCTACCTTTTATGTTAACTGTAACTCCCTCTAAAATTTTTGCTTTTCTTGGATATTTCTCTCCAAGAAAGTTTTCAATGAGCAGAGTATCACCTTGTATCTTCAAATTAATTGGAAAGTGAGAATAAACAACTCTCAACTTATAAGTTACTCCTTGTGAGACACCTTTTATCATATTTTTTATATCTGCCTCTGTTGTACCTGCAATAGCCCTAATTTTCTTTCTATCTGAATCTGCCTTTATGATCACTTTTTCTCCATCAGAATTTATCTTTTCAACTTTTATCAATGAATTTAATTCCTTTTTTAATTCACCTTTTTCTCCCTTAACAAAAATTTTATTATTCTCTAATTTAACTTCAACTCCTTTTGGAATGTTAATCTGAATTTCTATACCTTTAGCTTTTGTTTTGTTATCTTTTTTTTCCATTCTAATAGACATATGCTAAAAGTCTCCCACCAGTGCCATTTAGAATTGCTTCTTTATGTGTCATAACTCCTTTTGGAGTTGTCAAAATTATGATACCAAAATCTTTCGCTGGTAAATATCTTTTCTCCCATTTTGTGAATTCTTCCTTTTTTGTAGCATATCTTGGTTTTATCACACCACAATCATGAATTTTCTTTTTCAATTCTATTCTTATGCTACCCCCTTTTCTGTCAGAAATTACTTCAAATTCTCCTATGTAGCCTTCCCTCTGAAAAATTTTCAGTATTTCAATTAAAAGCTTTGATGTTGGCTTTACAATACATTCTGACTTACCAACTCTTTCAGCGTTCCTTATTGCTGTTATTGCATCATTTATTAAGTCATGCATCATTTTTCTCAACTGCAAGAGCTTATCCTTATATTTTTATCAACTAACTTTTCAGTTTTTTACTCAATTGAAAGGATAGATGCGAAATTTGAATTGAATATAAATTGCCTTTCTTTTTTAAAGAAAGGACTTGCGGGGGACGAGATTCGAACTCGCGTAGGCCTATGCCACACGGACCTCAACCGTGCCCCTTTGACCACTCGGGAACCCCCGCAATTTGAGGGTTACCCTTATAATTTTAGTTTTTTAATTTGCGAGAGTTTTTTTTCAAAAATTTCAAATGCTTTCTCTAAAATTTCTTTTGGAGTTAATTGCCCATATGATTCAACAAAAAACTCAATACAATCTTTTTTTATTTCGTATGAAGCTAAGGCACATTGCCACTTAGCATTATCTTTTCCTATACCTAAGATAGCATCAGCCTCAAATTTCACACTTTGATGCTCAGTCAGTTTAACAATTGGTATGCTATCATAAACCGGTACTATCTTTGGGTCACTTGATTTTAAATTTTTAGAATATAATGTTCCAGGTCCTTTGAAATCTACTGCTAATTTTGCAGTGCACTTTGCGCAGCCTTTTAAATTGCAACTGCATTCATCAACAAAATTATATGTTTTTAAATCTGTTTTTAATGGAATTAGTCCAAGTCTATGAGCTAAAATTTCATCATTCAAAACTGATGAATTTTCCTCAAATGTTACAGTTTCAATTGCCATTACCGGAACTTCAGAGATTATAATTCTTCGCAAAGCATTAGCTAATGCTAAATCAATATCATAAATTCTAAATTTTATTTTATCCTTTGTATCTTCAATAACTTTAACTTCCATTTTCATTAAACCGTCCTTCCATGTTTACCTCCCTTGGGTCTGCAACCATAGCCATATGCAACAGGTGTTACATCTTCAATGCTACCAATTTGAATTCCCCAGCGGGCTATAGCGCGAATTGCCGCTTGTGCTCCTTTACCAGGGTACATAGAACCTGTATAACCGCCAGGAGCCCTCACTTTAACATGAACCTTTGTAATGCCTTTCTCTTTTAGTTCTTCTGCTATTTTCATACCTGCTTGCATCGCAGCATATGGTGTTGGTTTATCTCTTTGAGCTTTAACCATTTGGCCACCGGATTTTATGCTTATTGTTTCTGAGCCAGTAATATCAGTGGCATGTAAAATTGTGTTGTTTTTTGATGAGTATATATATAATATTCCCCAAATGTCCGCCTTCTTTTTTTTCTGTTCTTTCTCTTTATCCTCTTTTTTTACTTCTTCTGCAGTTTCTTTCTCTTTTTTCTCATCTTTCTTCTCTTGTTTTTCTTCTTCTTTTTTTGCTTCTTCAACAAGTTTTTCTTTTTTTTCTACTGCCTTCTCTTTTTTGACCTTCTCAGAGCTTTCTTTTTTACCTTTTTTACCCTTTACTTCTTTGTTATTCTCATTACCCTCTACTTTTTCTTCACTTGTTTGCTTCTTCAACTTTCATCACCTTTGGCTTTAAATTTATTTTATCTTCTTCATCTTTAAGAACGAGATAACTTGGAATGTTAACAACTTTCTCATTTATAAGAACATGACCATGAACAATAAATTGCCTAGCTTGTTTTATAGTTTTTGCTAAGCCTTTCTTATGGAGAATTGTTTGTAGGCGTCTATCCAACAAATTTTCAACTTTTAATGCAAGAACATCATCTAAATTTTTCACATCTATACCGAACTTTCTTATGCTTGATAACAATTCATTTTTCTCTTTTTCTTTGCCTGTTACATCAAGCAAAGCTTTTGCCATTTTTCTAAATTTCCCTAATATCGCTTTTGCTCTCCAAATTTCCCTCATATTTTTGAGTCCATACCTCATCTTTAATTCCTTCTCTTCAGCTATTCTCTCCCTTTTCCATAAATGTGGTGGCCTAGAGTATTTTTTCCTTAATTTTTTTGGATCTCCCATTTTTCAAGTTTTTACTTTTCCTTCTTTTTCTCTCCTGATTCTTCTTTTTTTGCAGGTTTCATTTCCTTCTTTCTAACAACACCAACTGTAGCTCCTTTTCTAAATGATGTTCTTGTTCTTTGACCTCTCACAGGTTGGCCTAAAATATGTCTTATACCTCTGTAAGACTTTATTTTCTTCTGTAAATTTATATCCTCTCTTCTTGAAAATTCAAGATCAGGACCAACCAAATGTGTTGTACCTTTATCATAGCTATTCCTTCTGTTGAGCATCCATGATGGGAGAGATTTATCTAATGACTCAATTGTTTTTTCAAGTTTATCAATTTCTTCTTCTGATAAATTTCCAAGTTTTCTACCTTCAAATCCTAAAATTTTTGCGATTACTTTTGAAACTCTTGGTCCAATTCCTGGAATAGCTGAAATTGCCATTGATATTTCCTTATCACCACTTAGCACAGTCCCTGAAATTCTAACTAAGTGTTTTGCTACTTTCTCTGTTGGTTTAGAAACTTCTTTCTCAGTTTTTTTTGCTTTCCATTTCTTTTTCTGCGCTACTTTTTGGCTTTCTGAATCCTTATCTTTAGTTTCTTTACTTTCCTTTTCCATGGCATATAAATATGGTTTAGAGAATAGAATTTAGATTTAATAAATTAAAATTTTTTAGGGTTATGCTGCAAGGCCTACTCAGAATATGAAAGTTCATTCATAATTTTCATAAAAAATTCTTTGTCTTTTTTATGTGTCAGCAAGCTTGGAACTTTTTCTTTCTCAATCCACAAAGCAATTGGATTTTCAGGGTCTTTTGGATTTAACTCTTCATCATTAGTTCTAAAGAGAAACATGTGTATAGTTTTTATTTCACTTTTATCTTCATCACCATATTTTCCTATTTTATAGCGCTGATAGCTACCAAGCTCCTTAACAAGCTCTAAATCTCTTATTCCCGTTTCTTCATAAATCTCTCTTTTTGCTGCTGAGATTTTATCTTCACCCTTCTCGATATGTCCTTTTGGTAATGACCACGAAGTGCCAAGCTGATTTACAACAAGAACAAGGCCCTTCTTATTAATAACTACTCCTCCAGAACTTTCAGTATGTTTCATTTTCTCAACGCAAAATTTCAAAGTCCTCAAATTTTCCAGAAAATTTTTTGTAAGATACAATAACATCCTCAACCTTTGCAAGTTCTGGGCCTTTCCAACACCAATCTATTAACTTTTGAATTTTTTCTTTATCACCTTCAGCAAGAATTTCAACTCTACCATCTGGCAAGTTTTTAACCCAACCTTTTAAATTTAATTCCTTAGCTTTCTCTTTTGTGTTTGCTCTGAAAAAAACTCCCTGCACAATCCCTGAAACAAAAATATGTGCACAAATTTTTTTATCCATTTTACAGAATACCTAAATATCCTGCTAAATCAAGCAATTCTCTAAATTCTCCCGCTTTTTTCTTTTTAAATTATAACTTTATTTTCAAAAATCAAAAATTATTCAAGGATTTAGCATATTAATGGGGTTATATAAACTTCGACAAACCCGGCTATTATTATCAAGAGAATAGACAAGAGAATTAAATCTACAGAATCAATTACAATTCTCAAAAAATCTTTGCTCCTAAAATCATGATTTATGACAGCAAATGAAATTATGCCACCAGCCAAAGCTCCAGAAAAATAACCAACCATCTCCAAAATTCCATGTGCAATCACAAAGCAAAAACTCATTGAAAATGAGCTGAAATATTGTGAGAGGAACTCTATATCACTTTTTCCTGCATACATAGCTATGGAATTTCTCACGAGATCACCAATCGCAATTCCAACTACAGAGGCATTCAGAGTTAATATAAAAATAGCGCCAGCTCCATATAAAAAAGAGAATAAGATGCATGCAAAAAGAACAATCAGATTATTGCTTATAATACTATACACTTCATTTATGTTATGGGTTGCATATCCCACAGGTTTTTTTGTTATTGATTTTAAAATTTCTATTTGAAATGAAAAAAGATTCTCACCTATTTCTTTTGGAAGCAAAGTAAACCAAAAGCCATAAGCAATTGTCATCCCCAAAAAAAGAAATATAAAGAGAAAAATTGCCCTTTCGTGCTCTCTTAACCTTGATGTTTCTTTCCAAAGTTTTAGATCTTTAGTTTCTTCAATTTTCATTACATCATAGATTATAATTATCAAAGGGATTGTTGTTATGAAAATTGCAGAAAGACTTGAATAACTTCCAAAGAAAAGTTCAGCAAGTAATAAGCCAAGAGATGCATAAAAAAAACCAACAAGCAACATCCTCTCTGGAAAATTTTCAGCATCTTCTGCCCTAATCATTGCTTCAAGAACCATAATTTAATATTGTCTTTTTAAGAAAAAATAATCTCATAAAGTTAAAGTGAGTATTTCATGCAAATTTCTAATAATTAAAGGAAAGAAGAGAAGAAAATAAGAGAATTTCACTTATAGCATAGACACAGCAAAAGTACTTTATGAGAGTTTAATTTGTTTCAATGGTAGAGCTGGCATTTTCAAAACCATACATAACATTAAGCACTTTTTGATCTTCTAAAGCTTTGCCAATTATTTGTAGTCCAACTGGAATGGAATTAACTTTTCCAGCAGGCACAACTCCAGCAGGCACTCCTGCTAAATCTGCAGGAATTGTGAACATGTCATATGCATACATAGCTTTTGGAGAAATTTTTGTTCCTAGCTTATGTGGTAACTTTGGAGTAGTTGGAGATGCAAGAACATCAACATTTTTTAGAGCATTATTTAGCTCATTCCTTATAAGAGTTCTTGCTTGTAGTGCTTTTCTGTAAAATCTTCCTGAATGCTCTTTTTGTGAGATATAACTTCCAAGAAGAATCCTTCTTAAAACTTCTTCGCCACAAACATCTTCAATTTTATAGCCATATCTCCTACCATCATATCTACGAGTTGCAGAAAAAAATTCAACATAGACATTCAAGTAATATGTAGGAACAGAAATTGCTAAATTTGGCAATGAAACATCTAAAATTTCAGCACCTTCTGATGAGAATTTATCCAACGCCTTATTAATTATTCTCTTTATCCCAGAATCAATTATAAGTTCGTCAAATTCTTTTGCATAACCTATCTTAACCTCAGATAGTGATGGATCTAAATTTTCTGAAAATTGATAAAATTTCGGAGGTAGATTCAAAGATGTTTCATCTCTTGAATCATAGCCAGAAATAACTTCTAACAATAAAGCAGCATCTTTTACATTTCTTGCTAAAGGTCCAATATGGTCTAAAGACATTGCCAAGTCAATTAATCCATAACGAGAAACTAGACCATATGTTGGCTTAAAGCCAACAACTCCACAATGAGAAGCAGGCACCCTTATTGAGCCTCCAGTGTCTGAACCAAGGGCTAAATCAACAAATCCAGCTGCAACAGCAGCTGCTGAGCCAGAGGATGAACCTCCTGGAACAAAACCTTTTGCTGAAGGGTTATCTGTTGGTCCATAATAAGATGTCTCTCCTGAAGCTCCACAAGCAAATTCATCCATATTTGTCATACCAACAATTTTTCCTGAGGCCAACTTTATTTTTTCAATAACAAAAGCATCATATGGTGCAATATAGTTCTCTAATGTCTTTGATGCTGCTGTAGTTAGCAAATTTTCAACACAAATATTTGACTTCACAGCAATTAAAAAATTTTCTAACTTTCCTTTTTTTGCAATATCCTTTCTTGCAATGCCTTCCTTGTCCAAGACGATGAATGTATTCAGATCCTTATCTTTTTCTTCAATATCTTCAAAATACTCCTTAGTTAACTCCATCTTGTTATATAATATCACAAAGAGTATATAATTTACTTAATGCAATGTGGAAAAATTCAATAATATTACTGGCTTTAATTGCAATTGCATGTAGTTCAGTGGATATACCGCTAATGTGGTCCAATAAATTTAAAGAAGAAATTCTTTGCTTGAAACAGAATGAAAATTTCATAGTGGTTTGTTTTTCTGAAAAAATTTCATTTTTTAGTAAAAGAGGTCAAAATTTATGGAACTATACTCTTGAGGATGAAGAAATAAAAAAAGTTGCAATTTACGATAACAAAATTCTTGTTGCAACAACACGAAACATTTACCTTCTAAGTGATGGTGTTCTACAATGGAAAAAAGAAATTGATTCATGGGTTGGTTATGAAAACTCAATTCATCTTTCAAAAGATAAAATAATTATTGGCCTAATGAATGGTGAGCTTTACCTTTTTGACATAGAAGGAAATGAAATTTTTAAGAGAAAACTTGATGCATATATAATTACAGTAAGTGAATTTGAGAATAACATAATCGCAGTCTCAGATAAGGGAATATATCTATTTGACGAAAACGGAAATTTAAGAATAATGCATCGACCAAAGAGTTATATAAGAACTGCCACAATATATGCTCAATGGGTTGTATTGTCCTTAGGCAATGATGCTCTTGAGTTTTATACTGTTAATAAAGGTCTTGAATTTTCTTCGAAATTAAATGAAACGATTGGGGCAATTGCTATTTCAGATAGAAAAATAATTGCTGGTTCAAAAAAAGGTAACCTTTACCTATTTGAATTCAATGGAAATCTAAAATGGAAGAAAAATTTGAAAAGTAGCATAACATTAGTGGCATTTGCAAATGATAACATTTTTGCATTGACAATTGATAATAAAATTTTTATTATGGATGAAAAAGGTAAGATATCTTGGAGTTATGAAACAAATGAAAAAATTTCATCATTTTCAGCAATAGGCCAACATATTGTTATTGGCACAAATGAAGGCATGCTATATTTTTTCAATTTAGAAAGAAATCCAGAAACAGGAATTTTTATCTTTGCTGTAATGTTATCCGTTCTTTTATTATTTATGGTAATGTTCTATATCGCAACTAAATAAAATGGAAATTGGAATAGTTGGAAAACCAAATGTGGGAAAAAGCACATTTTTTAAAGCAGCAACTTTAGCTGAAGTTGAGATAGCAAATTTTCCATTTACAACAATAAATGCAAATGTTGGTATTGCATATGCTAAGGCTAAATGTGTCTGCAAAGAATTCAATGTCAAATGTAATCCACAAAATTCTTTATGTATCAATGGTAATAGATTCATTCCAGTAAAGATAATTGATGTTGCTGGTTTAGTCCCAGGAGCACATCTTGGCAAGGGCTTAGGAAATAAATTTCTTGATGATCTAAGGAGAGCAGATGTTCTAATCCATATAGTTGATATATCTGGCAAAACAAATGAAAAAGGCGAGCCAACTGAGGGTTATGATCCTGAGCAGGATATAAAATTTTTGGAGGAGGAAATAGATGAATGGTTTTTTGCAATAGTTAAAAAAAATTGGAACAACATAGCAAGGAAAGTAAAATATGAGAACAAAAATTTAATTAAAGAATTCACTGAGGTGCTTTCTGGTTTAAGTATAAATGAATGGCATATAAAAAAAGCCCTATTTGACCTTAACTTTGAAGAAAAGACAGATTTCTCAGATTACGAGCTAAGAGAGCTTTCAATAAAACTAAGGAAAATTTCAAAACCAATTTTAATTTCAGCAAATAGAGTTGATATTGATAATAAAGGAAATTTCGAAAAATTGAAGGAACTTTATAGAATGATACCAACATGTTCCGAAGCTGAATTAGCATTAAGACAAGCACAAATTCATGGGATGATAGATTATATTCCTGGTGAGAGTACCTTCCAAATAGTAAAAAGCTTAGATGAAAAACAAGTTAAAGCCCTAAGCATAATTAAAAAAATTTTAGAAAAATATAATTCAACAGGTGTGCAAGAATGCATAAACACAGCAATTTTCTCAATTCTAAAAAGAATTGTTGTGTACCCAGTTGAGAATGAAAATAAATTAACTGACCAAAAGGGAAATATCCTGCCTGACGCTTATCTTATGCCGGAGGGCTCAACAACTTTAGATTTAGCTTTTAAAATTCATACAGAAATTGGAGAAAAGTTTATTGCTGCAGTAGATTGTAGAACAAAAAGAAAATTAGGTAAAGACAATATTCTGAAGAACAACGATGTTATGAAAATTATCTCTGGAAAATAAAGTTTTTATAGTCTTACTCCAATAAATATAAATAATAAAAAGCAAAATGAATAGCTCAGTAGAGGATATAATGAGAGATGGCTATAAACTTTGGAGAAAAAATCTCATACTATGTATCCCATTTTTATGCAATTTTCTCGTAACTGTTCTATTAGGTGTAATACTTTTTCTACTCATAATTTTTGCGATTTTTCAAGGACGTGAGCTTTCTTCAATTCTCCTTATAATTTTTGTTGTTCTCATAGGTATAATTATATATCTTCTGTCGAATTCATTTTTTACTGCAGGAGCGATTGGAATGGCAAAAGAAATTTTAATGAAAGGAAATACTAATTTGCAAGATATGTTGCTTTATGGAAAGAAAAAATTCTTAAAATTGTTTTTTTTCAATCTTATTCTTCTGCTTTTAGGTATTCCAGCTATAGCTTTTTTATTCATACATGGTTTCACGGGAATTAACTTAACCTATCTTTATCTTTTTGCAGTCTCCATCCTCTTTACTCCAATTCCATATACAATTGTTATTAGTGATACTAATGTATCAGATGGAATAAAAAAAGGATTTAAATTTATCAAGGAGAATAAGTTATCCTTTCTTCTGTTATTTTTTTTTAATAGATTTATAGAAACTATCTCTACCATAGTAGCACTAATCCTTGCCTTTATACTCTTTATAGCAATATTAGCTTTCACTTTGCCTTCCATTCCATTATCTTATGAAGCAATTATAATGAATCTTAATGCAATAAGATCAAGCTTAATTTTCGGAGTATTGATAGCATTTATCTTCTTATTTATACTATATGTATTAATTTCAATATTTGTTGTATCTCCACTCACAAATTTATGGTTTGCTAAGCTGTACTCTGAAAGAACGAAAATTTAAAATGAACAGGCAAAGTATAGAAGCAATTTTAACTAATGGGTTTGAAATTTGGAAAAAAAACAAAATCATAGGTTTAGCATTTGTTTTAAATGCATTTTCTCTATTTTTTCTTGGGATAATTTTTATATTACTCTCATTATCATTTTTAGGCAATACTTTAATTAGCTTCTATGAGGGCGTGTATTCCCAAGACTTTTCATATATTAGTTTAATTCAAGAAGTAATATTCATCCTATTGTTTCTTCTATTGCTATTTTTGTTTTTTGCATTAATTGTTAATTCTTTCTTTTTAGCAGGAGCAGTCGGAATGACAAAAGAAGCAATGCAAAAAGGAAAAACAAAATTAGGAGATATGCTATTTTATGGAAAGAAAAAATTTCTAAGTTTATTTTTTGCTGCAATTCTCATCTTATTTTTCCAGTTATTAGGTCTAATTTTTTTAATTCCAGGGCTTATTAGTTTTTTTGTTTTAAATTCCGTTGGAGTTGGATTATTACTCTTGGTTTTGGGGATTTTACTTTTTGTATTATACCTACTTATCTTGAGATTACTTTTAGTTCTTATGCCACAGGCAATTGTCATAGATGATCTTGGTCCATTTGATGGAGTAAAAAAAGCATATCTGGTTTTCATGAATAATAAACTTTCAGTTTTAATTCTACTTGTTGCAATATCGGTAATTTTTGAGATTTTAAATATGTTCTTGCGAGATGTCCTCTTATTCCCACTTTTTTTATTGATGTCCAAAGGATATATCGGCACAATTTTATCAATTATATTTTTTGCTTTTGTTATCTTGTTTATACTTTTTGTACTTCAACCCATAATAACATTATGGTTAACTGCACTATATCTAAATAGAACAGGTAAAGAAATTGCAATTGACATAGCAGATGAATCTACCAAAAGCAGTAGGGATTTTGTAGTTCGCATATAAATTTCTTCACTAATAATTTCAAAACCTAAAAGGAACAAATTTTTTCCTAACATCAGAGAATTTTGGATGTTTAATATAGTCTATGCATGTCCCTTTTGCTTCTTTAATTTTCATCCATTCTATAAGTTTAGAAAATTTTCCATTGGCTAAACCATCTGCAACTATACCATAGCCTTGAGCAGTCTCTTTTGTTTTTTTAGAATTTTCAAGAAAACCAACTTCTCTTACATCAGCATATTTTGAAAGTCTTTTTTTAAGTTCACTTCTAACATCTTTTAATCTTGTTAGTCTTCCAGAAAAAAGAATTTCTCTTGGTTTTTTTACTGATGCTAACATTGATAGAACTGCTTTTTCAATTCCATCAAATAGAGCATTCCATGCCAATTTTGATTTTTCATCTTCATTTACATTTTTAACAAATTCTTCTTCATTTAAAGTTCCTGTTATAGAGGCAACTCCTCCAGAAAAGAGATCTTCTTTACACCAATTTTTAACAATTTGAACTAACTCAAAATCCAATGCAGATGCTGTCAAAAATCCAATTCCAGGAAATGTTGTGCCGCCAATACCATCAACTATTCTACCATTCTCTACACCAAGAACAGCATTATACCCAAAACCCATCTCTACTAAAATGAATGAAACCTCTTCATAAGGAATTGAAAGTCTTTTAGCTTGTTTATAAGTTGCTAAAACAGCGACACACATTTTATCTGCTGTTCCCATATCCATCTTATTAATTTTTCTATACTCTGGAACTGTTGGTAAATTTATAACTCCAGGAATATAAACAACTGGCCATTTTTCCTTTTTCATCACAATAGCACTTTGAGTCATTGCATAATAAACCATTGCACCAAATATACTCTTTTTTATAGCATTTTCAATTTCTTCCTTAGTTGTTAGCAAGATATAGTTGTAATACCAACCCTCAAATTTCTCAATTGGAATTTTTTCTATATGAGTCAATTCAACTCCATATCCTGATGGCCCAGCAATTAAATCCAAAGGAAAAGCATCTTTTGTTGCGTCTATTATAAGTGAAGGATTTTTTGCAACTTTTTCAGTTGGAATTGATTTTTCATAAAAAACTTTTCCATTTTCTAAACCACATAAATCCATACTCTTTGTTCCAGGGTCAATACCTAATGTTCTAACCATCTTATTTTAGCACCTTTATTATTTGTTTTTGTTATAAAAGTATCTGCTTCCTCACAAAAAAAAGACCTTAGCTTTTTTTGAATTTCAATCGCTTTTTTCTTCTTATCAACTAATCCATAAAATCCAGGTCCCCAAGAGCTTTGTCCTGCAGTAAATGCACCATTTTCTAATAAAATTTTTATTCCATTCTCAACATCTTTGCTAATATAAACCCCATTCTGAAATTTTGAAAAAACTTTCCCATTTTCAATGTCAAGTTCATTAATTGCTTTTCCAAAAGAAAAAATATCTTTTTCAATCAGACTATTTATCATCTTTTCTTTTACCATTCTCAGTTTCTCTCTATATTTTTCTGAAATACATGGTAGCTTTTTAAATGCAACGTCCTCTTTCTTGCCACTTAAACCTCTTTGATTTTTTGGAATTGTAATAAGCCAAATCCAACTATCAGGTAACTTACAATTGAAAATTTTTTCATCATCAATAACAAAACCACCATATTTAAATGCGAGAGTTCCAACTTTTGAAATTTTACCCCTTTTTGCTATATTAGCAATTTCTTCAGTGCTTAAATTTAACCCAAATAATTCTGAAATTGCAGTTCCAATACCTAATGCAAGTTGAGTTCCTGAACCTAAACCAACATGTTCTGGAATTTCTTCTTTTACTTGAATTTTAACCATCTCGCTTAGATTAAATTTTTTCAAAAAAATTTTTGCATACCTTCTTGCTCTTTCTCTTGCAAAACCTTCAACTTTAAGTTTTTTTGATTTTTCAACTTCAATAAAAAAATTTGGCTTTTCTATTGCAACTCCTGCCGAAGTAAACTCATAAAAGTTAAAAAAACCAAAATGTAATCTTGAAGGTGTTATAATTTGTATTTTCATCTACCACCATTTCATACTATCCTTAAATTTAATTTTCTTTTCATCTTTCTTTGGCTTTCTAAAAATAAAAAGATGTTCATGCATTATTAAAAGAAAGTTAAATTTTTTAGACTTTTCAGACCAAAAAGGAGTTGTTTTGCATTGCCATTGATGTTTTATAATGTCCTCTTTTAAGATAAAACCAACATCCAAAAACGATTGCATAATCCTAAATGCTATTGGGACAAAATGCTTATTACTTCTAGTATCCCCTATGAGGATTGCACAATATTTGTCTGGTTTTAAAACTCTGTAGGATTCTCTAGCAATTTTTCCCATTTCATTAACGAATTCGTCAATACTTTTAACATAAGATAGATCACCTTCAACATGCTTTTTTAAATTTTTAGAATAATTAATAATATTAGCATACGGTGGATGAGTTGCTATTAAATCTATTGATTCATCTTCTATTAGATCTAAATTTCTAGCATCACCAACAAAAGTTCTTTGAGTTGTCTTATGAAAATCTGTTAGCGTATTAAAACTAAAGTTTAATCTATCTCTCGTTAACATTATCGCATCTTTGTTTATGTCAACACCAATACCATTCCTACCAAGTAATTTACATTCTACTAGAGTTGTTCCGCTTCCAACCATCTGATCTAAAACTAATTCATCTTTTTTTGAGTATCTCATTAGGATATTTCTCACTAATTGGGGAGGCCAATTACCTCTATAGTTGCCTCTATGAGTTGCCCAGTCACCTCTTTTTGGAAAGGACCAAATTGTAGTGCATTCAAGTTTGAATTCATTAGGTTGTAGTTTTTCAATATCTCTTTTTTCACCTATAGGAATTTCAATATCCTCTATTATTACCTCTTTATGAGTTTTTACAAATTCCTTATAATCTTTATCTGTTATTTCTTTCATTTCCTATAGCATTCTTTTTGATCCATTCCATTATCAAACTATTTATCTTCGTTGACATTTTAATATCATTGTTCTTACATACCTCTCTAAATTCTTCGAGAACTTTACTATCTATCGTAATAGTTAATTTAATTTTTGTCATTTCCATGTGTAGTAATACTTATTAATAAGTATTTGTCCATATAAGTAGGGATAACATATTTATAAAAATGTTTACCTATTTATATCGTGAAGTATGAACTAATTCATACAACGAAGGAAGGTATAAAAATTTTGGTTTCTAGAGGTAAAAAGAGAGAATCTCCTTACGATTTTAGAGTTTGGTTTAAAGAACCTAACAAAAGATTTAGAACACCAAAACATGTACACCTCATAGTTGAATTATATGTTAAGCAAGCATTTAACTCAAGACTAACATTTAAGTTGAGAGATCATTTACTTAGAATATTTGATTTAATCAAACCTATAGAGTATTATCCCCCTAAATTACAGGTCTATAGATCTGAACATGCCGAAGAATTTAAAGAACTTGATAAGGTTGGAGAGTTTACAGTAGAATTTCTTTTAGTCGTTACCGAGTTAATAATGATTCAAGAAAAAACAAACTATCCTGCAGGATCACTAACCCAAAGACTATATTACGACTTTGGAAGAAAAGATAGATTTTCAGTAATAAGTAGTGCTGTTTTTAGAGGAAGAAAATAGATTTCATTTAAACAATATTTCTACTTCCATCTAAATTTTTATTTTATTTTTAAATCATCTTAAAATTTTCTCTATGATTTTCTCATACTTTGAATTCGGAGCAACTTTCTTTATGATTCTTAAATTTTCATTTATGTCTCCTCCCCTAAAAGGTATTTTTGTTGCTTTTATCAACGACTCTAATGTCAATGCCTCTGCTCTGTTAAACAACTTTAATTTTTTTTCATTTATGTTATATGAAACTATGTCAGAAATAAACTTAGTCTTTCCATTAATTTCTTTTTTCATCTTAATTTTCAACTCAAGCCATGATTTAGCTTCTCTTAAAACAGGAGCACAAACTTTTCTTGCTTTTTTATACTTCAGTTTATTTTTTTCATAAATTGATCTGTAGAAAATTTTTATATCATCAAAAAAATTCACAACAAGTTCATTTGTCAGCAAAATATTTTTGTAGGTTTTGGAATTTTTATAAATTTCCATTTCCACATCTGAAAAATTTTTTGTCCAAATGCCAATTGGAGCAGCATTTTTTTGCTTTCCATCAGTTGTTGTTGCTATAACCTCATAAATCCAATTTTTTCTAAATCCAAGAGTTTTGAGAATTTTTCTGTTCATATGTTAGTTATTATTCCTTCCTTCATTAGGAGATATAATATTACTATAGACTAAAATAAATACAAGTCTAAAACAAATTTCTAATAAACCTCACATTTTTAGTAGGGATTAATATTTTAGGGGAATGATAATAAAGCTGCGATAAAATGATTAAGATTATTCTGCAGTAGCAGAAGCAGAAGCAAAGAAAGATTCAAACATTTGTGAAAGAGTTAGCAATAATGACAGGAGATTGGTGCTATACTAGATAAAATCTTAAATTATATCAATTTCAGAAAATATTCATGAACTCTTGTGTCATTAGTTAGCTCAGGATGAAATGTTAAAGCCAAAATATTTCCTTGTTGCACAAAAATTGGTTTTCCTCTGAAAGATGCAAGAACCTTTACTTTATCTGAAATTTTTTCTATAACTGGCGCTCTTATGAAAATGCAGTGGAATTTTCCAATGCTATCTATATTTAACTCAGTTTCAAAGCTATCTACTTGCCTACCATAAGCATTTCTGCTTACAGAAATGTCAATCAACCTTAGTAAATTTATTCTCTTGTCATTACATTCCTTTGCCAAAAGTATGCTCCCTGCGCAGGTCCCCATTATTGCATTTCCTTTTTCAGCAAATTTTTTTATCTCATCTTCTAAATTTTGTTCTTTAATAAATTTTCCAATTACAGTTGACTCACCACCAGGAATTATCAAAGCAGAAATTTCTTTAATATCAGAATTTTTTTTAACTAATACTACCTCAGCAGAAATTTTAATATTCTCTATAGCTTTTTTTGTAATGATAAAATGCTCCTCAATATCACCTTGAAATTCCAAAATTCCAACTTTCATTCTTTGTATTTTAAAATTTCTTTTGCAGCTTGCATAAAATTCTTGGCAATAATTGTTGGTTTTATTCCTGACGCTTGCAATTCATTTAAGTGTTTTTCTCCATGGCCTGTAAGTAAATATGCTGTTTTACAACCTGCATTTATGCCCATCAAAACATCACATGGATGGTCTCCAATAACCCATGAATCTTCTAATGAAATTTCTCTAAATTCAGAAATAATCTTTTTTATGTATTTTATACTTGGTTTTCTGCAATCACATTTATCATCTTTCTTATGTGGGCAAAAGTATGTGCCCTCTATCCTTATATCTTTCTGCTTTAATTGCTCGATAATATAATCGTTCGTTATTTCAAATTCTTTTAGAGTGTAAACCCCTTCACCAATACCTGATTGATTTGTTATGATGAAAAAAATATACTCCTTAGATAAAATTTTCAAAGCATCAAAAACATCTGGGTAAAATTTCACTTTATCTATGCTGTAAACATAGCCACCTTCTTCAATAAGTGTGCCGTCTCTATCAAGAAAAATAGCTTTTTTCATTTTCCCTTTTAGTGCTAAGATATTTATAAATTTCAATTGTTATTGCTCCAATGCTTGATATTATACATATGAATAAAAATTCTTCGATGCTCATTGGTGTCATATCTAAAAATCTCCCAAATTCTGGAATGAATATTGCAGCAGAAATAATACTAAATGAACTTAAAACTGCTAAGACAAGGAATCTATTTTTGAAAATTCCAACATTAAGTGCAGGGTAGATTGTTGATCTTGATGCAAATGCCTGATAAAGCTCAAACATACCTATTGTAAGAAAAGTTGCAGTCTGTGCTTGTTGGTAGGTCCCTTTAGATAGAAAGAAATTAAAAATTAGTAGAGCTGTAATTGTCATTACTATTGGATAATAAACTAAAAATGCTTTAAGGCCACTATAAATTTTATCATCTTTTTTTCTTGGCTTTCTTAGCATTGCATTTGGTTCAAATGGATCATTACTTAATGCTAATGCTGGCAAGCCATCTGTTACTAAATTTATAAGCAAAATTTGTGTTGCTGTTAACGGCAAATAAGCAAAGATTATCATACCAAAGAAAATTATAAGAACTTCACTTATATTTCCTGAAAGAAGAAAGCCAATATACTTCCTTATATTATCATAAACGCCACGGCCTTCTTCAATTGCATTTACAATAGATGCAAAATTATCATCCAAGAGAATCATATCAGATGCTTCTTTAGCAACATCTGTGCCTGTAATTCCCATTGCTATTCCAATATCTGCTTTCTTCAACGCAGGTGCATCATTAACGCCATCACCAGTCATTGCAACAACATGCCCTTTCTTTTTTAATGCATCAATAATCTTGATCTTATGTTCTGGATTGACTCTTGCAAATATTGTAATTTCGTCTATTACCTTATCAAGATTTTCAATCTCATCCAATTGCTTTCCAGTCATTGAATCTCCATGCAAGTTAATCTCTCTTGCAACAGCCTTTGCAGTTATTTCATTGTCACCTGTTATCATCACAACTCTAATCCCTGCTTTTTTGCATTTCTCAATTGCCTCTTTTACTTCTTCTCTTGGTGGGTCGATCATCCCTTGTAAACCAATGAAAATTAAAGAGCTTTCTATATAGTCAGCATCAAAATTATTTAGATTTTCATCAAGCACATTGTAAGCAAAAGCTAAAACTCTGAGAGCCTCATTTGCAAATTTTTTATTTACCTCTAAAATTTCCTTTTTATCCTTCGCAGTAAGAGCCCTTATTTTTCCTTTTATCTGTATCTTTGTGCATTTCTCCAATAAAATTTCCGGAGCACCTTTTGAATAAACAACTTTCTTATTTTTATGTAAATGTATTGTTGTCATTAGTTTTCTTTCACTTGTAAATTCTATCTCACCTATTCTAGGATATTCCCTCTCTAACTCCTTCTTTACTAAACCTGCTTTTTCTGCGCTAATTAATAATGCTCCTTCTGTTGGATCTCCAATTAATTTATCATTTATTAGTTCAGCATTGTTATTCAGTGCTCCAATTTTCAATAGCAATTTTGTTTCATCATCAACCCCAATTTCTTTGTCATTATAAAGAAAATTTCCTTTTTTTTCATAACCAACTCCTGTAATCTCAATAATTCTATTATTAACAAAAATTTTTCTAACTGTCATCTCATTAACAGTAAGAGTCCCTGTTTTATCAGTGCATATAACTGTTGTTGATCCAAGAGTTTCAACACTTGGCAGTTTTCTAATGAGAGCATTTCTCTTTAACATCCTTCTTGTTCCAATAGCAAGTGCTATGGTCACTACAGCTAATAAACTCTCAGGAATAGCTGCAACAGCAAGAGCTACTGCAACAAGTAACATATCCAAAGCAGATGCTCTATGAAATAACAAACCTGCGGTAAATATTATAACTGCTGTAATAACAACAGCTTTACTTAATACTACACCTAATTCATCCATTTTTTTCTGTAAAGGAGTTAACTCTTGTTCTACTTCAGTGAGCATTCTTGCAATTTTTCCAATTTCTGTTTGCATTCCTGTAGAAACAACAATTGCTTTTGCCCTTCCGGAAACAACAATCGTGCTTGAGAAAACAAAATTCTTTCTTTCTGTTAATGGAGTCTTTTCTGGTAATAGAGTTACAACTTTGTTCACGGGATTGGATTCACCAGTTAGAATAGCTTCTTGAGTTTGTAGATTAGTTGCTTCCAACAAGCGAGCATCTGCAGGAACTTTATCACCTGTTTCAAGGAATATTACATCGCCAGGAACTATTTCTTTAGCATCAATTTCTCTTTTTTGTTTGTCTCTCAACACTATTGCTTTTAGAGATGCCAACTTTCTTAATGCTTCAATTGATTTTTCAGCTCTATATTCTTGGATAAAACCCAAAACTGCTATCAAAATTATTATCACGAGTATAACAATAGCA